>JAFLCO010000011.1:17586-42521 GCA_017303535.1 Planctomycetota bacterium
AGTTGTAAAGAAGCTGCGGCCGGCTGGAGAGCACGGCGATCGGCGTATCGCTCCCCATCGAGCCGATCGCTTCCATGCCGTCGGCGCCCATCGGCGTGAGCAGCACCTTCAGGTCTTCGAGCGTATAGCCGAAGGCCCGTTGCTGCTCGCGGAGCCCTTCATGCGTAAAGCCGTCGACGGTGCCTTCCGCGGCGTGACCGTTGGTCGCGTGACCATTCGTGGCAGCGTCGTTAACGACCACGCCCGGCTTCGCATAGTCCTTCACCTTCGGCAGGTCGTCGAGCTTGATCTGGTTTTCGTTGAGCCACTGGCGGTACGGGTGCCGCGAGGCCAGGCCGTTTTTGATTTCGGAGTCGGTGATGATCCGGCCTTGGGCCGTGTCGACGAGGAACATCCGGCCCGGCCGCAGCCGGCCCTTCGATTCGACTTCTTCCGGCGGAATGTCGAGCACGCCGGCTTCCGAGGCCATGATGACCCAGCCGCCTTTAGTGACCCAGTATCGGCTCGGACGCAAACCGTTGCGGTCGAGCGTCGCGCCCATAACGACACCATCGGTAAAGGCCATCGAGGCCGGGCCGTCCCACGGCTCCATCAAGCAGGCCTTGAATTCGTAGTAGGCCTTCTTCTCGTCGCTCATCGTCTCGTGGCCGGCCCACGGTTCGGGCACCATCATGCTCATCGCTTCCGGCAGCGACCGGCCGGTCACCACAAGCAGCTCGAGCACGTTGTCGAAGTTGGCCGAGTCCGAGCCGCCGGTCGTGTAGATCGGCAGCACCTTGTGCAAGTCCGGGCCGTACTTCTCGGAAGCGAGCAAGCTTTGGCGAGCCCGCATCCAGTTGACGTTGCCGCGGAGGGTGTTGATTTCGCCGTTGTGAGCGACGAAGCGGAACGGATGCGCGAGGTCCCACGTCGGAAAGGTGTTCGTGCTGTAGCGCTGATGCACTAGCGCGAGCGCCGACACGAATCGCGGGTCGGCCAAGTCGAGATAAAACCGCTCGACCTGTTCGGCCAGCATCAGGCCCTTGTAGACGATCGTGCGCGTCGAGAGGCTCGGCAGGTAGCTGTATTTCTTTTGCGTGAGCTTGCTGTCGTACACGGCCACTTCGAGCCGCTTGCGAATGACGAACAGCTTCCACTCCAGCATGTCGGCCGGCGTGTTCTTGCCGCGGGCGATGAAGACCTGCTTCATCATCGGTTCGACGTCGCGCGCGCTCCAGCCGATGTGCTCGTTGTCGACCGGCACGTCGCGCCAGCCGAGAAGCTGCTGGCCTTCTTCGGCGATGAACTTCTCCAGCAGTTCCATGCAGAACTTGCGCTCTTGCGCGTCGTTCGGCAGGAACACGAAGCCGATGCCGTAGTCCCCCTTGGCCGGCAGCTTAAAGCCGGCTTCGGCCGCTTTGGCGACGAAGAAATCGTGCGGGATTTGCGTAATGATGCCCGCGCCGTCGCCCGTGAGCGGATCGCAACCGGTCGCCCCGCGATGGGTGAGATTCACAAGAATCTCCAACCCGCGGCGGACGATCTCGTGGCTCTGCCGGCCTTTGATGTCGACGACGAAGCCGACGCCGCAGGCATCGTGCTCGTTCTCCGGGTCGTAAAGACCTTCGCGCGGCGGCAGGCCGATTTGTTTGATGCGCTCGTGCATGGCAAACTCCCTGACAAAACGACGGCCGACGTTGGTTCGTATCGGCCGTCCAAACGTTGATTTAGACGGTGGTGGTTTTCCCGGCGTGAGATATCGCGCCGTTGCGGCCGCCGTGCCCGTTGGTTGCAATCGGCGCGTCCGGCGCCGTCGTGCTTGAGGCCGGCAAACCTTCTTCGGTTCGGCCTCCCCGTTGCAAATGTTCGATGAAGCGCTGGGCGGTGACGCTGAGTTCTTTGCCGCGCCGCACGATGATCCCCAGCGGCCGGACCAGCTCATCGGTATCGAGCGGCACCGCCACCAAGGTTCCGGCGGCCACTTCGCGCAAGATCGTCGGCTCAGGCAGCAGCGACACCCCAGTGTTGATTTCGACGGCCCGCTTGATGGTTTCGATGTTGTCGAATTCCATCTGCACGATCACTTCGGCGTGATGCTGATTGAGCACCCGATCGATCTCGCGGCGGATCGTGAGGTCGCCGTCGAACCCGACCATCTGATGTCCATGGAGTTCCGAGATGGAAATCCGCGGACGCCGCGCCAAGGGATGCTGCGGCGCGCAGGCCAACACCATCTTCTCTTCGCGCCAGGCGATCGCGTCGATCGTCCGCGACGACTTCGGGTAGCTCACCAGCCCGATGTCGGCAACGTCGTCCTCGACGCTTTCGTACACCCGATGCGGATGCAGGTACTCGAGCCGCACGTTGGCCTTCGGGTACTCGCTCATGAACGAGCTGATGTAGTCGGCCATCAAGTGCAGGCCGACGGAATAGATGGCCGCGACCCGAACCCGACCGATCACCTCTTGGTGCATCGTGCGGACCTTGTCTTCCAGCGCAAAATAACGGGAAACGATATCCCGGCATTGCGCGTAGAAGAGGTCTCCCTCGGGCGTCATCACAAACGGGCGCTTCGAGCGATCGATCAGCCGAACGCCGAGATGGTCTTCGAGTTGCTGAACAAGCTGGCTCGCCCCCGACTGGGAGATGCTGTTCTCGTCGGCCGCGCGCGAGAAGCTGCGCTGCTGGACGACGTCGCAAAAGACTTTCAGGGCTTTGAGTTGCACGGGCGATCCGAGGCGCGAAAACGTCGCCAATGAGGCGACGAAAAAACGCAGCCCGCGGAAGTGAATGCAGATTCACGGCCACAGATGCTGCGCGGAGATACTATTCGGCGATCGGATAATAAGGTATTTAGCTTTCCTGATAGTGTCAAGAACCTATCATCGCGTTTTTTGAACCTGACAAAGTGACAGGTTTTCCACAACTTGGGCGAGCGGCCAGCGTGAGCCGGCCGTTTACCGAGCAATTCGTCCGCAAGTCTGAGTGGCACTCGCTTACGCCAGTGCTACATACTTTTGTGCTCTAACCTAGCGAGCACGACAGAAGGAGCTATAGAGTGGAGGTTCGATACACGAAGCATCAGGTCGCACGCACAACTCGACCGGACGCTGAAAGAAACGGAGTTCTCTACCTGATTAAGGCTTGCTCGGCGCTTCGTTTGACATATCAGATCTACTTGATGACTTACATCGCGATCAGCCAAGATCGCAAACTTGTCATCGATGTTCCGAAACGTTGCCAATTAAGTTCGGCGTTGCGCGACTGGCAGAAAAAGCATTCCCAAGTGATCCGCGTGCGAAAGGTTTAGATCTGTGGGACTGTATCTCTGCGTCTTTGACGAAGACGAGGAACTAGGAGGGGTCGAAGTTGGAACGTACTCAGACTTCGACGCTTTTCGCAGCACGGTCATCGATCAACTAGAGCAGGGGCGTTCGGGCGCGAAGTATCCAACGCTTATTTTGCATTCGGATTGCGACGGAGAGTGGTCTGCAGCATCGTGTGTGACATTGAAGGATGAACTCCGAGAAATCGCCGACAACTTTCAACGTTTGCCGCCTCGGATCTTCGCAGTAGAGTGGCAACAACAGACGGCGAAATTATTGGGCCTCAAACCGCTGTCTCTCTACGACTCGTTCATCGACGTAGATGGAGAACCATTGTTGGAGCGGTTGCAACATCTTTGTGATATTGCGATTCGAAGCGAACGTCCGATTCTGTTTCAGTAACGAGTGCCGCCCGCCGAGAAGTCGTCTACTTCCCGCTGATCACCTTCGGCTCCGGAAGCTTCGTCGGTTCGTACGGGTGATTGCGCTTTCGCAGCACCTTGGCCTCGAGGATCTTATCCGCCGGCGGCAGCGGACCGCTCGACGTGCCGTGCGGGCCGCTCGAGGTGTCCCGCTTCTGCAACTTCGGCAGCACGTCGAAACCTTCGACGACGCGGCCGAAAACCGTGTGAGGGTACTGCTCGTTCTTCGGGTTCACCGCTTTGCCGTCGAGGTTCGACGTCGGGCAGAAGGTGATGAAGAATTGCGAGCCGCCGGAGTTCTTCACGCCGGAATGCGCCATGCTCAGCGCTCCGCGGAAGTGCAGCCGGCGATTCTCTTTGTCGGTCTCGTCTTGAATGTAATAGCCCGGGCCGCCGGAGCCGTCGCCGTTCGGGTCGCCGCCCTGCGCCATGAATTCATGGATCACGCGGTGCAGCAACACGCCGTTGTAGAAACCTTTTTCGACCAGGTTGATGAAGTTGCCGACCGTTTGCGGCGCTTCGTTCTCGAAGAGTTCGAGCACGATGTCACCGTCGGTCGTCTTCAGCACCACGCGCGGTAGCGCCTTGTTCGGATCGGCCGCATCCTTGGCTTCTTGAGCGCGGATCTCTTGTTCTTTCTTCCACAGGGTTTTGTAGGCTTCGATGTTCTGCAAATAGCCGTCGGCCCGCCCGTCGAGCGCCGACCCTTCTTGGGCCGTCTTCAGATATTTCTCGGCCTTGTCGAACTCGCACAGGTTAAACGCGGCCTTGCCCGCCAGGTTGTAGATCCGCTTGTTCTCGTACTTGGCGTCGATCAGCTTTTCGCTGATCCGCAGGGCCTGCTCGTAGTTGTCGCGGAGGTATTCGCCGCCCGCGAAGGAAGCCAGGAACGTCACGAAGGCCGTCCCCTTCGGATCTTTCGCCAGGCCCGCTTCGGCCGCCTTGAGGACTTCCGGCTGGAGCTTTTCGCCGTCGAGCTTGAGTTGCTTGAACTTTTCGACCAGCGGGCCGCGTTCTTCCGGCTTGGCCAGTTTGTAATCGACCTGCGTCTGCTTCATTTGGTCGAGCAGATCGTCCCACTTCTTCAGCAGGGCGTCGAACTCGGGCGAACCACTGGTGGCGGGCAGGGCGGCCGTGCCGGTGGGCGACGCCGTCGGCAGGCCCGGCAGCGTCAGACCTGGCCCGGCATTGGGAGCGGCGGGGGTCGTCGCGGCGGGTTCTTGCGCCCAAGCGGCGACGGTCATCAGGCCGGCGAGCGATGCGAAGCAGGCGAGGCGTGCGAACATGCGGCGGTTCCTTCCCGACGGAATACGATCACGATACGATTCAACAAGCCACCCGGCTTCCGCCCTACGCGGCGTGCCGACGGCCTGAGCAAACCAGCAAGATAGGGAATTTTCGGCTTTCCCGCAAAGGGGAGTTGCCGATCAAGGGCACGTGCCGGCACGTCCGAATTCTCGTGCCATGCCGTCACGGCGAAGCCGGGTCGGCATGTTCTTTCGGCTTCGACATCCATACATCGGGCTTTCACAAGACATGCCGACCTCGCCTGCGGCGATGACGGCATGGCACACGAAGGCACACGAAAGCTTTTCATGCCCAAATCGCACCGCAACCGCCGACGCCGCGACGAAGACGAAGCCTCCAATGAATCGGCGGGCGAGGCCTCGGCCGCGAAGTCGACGAAGCCCGAGGCTCCCGACGTCGCCGGCATCCGTATCATCGGCGGCACGCAACGCGGGCGGAAGCTGACCTATAGCGGCGATGCTCGGACGCGGCCGATGAAAGATCGGGTCCGCGAGGCCGTGTTCAATCTCCTGGGCACCGGAATCAAAGGGTCACTGGTCGTTGATCTCTTCGCCGGCACCGGAGCCCTCGGCATTGAAGCCTTGAGCCGAGGCTGCGTGTGGGGCGTGTTCTTGGAAAAACATTTCCCGACGGCCGAACTGATCGAAGCCAACCTCCGCGAGGTCGAGCTTGATCAAAAGGCCCAAGTCGTCGGCGGCGACACGTTTCTGCAACTCCGCCTGATGCGCCGCGACGGTCGCACGTTCAGCGTGCCCGATGCAGGTAAGGCCGCAGCATCACCAGAAGGGGCATCGCCCGCGCCGTGGCTCGTCTTCTGCTCGCCGCCGTACGATTTCTACGCGGTTCGCGAAGCCGAGATGCTGCGGCTGCTCGACGACATCCTCGCGCTGGCACCGCCCGGAAGCACGATCGTCGTCGAAGCCGACGACCGCTTCGACCCGCAGCGCCTGCCGCAACCCGAACTCTGGACCGAACGCCGCTATCCGCCGGCCGTCGTCGTCTGGCGGCAGCTGTGAAGTTACTGCAGACTGCTGACTGCCGACTGCTGAACAGGAATGAGAGATCCCAATCTATTCGGCAGTCAGCAGTCTGCATTTGCCTCAATTCAAATCCAAATCTTTCGCCGGCTTTTTCTTTCCCTTCTTCGGCGGAAAGTCCGGGTGCAGGCCTGCCATGCGGGGCGTCATTGGCCGGCTTGGGCCCCAGTTGATGGCCGGCCGGTTCGCCGTGGCCAGCGTTTCCATCACTTTCCAGTTCGCGCGAACTTGTTCGGCGACTTCGCTGCTGGGCTTCTTCCAGTAGTCTTTCATCAATCGCGCGTTGGCGACGACCAGTTCCGTCCACTCGAGGCCCACGCCGACGAACTCCACCCGCTTGCGATAGATCTCCGGTCCAGCGGCCGCGGCTTCGGTGGCTCGCTTCAAATGGCCGCGAGCCGTCGCGAGTAAATCCGGCGTGTAAAGCGCGGCCAGGTTTTCGAGGCCGCCGTCGTAGCCGTGCTTGTCCGTGTAATCCATCCGGGCCTTTTCAAACATGGTGTAATACGCACGAACGGGCTCCGCCGCAGGGCCAAACGCGCGGGCAAAGTAGTCGTCGAGAATCGCGTGGCCGTCGGCTTCAGGATTCCACGTGAGTTGCCCCATCAGGTAATACATCGGCCCCATCGTGGCCCAATGTTCCCACACGCCGTCGACGTAGATGCCCAGGCAGCCTGAGCGGCCGACCAGTTTGAAGTCTTCGATCGTCTGCTCCAGCGAAACATCCGGCAGCCCTTGTTGCCAACCGGCGGGGCTGCCCGTGTTCGGTCGCCACATCAGATGCTTGGCGTGCTTGGTCCAGGCTTCGAACTGCTCGCGATGCGTAGTGCCGCGCGTGGAGCCGTCGTCGACGAGGTTCTTGCGGCCTAGGAAATTCGCGACGCTGGAGATGATCACGTTGTCGGCCGGCTTCGCTTTCACCGGCGCGGGCCGCGTGTGACCGTATGCCATGAGCATGACCTTGTAGTCTTTGTCCGGGTACTTCGCTTTGAGCATCCCCGCAAGCCGGTTGGCGAACGTCACAGCCCGATCGGTGAGCGCCGGGTGAAGTTCGTTTTGTTTGAACCAGTTGAAACTCCGCGGCTCGCCGTCGGGATGATCCCAAGCGCGGCACTTTTCGCAGGTGCAGTGGCCGGAAGCCCAACCGTCGTTGGCCGAGACGTTGAAGACGGTCTGCGTCGGATCGGCGGCGAGTTTCTTCTCGACGTCGGCCAGCCATTGCTCGGCCACTTCGGGATTCGATTCGCAAAGCTTGGCATTGTGCGGGCTCGGAAAGCCGTTGCGCTCGCCGTTGGGCTGCAGCGCGAACCACTCGGGATGATCCTTATGGAACCGATCCCACCAATCGCCGAAGCCGTGGCCACCTTCCATGCCGAGCGATTGGAGCGACAAACGTTGCAGTCGGGTCCAGTCGTGCGAGATGCCGTAGCCCGTCACGCCGAGGCCCGAGTAATGCAGCACGCCGCTGCGCGAGCGAATTTGCGGGTGATAGCGATACTCAAACGGTGCCAGACGAATCGCGGTTTGCTTCGGCAAGTCTTCGCCGAGAGGGCCGGGCCAGAACCAGCGTGCGCCGAGTTTATCTTGCAGCAGCGTAAAGACGGCGTTGGCCGTGCCGTATTCGTGCTGCTCCCCTTTGACCACGCCTTTCTTGACCGTGACGTTCATGTGGTTCGGATCCCAACGATCGCGGCCGGCGACGAGCAGATGCCGGCCGTCTGTCGCCAGCAAGATCTCTTCCGGATGCTTGAACTCCGTATCGACCTGCGGCAAGAGCGTCTTCACGGCCGGTTGCACGCCGACCCAAATGGCCCGCTCCGGCAACGGCTTCGGTTCGCCGTCGATGATCTCCGGCCGCTTGCCGCACATCTTCTCGATCGAGTCGGCCAGCGTCACGGCCGCCTCGCGCGTGAGTGGCGGCGCATCGGCAAACAGCACGATCGGCGCCGGCGGCGTGTTTTCATCGACGAGCACAAAATCAGCGGCCGAGGCCGGCGCGACGTCATGGAAAACGGACGCCGTGAGCGAAGCAAACAAGGCAACCCTGGCCAAGAATTTCATGGCGGAGAACCTCAAGAGAAGTGATGCAGGGCAGGAGAGAGCGGGGCGGGGCTACAGAGTGCAGTCAGACGGTGCAAACAGGCGGGAATATCGGTCGCGACTGATGAGTTTACGGAACGCAGTCGGAAATCACGACGCCTCGCTTAGGAAGTTTATTTGCCGACGAACTGCGAGCGAGCAAACATTGGCCGTTAAGCCTCGTAAGGCGCCTCGCGACGCCGTTGCTCTTGCTGCTCTTCCAGACGTTGTCGCTGCCGATCCCCGACGTCTTGAAAGATCGCATAGTTCAAATACAGAAATCCGCCCGAGAGCAGCAGCCCGATGACGGCGGGCACGACGATGCCGCGCGAGCCGTGCTTCTTCACGCCGCAAAGAGCCGCGACTCCCAGCACGACGCCTAGCGCGCACAGGCCAAGAACGGTGAGCAACACGACGCCCGCCACATCACGGGCCGAAGGGCCTTTGATCAAACTGCTCCCGAACATCGAGACGCCCAGCGCCAACAGCGGCGCCATCCAACTTCCTTTGGCCGCCTGCACGGCGAGCGGCTTTGCTTGCGGCGACTCACTCATCGTCGGCGGCTTTCAGGTTTGCGGGAACTGCGGAAATTCTAGCGGCGGAGCCGGCGGCTGTTGCTTCTTGGCGAACAACTTCTTGACCATCACGGCCAGCCCGCCCAGCAAACCTACGAGTCCGCCGATCACCGCGCCGTTGACGCCGCCGCTGAAGACGCGGCCCCAGTCGAAGCTCGACGCGGTGCGCGCGGGGACGTCGAAGCTCGCCAAGATTTTATCGAACGCCGGGCCATACTTAACAAAGTTCGTTCCCGCGCCCGTGCAGGTGACGATGAACGTCTTGCCGCCGCCGGTGAAGAACACTTGTCGCTGCTCGAGCAGCATCGGCACGCCCGGCAGTCGTGCGGTGTATTCGACCATCAACGCGTCGTTCGGACCGTAGCTCGTCTTGGCGCTCTTCTTGATGGTGACGTCGGCTCCCATCGACTTGTACTGCTGCGGTAATAAGGAGACGAGTTCCTGGAGCATCTTTTCATCGAGCGGCATCTGCTGCTTCTCGACGACGACGTTCATGTTTTCCAAGAACTCTTCTTCGCCGTTACGGATGACGACGACGCTGAGCTTACTCAAGTCGACTTTATTGTCTTCGATCCAGTCGGAAACTTCCTTCGGCAGCGCACCGTGCGAGTGCTTAATATCCTTCGTGATCGCCGTCCAACCGTCGGGATAGGTGAACCGATAGCCCGACGGATCGACATGCTCCCCGGCCGCCACGACGAGCGGGAGCCAACCGACGAATAAAGCGACTAGCGCGCGAACAAACATGGCCGAGCCCCGCCGATGAGGTGTACGTTCCGATGTGGCTCGGATTATGCGTGGCCTGCCGTTCAAGTTCAAACGAATTAAATCGGAGTAGGTGAAGTCGCTTACTACTGAAAACGACAAGGCCCGGGGTTCTGACGCCCCGGGCCTTGCGAATGCTTTGTTACGGGCGATGGCCGGAGCCGCCGCGCGAACATCGATGTTACTTGTCCGGCGTTATTTGGCCGGAGCCGCCACATCGGCCGGCGCACCTTCGACGACCGGCTTGCGGGCCGACGATTCATCGATCGGCATCGGCACCGCGGCGTCGCGCGGCAGAGCCGGAGCCGAGCCACCTGCGGAGCCCGAACCGGTCGCACTGCCGCTGCCGTACGTCGATTGCGGAGCCGTCGGAGCCGGCGTCGGCGAGGCCGTCGATTCCTTGCGAATCACGGTCGTCGATTCGGTGGTCGTCGGCGAAGCGGCTTCCACGCGCACCGGGTTGCCGCAAGCATCGACCGGCACCTTGTAGCAAACGATCCGCGGCGTCCGCTCGATGTAGTTCACGGCCACGCGCTTTTCGACGACGTGCGGCACGCGCACCTTCTCGACGACCGCTTCTTGCTTGCAGACGCGAACCGGAGTTTGCTCGACCCGTTCTTCGTAGGCCATCCGCATCGTGGTGACCGGAACCTTCTTGACGACTTCTTCCTGCACCATCCGGCAAACTTGCACCGGCGTTTGCTTCTCGACGCGCTCGACCACTTGTTTGTAGGTCGTTACCGGCACTTTGCGAACTTGCTCTTCGGTGACCATGCGGCAGACCTGCACCGGCACTTGGCGAACCATTTCTTCATTGACCATACGCACGGTTTGCACGGGCACTTTGCGAACTTCGGTGCGCGGCACAATGCTCGTTTGCGGCACTTGGGCCGTGACGATGTTCGATTGGAAGGTCGTCTGCGGCACGACCGTGGCCGGGGCTTGCATCGGAGTCCAATGCAGGCCGCCGCGCTGATACGTGGCGGCGCCGGTCAGCGGGTCGATCTGATAACCGCGTTGGTTCCAAGCGAGCCGCGTCCGCACGGCGCCCGGCTGCAAGGCGTAGTTCGTCACGTACTGGCCTTGCTCGATTTGCACCGGCCGCATCGTCGTGACTTGTTCCATCACCGTGTAGGCCTCTTCGCGCTCGCTGGTCTCGTAGACCGGGCGCTGGACGGTGTAGCGCTCTTCTTTCAGCTGCGTTTCCCAGACCGGGCGCTGCACGGTGAAGCGTTCTTCGCGCTCGCTCGTCTCGGGAATCTGGCGAACGACGTCGTAGCTCTCGTCGCGCATTTGCGTTTCATACACGGGCTTCTCGACCGTGTAACGCTCTTCGCGTTCGCTCGTTTCGTAGATCGGCTTGGCGACGGTGTACTTCTTCTCGCGCATCTGGGTTTCCCAGACCGGACGATAGCTCGTCACTTCGCGTTCTTCGTAAACCGTTTCGTTTTCCAGGCGATAAGCCGTGAACGGCCGCTCGTCGTAAACCGTGCGATACTCCAGCCGATACGCTTCGACGGCCACGGCGGCGGTCGAAGCGGCCGGAGCGCACGAGCTGCAAGGAGCCTGAGCTTGGGCGACGCCGCAGAGCGCGAGCAATGCCGCCGACGAAGAGAAGATTCTCATGGTGACGTGAAACCTATGACACGGATCGATGTGGTGGACTGACTGCGGGCGAATGAATTCGCCGTTGCGAATCGCGCGCCGCATGTAGCGGCCTCGTAAGTCGCGAGCGTCCGTGCTTGATAAAGAGATACGCAACTCGGAAGCACGTCGTTCGCGCGGCTTCAATGCCTGCACGAATCGGCGCGACTGACTCCTGGCTGCGATCTCCGGCCCCCGGCGTCCGTAGAGAGGCGGAACAAAAATCGACGCGAAACCTCGGCAGGGATCGAATCTGCCGCAATTCGTCGCCGCGTGCAAACCGTACATTTTCACACGGCCGATTTGAGTGCCATCTAAAACATATCCCACAAACGCTTTAGAAAACGTCGAAAATCTTTCAAGATTTGTCGAGGACTCGCCGACGCCCGCGCAGCCTGCACAACCGTTAAATTCTCCGCCGGCGACGGTAGCTTAAGGCCTTCGGAACGCCTAACTCGCAAAGCATCGCCGGCATGGCCCGCAGAGTCGACGCGACCGGTATTCCATCAAGGGTGCCGGCAGTACAATGTAATTACGTTGACGACGGAGCCGGATCTAAATCGATCACACCATCCCATGATTAGCCGCATCATCACCATCGGAAACTCCAAAGGCATTCGCATTCCCAAACCGCTGCTGGAGCAGAGCGGTTTAAAGGATGAAGTGGAGATCATCGCCACAAAACAGGGGCTCGTCATTCGGCCGAAAACTAACCTGCGGGCCGGCTGGAGCGAAGCTTTCGCTGAAATGGCCAAGGCAGGCGACGACGAACTTCTCGATCCTCCGACGACTTCGAAGTGGGATCGCGACCAATGGACTTGGTAGTCCGGCGCTTCGACGTTTTCTTGGTCGCCCTCGACCCGACGCTCGGAGCCGAAATCAAAAAGACGCGCCCGTGTTTGGTCATTTCACCCGATGAAATGAACGAGCGGTTGCGAAACATCATCATCGCTCCGATGACGACGCACGGTAAAGCGTACCCCAGCCGAATTTCTTGTCGCTTCAAGAACAAGGCCGGCTTCGTAGTTCTGGATCAGATTCGCACCGTCGATAAGATCCGCTTGGTCAAGCGACTCGGGCAGATTGACGCCGCAACGGCACAGACGGTTATCAGTCGCTTGCAAATGATTTTCGGACCCTGAGCCGCCCTATGAACGCATTTATTCTTGCCCTGTCGCTGCTGGCCGCCGAGCCGCCGGCGTCCGCTTCGCCGCCCGACGAACTTGCGCTGCTCAAGACGTTTCGCGCGGAGTTCATTCCCATCACGCCCGGGCAGGGGAAGTTTCCCGCCGAGGTGAAGCTCACCGGCGGCGAAGTTGCGGCCGAACAGAAATCGGCGACCATCCGTTTCGCCAAGCCGTTTGCGATCGCCAAGTACGAGGTGCCGCAGAATCTGTGGGAGGCCGTGATGGGCTCGAACCCCAGCCGTTGGCAAGGTCCGCGCAATAGCGTCGAGATGTTATCGCGCGCCGAGGCTGAAGAGTTCTGTCGACGAGCGACCACCAAGATGCGGGCCGCGAAGTTCATCGACGAGTCGCAAGTCGTCCGGCTGCCCAGCGAGGCGGAATGGGAATACTGCACCCGAGCCGGCACCACGACACGCTACTCCTTCGGCGACGACCTCGCCTTGCTCGACAAGCACGCTTGGCACACAGGCAACGCCGCCGGGAACGATCCGCCCGTCGGAGCGAAAGCGCCCAACCCTTGGGGCTTGTACGACGCGCACGGCTACCTCTGGGAATGGACGGCCGACGATTGGACGGATGACGTCGCCGCGCTCCCACCCGACGGCCGGCCATATCGCACACCTGCCGACAATACACCGGCAGGCGACAAAAAGTCGGCAGGCGTCCTCCGCGGCGGCAGTTGGAAAGACAAACCCGAACAACTGTCCAGCGGTACCCGCCGCCGCGCGGAGGTGACGCTCCGGGATGACGCGGTGGGGCTGAGGTGCGTACTGAGCGAGCGGTGAGCTTGGAGCCGGGAGCTGGGAGCCCGGAGTCTAGAGAGTCCGTCATTGGTTTGGGCATCCGCCTCTTGCTCTTAGCTCCTGGCTCTAAGCTCCTAGCTCTTCCGTCCCTTGTTCCCGCTTCCCCCCACTGTTACCCTTTTTTCATGGGCACCGCCGCCGATTCCACCACTGCTGAAGCCGTGATCGCAGCCTTTCGGCAGGCGACGGAGTTGAATAGGTCGACGCCGGCCCGGCTCGGCAACGTGCTGCAATTCACGGCCGAGAACGCGACCGACGTCTTAATCTCCGCCGACTTGCACGGGCATCGTCGCAACTACGACGCGATCCTGGCGCTGGCGGACCTCGATCGGCATCCTCGTCGCCACCTCATCATGCAAGAGGTTTGCCACGGCGGGCCGACGTACGAAGGGGGCGGGTGCCAATCGCACCGGATGCTCGAAGACGTGGCCCGCCTGAAGGTCCGCTACCCGGAGCGGTTTCACTTCTTGCTTTCGAACCACGAGTTGTCGGAGCTGACCGAGTTTCCGATCATGAAGTCGCGGCGGATGCTGAACGTGATGTTCCGCATGGGCCTCAAAGAAGCGTACGGCGAACAGGCCGACGCCGTACGGCTGGCCGCGACGGATTTCATCGCGAGCTGTCCGTTGGCGGCTCGCGTCAATCAATCGGTGTTCGTGTCGCATAGTTGTCCCGAGCGGTCCGACGCTGATTGCTTCGACGCCTCGGTCTTGGCCCGGCCTTACACGCAGCGCGACCTGTGCGACGGGGGAGCGGTGTTCAAACTCGTCTGGGGTCGCGACTTCCGCCCGCAAAACGGCGCCGCGTTCGCCAAGACCGTCAACACCAAGTGCTTGATCCACGGTCACGAGCCGTGCCCGATGGGCTACCGCATCCCGAACGACAAGCAGATCATCATCGACTGCTGCAGCGACAACGCGTACGTGGCGCTGGTGCCGACCGATCGCGAACGAACGCACGCCGAAATCGTGCAATGCCTCAGGCGGCTCGATACGTAGCAAGGGTAGCCCAGGTTGCTCGCCAACCTGGGCGAAGCAAGAGGCACTAAGTCATGCCGCGTTGATTTTTCCCTGCCTCCCGTAAACCCAGGTTGCGAAGCAACCTGGGCTACCCGTTTTCGACTTCTTGATCTACCACCTTCGTCTATCAATACCCGCCCCTTATGGCGTCTAGCGCATCGCGGTGGGAAACGTTCCGACTGCAGCGGCAATTCGACGCCGAGCTGCGCACGAACGTCGTGCGGATCGCCGCGGTCGGCCTCCTCTACACGCTGCATCTGTTGCATCACTTCTCGGCCGGCGGCAAGTTTGCCTGGCTCGATTTTCAAGGGTTCAATTTTCTCGGGCTCGACGACGGAGCGGCGGTTCCGGAAAAGACGCACCTGGCGCTGACGTTCATTGCCTTGGCTTGGGCGACCGTGGCGATGATCATCCATTTGGCGCTGGCGTCGCGTATTTTTCCGCCCGGCCTGATGTACGCGTCGACCTTGGCCGACGTCGGGTTTCTCACCGCCGTGCTGGTGTTTACGTCCGGCGCTGCGAGCCCGCTGGTGGCCGTGTACCTGTTGATCATCGCGATGGCCGGGCTCCGTTTGCAATTGTCGCTCGTGCGGTGCGCCACGCTGGCCGCGATGTTCGGCTATCTCACGGTCCTCGGCTGCCGAACGTTGGGCGTCGCCGGCGATTTGGCGGCGCGAACTCCGGCGGTTCCGCGCTACTACCAACTGATGTTCTTGGCGACGTTGGCGATCGCGGGCATCGTCGCCGGTCAATCCATTCGGCATGTTCGCCGGCTGGTCGACGGCCCACTTGCCGACGGGCCGGAAACTTCCGAGGAGGCGCCGCAGCCATGACGCCGGCTCCGTCGCAATCGATCATCTGTCCGGTTTGCACGGCGGCGAATCCTGCCGATGCGTTGATCTGCCGGCGTTGCGACGTTCCGCTCAAAAAGGACGAAGCCGCGGCGGACGATTTCTCGCGGCAACAGGCGCTCCGCCGAATGCGCGACGACCCGTCGCACGGGATGCAGTTTTCGTTGTCGAGCGTGCTGATCGGCCTGACGGTCGCCGCGATTCTCTTCGGCATCATGGCTCAAATGCCGGGCGTCGGCATCACGATTGCCGTCTGCTGCTTGCCGGCATTTATTCGCACGTCACTGCTGATCCGCAAGCGCGAGCGCATGGGGCGCAAGACGTCGACCGAACACAAAGCCCTGAGTTTTGTGGGGTCCATCGTTTTCGCGTTGATCACTTCCGCCGTCGTTCTGATTGCTTCGGTCGGGACGTTTTGCACCATTTGCCTCACCGGCGGAACGAAGGGGGGCGATAGCCTGATCATCTTCTCAGGCACCGTCGCCCTGGTGGTGACGCTTGTCGTTGCGTATTTCTTATTCAAGTGGAGTCGTTCTCGCTGGTGGCGCGACGTCTTCCGCGATTGATGAATAGACCGCACTCTAGCCGAGCCGAAATGCACATGACTCACTCCCAGCTTCGCGACCACAGCTTTCTCGGCCTCACGCAAAGCATCTGTCCCGACTGCGTCCGGGTCGTGCCGGCCAAAATCATTGCCCGCGACGGCCGCGTTTACTTTCGCAAGCAATGCCCCGAGCATGGCCTGCGCGACGACTTCGTTTGCTCGGACGAGCGCTGGTTTGATCGCTCGGGCCACAGTGCGCCGGGCCGGTTGCCGCCGACGATGGGGGTCGCGCCGGAGCGGGGTTGTCCGTACGATTGCGGCCTCTGCACGGAGCACGAGCAGCACACCTGCGTGGCCGTGCTGGAGATCACGTCTTCGTGTAACCTCACCTGCCCGCTGTGCTACGCGGTCAGCGCCCCCGGCGGCAAACACGTGCCGCTCGACGATTGCCTCCGGGCCATCGATCGCTTGGTCGAATGCGAAGGCCGGCCCGAGATTCTGCAACTCTCCGGCGGCGAGCCGACAATTCATCCGCAGTTTCTCGAGATCTTCGAGTACGCGTGCAGCCGGCCGATCGACGTGGTGATGATCAACACCAACGGCATTCGGCTGGCCCGCGACGCGGCGTTTCGCAAGGCGATCGCACGGCTCAAACATCGCTCGGAAATCTATCTGCAGTTCGACGGCTTCCGCGACGACGCCAACCTCGCCCTGCGCGGCGAGCGATTGCTCGACGCCAAACTGCGCGCGATCGAAGCCCTCGGCGAAGAGGGCATTCGCGCGACGCTCGTCTGCACGCTCGAGCGCGAGCTGAACCTCGATCAGGTCGGCCGCATCATCGAGTTCGGCCTCGAGCGCCCTTGGATCACCGGCGTTTGCTTTCAACCGGCGACGTACGTCGGCCGTTATCCGTTGCCCGATGAGTTGGAACGCCGCGTGACGTTTCCCGACGTCATTCGCGCGATCAGCGAGCAGTCGAGCATCTGGCGCGAGACGGATTTTTTGCCGCTGCCGTGCGCTCATCCCAATAGCCACACGCTCGCCTACGCCTACCGGCACGAAGGTCGCGCCGTCCCGCTGACGCGATTTCTCGACGTCGAAAACAACCTCGACCTCTTGGCCAACGGCATCACGTTCAACAGAGCCGCGGCGCAAAAGCTGATCGGCGAGTTTCTCTCGCGTAGCGCCTGCGGTGGCGACGAATCATGCGGCTGCGGGCCGGTGTTGCCGACAGGCGGGAACACAGTGCCGACAGGCGCGAACACTTTCCCGACAATTGAAATGCCGACGATAGGCGGCGGCGCTTTGCCGATGCTCAAAGCAGACAACTTTGTCAAAGAGGCCGGCGACTCGTTCTTCCGCCGCGCGCTGGCGCAAGACCTCTCCCCGGCCGACGTCTTTCGGATCACGATCACCAGCTTCATGGACGCGTTCAACTTCGACATCCGCGCCCTGATGAAGTCGTGCGTCCATCACCTGCTGCCGAGCGGGCATCTCGTGCCGTTTTGCGCCTACAATCTTCTCTACCGCGACGGCCGCGTACCGTTGCCGCCGCTCGCCGGCGTCCCCACCGTCAGCGGCGGCGGTGCATCAACCCGTCAGCCGCGCGAGGTCGTCGAAATCTCGTGAGCCTGACGTATTCGCTCATCATCGCCGCGGCGCTCGGCGTCGGGTTCCTAGCGGCTCGGCTCACGCAAAGCCGGCTGCCGATGTCGGGCCGCGACAAGCTCGGCATCTGCCTCGGCGCATACGTCGGCGCGATGCTCGGGGCGAAGCTGCCGTTCGTCCTTTCCGACTGGGACGGCTTCGTCAGCGGCGTCGCTTGGTTCTCCAGCGGAAAAACGATCCTCTGCGGCTTGGTCGGCGGCTACTTCGGCGTCGAGATCGCCAAATGGACGCTCGACCTACGCGTAAAAACCGGCGACACGTTCGCCGTGCCGGTACCGCTCTCGATCGCCGTCGGCCGGCTCGGCTGCTTCTTCGCCGGCTGCTGCTACGGCACGCCGACCGATCTTCCCTGGGGCGTCGTCTTTCCGACGGTCGACGCCGCGGCCCGGCATCCGACGCAGCTTTACGAAACCCTGTTCCATCTCGCGTGCGCCTGCGGGCTGGCCGTGCTGCGCGATCGTGGCCTGTTCCGCGGGCAGCTCATCAAGCTGTATATCATCGTTTACGCCGGCTACCGATTTGCGACGGAAACGATCCGGCCCGAGGCCCGACTGTGGCACGGCTTCACCGGCTACCAGGGAGCGGCCCTGCTGATCATGGTCCTTTTCGCCTGGCTCTGGCGGCACGATGCCCGGGCCATCGCGTCTGCGCGGTCCGCCGAAGACGCGACGGCGTTACTGCCGAGCCGCTAAGTTCCTTTAATGACTCGCGAGCCGGGGCCGGCACCACAATTGCTAAAGCAGTTTCGAAATGTTGTGCCGGGTGGCTGGGGCATAGCGAAGCGGTGCCCCAGTTACTGGGCCTTCGCCTTCGGCTCCAGACCCAGCCACCCCACGCGACAAACAAATCAAAACAGCTCTCAAGGCGTGGAACAATCGTCGGTGCTCCCTCGGGGAGCCGGACGGCTTCGAGGCCCGAACTGTTCCGGCGGAGTTTGATCGCGGCATGGCTACGAAACCTCTTCCCAAAGACGCCGTGCTCATCGTCAATGCCCACAGTCGTCGCGGGCAGGACAACTTCGCCGAGGCTCGCGAGAAGCTCGAGGCGGCCGGCATCCGGCTGATCGCCGCCCATGCGGTGGAAGATCCCGAGAAGATGGCCGCGACCGTCGCCGCGGCGGTGGCCGGCGGCGCGCCGATGGTGATCGTCGGCGGCGGCGACGGCTCCATGGCGAGCACCGTCGACGAACTCGTCGGCAAGGCTTGCGTCTTCGGCGTGTTGCCGCTGGGGACCGCGAACAGTTTCGCCCGCTCGCTCGGCCTGCCGCTTGATCTCGACGGCGCGGTGCAGGCTATCGCGACGGGCCGGCGCCGCCGCGTCGATCTCGGAATGGTCGAGCGCGATTATTTCGTCAACTCCGCGGCGCTCGGCCTGTCGCCCCAGATCGGCCAGACGGTGCCGCACGGGCTCAAACGCTATCTCGGTCGGGTCGGCTATCTCCTGTGGGCGGTTAAATGCTCGCTCGGCTTCCGCCCCTTTCGCCTGACCATCGACGACGGCCGAACCGAACGGCGGATGTGGTCGACCGAAGTCCGCATCCTCAACGGCCCATTTCTGGGCGGCGTCGAACTTTCCGACCAGGCCGACGTCGACACCGGCGAGATTGTGATCCAAGCCGTGGTCGGACGGAGCAAGCCGCGCCTCGCCTGGGACTGGTACGCCAAGTTTTTCAAACTCCGCGACCGCCACGCCCACACCGAAGAATTCCGCGGGCGCTCGTTCAAGCTCGACACGACGCCCCGCCAGAAGATCGCGCTGGACGGCGAACCGCTGGCGAAGACCCCGGTGACCGTACGCGTCGCCCCCGGTGCCATCGAAGTGGCGGCCCCGGCGGAGAGTTGACGCCGGTTTGTTGACCCAAAGCGGGTAGCCCAGGTTGCTCGCCAACCTGGGCGAAGCAAGAGGCACATCACACCGCCGCGTCGTATTGGCCCGGCCTCTCGTAAACCCAGGTTGCAAAGCAACCTGGGCTACCCCGCTCGCAGCAATCTGATTCGGAGCGCCGGGCCCATCCACCATTTCGACGGCCGATCGGAGCAAGTCGTCGATGTTGTGTGTTGGCTCGCGGTCCATTGGCGCGACGATTCTCAAGTCGATAAGAGACCCAGGATGAAGTTCAACTTTGCCTTCCCAACAAGACAGTCCAACCGCGCGAGTGAGCTTGCCGAGAATGGGGTGGCTGACGTCCGCTGCCATGCAAAGACTTCGCCCGCGAACGACCGCGATCAGCAGCTCGCAGCCAAGGATTCTCAACTCCGACAGATTCTATCGCGAGTCTGCTGCATCGCTTGGTTCGTCGCCTTCATGCGTGCCAGCGATCAAAGCAGCGTCGAAACGTGTAGTCGGACGACATGTAATCCACCATGCACATCCCATCATTCAACAGCGAGTACGCATCGGGAAGTGCAGTCACGCACTGAACCACGCTACTGTGGCAAATCTGCCGATCGAACGTTGATTGATTATCGCCCTTGCGATTATCGAAGACAGTGGGGAATTTGCGGACCCATCGTTCAAAACGCCCGCAGATTCTCGCGAGTTCCGGGAACACTTTTTTCAAGTTGGACGTTGGGAACCACAGGCAGCCAGAAACCCAATATTGCCCATCGCGCAGGTATGGCGTCCTGAGTCCTGCAACCGGTGACTTCTGGGGATCAATCATGCGCCGCTGCGGGCGCTGTTCGGTGTCGATTTTCGTCAGCAACGCCTGCCTCCAGCGAGTCGTGTTCTCCTCGTACTCGTTCAAGCAAATCTGATCAGGCCAAAACTCAGGCGCCCCAATCGCAGGAAAGTAAAGCACGAACTCTGAGCTATTTGCAGGGATGCTTGCGATTGTGAGTGCTTGATCAACAGGTTGGGCACCGGCATCCATGAGCCAGCCGAGAATCAGCGGCCAATCCTTGTCGGTGGCGAACCAGGTATGCGAAGTTGCCATTTAACTTGCCGACGATCGATTTTGCTCACCTGCACGGCGGCAGTTTGTGTTGAATGCTGAATACGAGTATAAGCCGCCGTGTCAGGTGGAGCGACTTGTTCGACATACTTGCGATCATCGCCCCCAGAGAGAGTCGTACCTTCGCGGCCAAAGGGGATCGGCCGCGATGGCGGCGGAGCGTATGGATTCGGTCTTTCCATTTTCGACGATCATTCTGAGTACCAACTGCTTTCGGCCATAATACCGGTCGCGCCCATCGACCCGATAGGAATAGTCGCGAAGCGCAGTCACTATGCGATCATCGCATACGGCGCCGCCCGCGATCGTCGCTACGCCCATTGCTCCCCAAAACCTAAGATCCGAATTGTTCTCGGTCCGGGCCGCTTCGAGAAGTTGTTCGGCGGCGCGTGGATCCTTAAAGTCTGTAAGAGCGTGGGCTGCCGATGTGCGGAGTTCCGTCGGCTGGTCGCGCTGCTTCAAGACCTCGATGAGTGGCGCAATTGCGCGCACCGCATGCAACCGAGCGAGCCCTTCGGCGGCACTTGCTCGAACGTGCGCGGCGAACGACAAGTCGTTGAGCACCGCTAAGAGGGGTTCAACCGCACGTTGATCGCCGCTAAGGCCTAAATAAAACGCCGCCCGGTAGCGAACATCGTCTACCTCTCCGGGTTTCTGCAGCACGGCGACGAGCACCGGTACGAGGCGCGGGCTCTTTAATTGGGAAATGGCCCCCACCGCCTCCTCGCGAACCTCTGGATCAACGTCGTTCAATAGACTTGCCAGCGGATCAAAGGCCGCTGCCGTGGGCCAGCCCTTGAAGTGTGAAATCGCTTCCTTGCGAACTTCCACGGCCGAGTCGCGCAGGCTTCGGAGCAAAGCCCCGGTGACGCGCGGGTCGTTCGTGTTGTACAGCGACGCAACTGCAGCATGACGCATTGCCGGATTCGGGTCGTCAAAATACGGCAGCACGCCTTCGCGAATTCGCCAAGTGTCACACCAGCCGAGTCCCCGAATCAGGTGCGGACGGGAGAAAATCGGTGAGTTCTTCGTCTTGGCGATCATCGCCGCCGCTGCCGCATCGCCGATCTTGTTCAAGGCGATCTGTGAGTCGAAGTCGTGCAGCAATGGGTCGGCCGCCCAAGTGCGAACCAAAAACGGGACAGCCGCTGCGGCCGGCGGACCGAGTCGTCCGATTTCCCGAATGGCGCGAACTCGTACGTCGTGGTCGTCCGAGAAAGTCGCTTCGATCAGCGCTTTGAGGTCCGGCGAAACGCCCTGCGGGATGTCGTGCTTCGTCACTTCCGCCGAGTGTCGGAGTTGACGCGCGCGAGGACGAGCCGCCGCGTCTTGGCAGTCGCACGCTACGCTCCAGCCGACCAGGAGCAGCAACCGCAGTATGCGAGATCGATTCATCGCACGCTCAAAAGTCTACAGATCGAATGTCGCCGTCGAACGTAAAAGATCACCTGCCGAGGCGACGGGTGAGTTTCGATCTCGGGTCAATTCTAATCGCCGCCACGGTCAGGTGGAGCGGCTGGTTCGGCATATCTTTGGCCGAGGCCGAGCATGACGGCGAACTCGTCGAAGTCTCGCGCGCCTTGCACCCACAAGTTGCCAATGCCGCGCTCCGCCCACTTGAGTCGCAGAACGGGCGGGTTGGCAACGTCGCGGGCATAATCCAACACGACCACGGAATCGGCCCCGATGCCGAAATCAGCAATAACCAGCGCCTGCGTCGGGTCGATCTGATCGAGTGCTCCAAATCGCTCCCAGAAGTCCCCGCATCCGCCAGCCGCCCGCACCCGGGCGATGGTCGCAAATGGCGGCGGCTGAAGACATATGACTGACTCCTCGGCCGCGAACTGTTGCACCCGCTCCGCTGAAATGGTCGGGCGGAACTGCTGTTCATTCATCGATGGTCCAGCCGCAGACGGCCAAACGCCTTCGGCGATCAGGCGAGCTAGCCCCGGCGGTAGGTCGAAGTCGCTCACTGCTCTAACGCCTCGCTCGCCGAACAGGTATTCGACCGCCGAATTGCGGTAAAACATTACCGCAAAAGTGCAGCCGAGTATGGATCAAGCAATATCGATGCAGTATACCGCGCCAGGACTTACGTGAAATCATGCGGCCTAAGTTCCATGCTATGCCGCACCCGCGTCCGTGCTATGCCGCAGTCTTAATGTCGCTGTCGCGGCCCCGGTGGCTGAGCTGTCCGCCGCAAAATGAGATGCCGGCGGTCGGTTTGCGAAAGTCGGGCGGCGGTGGCGATCCGCTGGGTCAGGGGAAATATCAACGGGCGTGCCTCCGGATAGATATCGCCGTCATCGACGATGGTCCGAACGCCCGTTTCTCGATCGGTGTGGACGTAGCTTTTTGTCAGCGAGCTGAGCCCGTCCTGTCGCCGGAGAACGAACAAATCCCCCTCGCGCACGAGACGTAATCGCGGCCAGCTTTGATCGCTCAAGGAAAGCTCGATGCCGTTCTGCTCGGTGAAGGCGTAGGTGCCGGAGTAGTTAGAGAATCCGTTGCCCCAGGTGTAGAGATGCACCTTGGCATCAGGCCGGAAATGCAAAGTCAAAATCGATCCGTCCGCATCCGCGCCAAGCTGGGAGCTGTCTTTAAAAACAACCTCGCCCTCTCGCTCGATCGCCGCCTGAAAAAGCTTTGATAGGACTTCCGGCTCGGTACGTGACGCGCACCCGCAGAGCAGGGCGGCCGGCAAGAGGAGTAAAGCGAACTTCATTTTTGAGGCGAGCAACTTTTTGGCCGCCGAATCGGGGTGAAGCGGGTAGCGGGTAGCCCAGGTTGCTCGTCAACCTGGGCGAAGCATGAGGCTTTTCATCCAGTCGCGTCGATTTTGTCGGGCCTCCCGTAAACCCAGGTTGCGAAGCAACCTGGGCTACCCACTTCGCACGGGAATCGCGTTGCCCGAGTCAAGCGGTTTTTTGGCCGGCGGGTATTTTGTGGTGGGTCGGCGCGGGGGCACAAGATGTGGGCCGGCCAAAACTTGGTTGGAATCGAGCGCTTGGTGTGGGAAACTACGCAATGCGCCGTTGCGCGCGGACCGCGCCGACCTTAGCCCTCGGTTCTTAAAACCGGGGGCCATCGACGCGGCATCACCGTACAACACTGCGACCACACACTAGCCCCGCAGCGCAAGCGAGGGGACATTTTGAATTGCGAATCGACGTCGAAACTTACAACTCATCCCGCATTGCCCCCGGTTTGAAGAACGGGGGGCTGAGGATCACGCCCATGAATCACCAACGATACGAACAGCGAGCCGGAAGCGTGAGCGACCGGAGTCTTGCGACGCCGGTAAAAGGGTCGGCCCCCTCATCCGCCCTTCGGGCACCTTCTCCCACGAGGGGAGAAGGGACGTCTCCACGTCCGATTTCTGTTCGGCGGCGCAGCTTATCGTCAATCGTTTTGCAATTACAATCGCGCTACGGTTACTGCGTACAAAATCATGGGGGTGCGTACATCGAGGTCGAAAAAGTACGCACCGCTTCACTTAGAACTAAGGGTGCGTACATCTCGGGCTCCGATGTACGCACGTGCAATTTCGAGGCAGTTGCAAATTCGTCTCACACGTGGCGCGCCGAACGCCGCGAAGGGCTCTCCCCACAGAAGGCGATTTCTGTTCCGAAATTCGGTCTGCGTCTTAGCCCCGGGCGAGTCGCCCGGGGCAGCGTCGATCGGATCACCGCCGTCGTTGCTCAACCAACGCTGCCTCCGGCGTACGCGGCTGCGCCGCTATCGACGGGGACTAAGACGAAAATGCGAAACTTCATCGTCGCCGTGCTCGCCTTGTGCATGGCGTCGGCGTCTGCAAATTGGAGCCATGCCGCCGAGCCGCAGCCGCAGCGTTACGAACTCACTGCCCGAGCCGGCGAGATCGACTCGCGAGCCAAGCCGCACCCGGAAATCGATTTCGTCTTCGAGCAAAAAGGGAAGCCGACCGACGTGCAGCACGCGATGGTCGATACGCGCGCGGTCCCGCAAGGGAAGCTCGTGATTTGGCTGATGGGCTACAATCCCGCGCTGTTCGAACGGGTCACCAGTTACGGCCTGCACGCGATTCAAGTGCATTACGCCAATGGCTGGTTCGGCAAACTTTCAAAACTCGCCCCGGCGACCGACGACAAATACCTCGGCAAGATTCGCCTCGAAGCGGCGACCGGAGAAGACTTCAGCGACGCGATCGACATCCCCAAGCCCGACGGCATGATGGAGCGCAGCATCCAATTCGTGAACTGGCTCGCGAAGGAGCATCCGGCCGGCAAGTGGGAACAGTTTCTCACCGACGACAAGCAGTACCTGCGCTGGGACCGCGTGATCATGGCCGGCAGCTCCCACGGCTCGACAACGTCGGCCCGCTTCGCGATCCACCAGCGGGTCGATCGCGTGGTGATGTTTTGCGGTCCGCGCGATCAGCTCGAAACGTGGCAAGGCTTGCCGTCGGCGACGCCCGCGAATCGCTTCTTTGGCTTTAGCCACGTGCTCGACGGCGGCTGGACCGGCGACCATTACTGCCGCTCGTGGGAACTACTCGGGCTCAACAAATTCGGGCCGATCGTCGACGTCGACCGGACGCCGCCGCCGTTCGGCAACTCGCGCCGCTTGATCACGGCCGCCGACGTCGGCAACGACGCCAAGCGGGCCCATAGCTCGGTGACTCCCGGCCGTGCGGCGGTGAAAGATTCGGCCGGCGCGTTTCTACACGAGGACGTCTGGCGCTACCTGTTCACACATCCGGTCGAAGAGTTCGGCGAGCCGACGCCGGCGGACCC
>JAFLCO010000110.1 GCA_017303535.1 Planctomycetota bacterium
GAAATCGACGAACGCCGCCTGAATGCTCGGCTCGAGGTTGACGACCTTCCCTTTGTAATTGTTTCCGACGTAGTTGTTCTGGCTCGAACGCTCGATGTACAGTTCTTCGAGCAATCCGTCTTCAATGATCGCGATGCGGCATTCTTCCGATTGCGACACGTTGATCAACATCTCTTGTTTCATCTGGCATTTTCTCCGCTTCGGCTAGGAAGGGAGTACGTATCGCCGTCGCACCGAAGTGCGTACGGACGCGAAGCTTTCGCAAGTCGATCATCCCGACACCTCCACGCGAGTGCGCTGGAGCAGCGTGCCCGTCGTTTCGAGGTCGGAAAGGTCGAGCCAGGCGAGCAATTCGCGCGGACGAACGGCGCCCGCTTCTCCGAGTTTCAGGCGCATCCGTAACGCCCCGTCTTCCAGTCGCAGGCTTTCGACGGACGCCGGGAGGCGATCCGGGGGAGCTTGCGCGACGGTTGCAGCGACGTTCGTCGGGGCCTCGGCCGGGGCGGCATCTTCGAGAGATGCGCCGGCTTCGGGAGCGGCGAACGAGGGTGCGGCGGCGGACGTCGGTTCCTGGGTCGGCGGCGAAGGCTCGTCGGTCTTGTCGACCGCCGCGGCATTCGTGCGCCAACGCTCCAGCCGTTCCGCGACGTCGGCAAGCCGGTCGTCGGGGATACGGATGTCGTACTCGGCGGCGCGCGGTTGCGAGAACCGTGCGCCGGCGGGCATTCGCTCAATGGAAACGATCGACAATCCCGCCGGGGCCCGAGCGTCGAGCGACGCGGCCAGTGCGGAGAGATCGGGTTCGTTTTCCAATTCCAACTCGATAACCTCATCGAGCCCGCAGATTCCGACCGCCAGCGCCGAGGGGAAATTGAGCCGCGCGCGTTTGTGGAAACCTTCGGTTTGCGCCGGCCGAACATCGGCCCGACGGAGAAGGCGTTCCCAAGCGCGCAGCAGGTCGTGATGCCCCAGGAATCGGAGGTCTTGGTCCTTGCGATAGCGAATACGTACTCGAGGTCGAACCATAAAATTGGTTCGGTCGACGCCGCCGCCGATGGCGGTGCCGACCCATAACGGTAAAAGACTCAATACACGAACAAATTCGGAACAAGTTTTGCGCGGCGGCGCCGCAAGGGTCGCGAACTTGGAAAAGCTCGCGGCTCGCGTTACCGCTGGTCGTCCATCTCCGGCAAAACTTTCTTCAACTCCTCCTTCAGGAAATTACGAATGTTGCGGGCGTTTTCCATCGACAAAGCCCGAGCCGCGACGGCCCGACATTGCTCGATGGTGACGCTGCGCACCACGCGCTTGATCTCGTACACGGCGCTCGGCGGCACGCTCAAACTGCGCAAGCCGAGCCCCAACAACAACATGGTGTAAGTCGTGCTGCCGCTCATCTGACCGCAGAGGCTGACGGGCGTTTGTTTCCGCTCGGCGGCCTTCACGGTCATGTCGATCAGCCGCAGCAGCGCGGGATCGGACGAACTGTACAGGTCGGCCACGTCTTTGTTGCCGCGGTCGACTGCCAGCGTGTACTGAATGAGATCGTTCGTGCCGAGCGACAAGAAATCGACCTCGTCGACGAACTGATCGAGCATGATCACGGCCGACGGCACCTCGACCATCATCCCGAGCTTCACGTTGCGCGAAAACGGCAGGCCGCTTTCGAGCAAGTCGTCGATGACGTCGGCGACGATCATCTTGGCCTGGCGAAATTCATGCACGGCCGAAATCAGCGGGAACATGATCCGCACGTCGCCGAGCGCGGCGGCCCGCAAGATCGCGCGGAGCTGCGTTTTGAAGAGCGGCACGTTTCTCAGCGACAGCCGAATGCTGCGCAGGCCGAGCGGGCTGGAATCTTCGGGCGTCGGATCGCGGCCGACGAGTTTATCGGCCCCGAGATCGAGCGTGCGAATAACGACCGGCCGGCCCTGCATGGCCTGCACGACTTCGGCATAGGCCTGATAGTGGGCGTCTTCGTCGGGCACGCCTTCGCTGCCCAGATACAAAAACTCGGTGCGATAAAGGCCGATGCCATCGACCGCGCGCTCTAAGCAGTGCGGCGCTTCGTTGGGAAACTCGATGTTTCCCATGAGTTCGATCTTCGTACCGTCGAGCGTTTGCGACGGCAGATCGCGCAGGGCTTCGAGCTTGGCGTGCCGCGTGCGATCTTGCTCCGCCTCGAAGCGATAGCGGGCAATCGTCTCTTCGTCGGGCTGCAGAATGATCGTGCCGGAGTTGCCGTCGACGATCACCAGATCGCCGCCCGACACTTCGTTGAGAAACGGCCCGATGCCGACGACCGCGGGAATCTCCATCCCTTCGGCGACGATCGCCGTATGGCCGGCCGCGCCGCCGATTTCCGTAGCGAAGCCGAGGACGAACTTGCGGTCGAGCGCGGCCGTTTCGCTGGGCGTGAGGTTGTACGCCAAAATCAGCACCGGCGACGTGAGATTCGTGATCTCCTCGCGCGGCTTGCCGAGCAGTTCGCGTAACAGCCGGCGTTCGATATCGACGATGTCGTTCGAGCGCTCGGCCAGGAAACTGTTGTCGAGCGATTGAAAAACCTTCGCGTAGCGCCGCAGCACTCGGCTGACGGCGTATTCCGGCGAGTAGTGCCGCTCGCGAATCGAGGCGTCGAGTTCGGCCCGCAATTGCGGGTCGCTCAGCATCTGCAGATGGGCTTCGAAAATGGCCGAGTACTGCGCACCGAGTTCGCGGGCCACGGTGTCGCGGTGCCGCTCGGTTTGGGCCCGGGTTTCGTCGAAGGCGCGGGCCAGGCGATCGAGTTCGCTGTCGACGGCATCGCGCGCAACGAAGCGGTGAGGGATGCGAAATCCCTCATTGTCGAGCACGAAGGCCTCGCCGATGGCGACGCCCGGAGAAACCGCGATGCCCTGCAGCTTCTGCATCAAAGTCCTTCGCGCGCACGTCGCTTGAGGCCGGCGGGTTTCGGTCGCCGCGGCGGATCGTCCCGGCGGGGCGATCGCAAGCGCGGCGGCGGCTCAAACGTTTTCCGCCCGCGGGTCGACGCGCATGTCGTGCGATCGTCGGTCCTGCCGGCGGCGTGCAGGTTTTACTCGTTGTGTTGTGCGGCAAGCGCCGCGGCCGGCCACGGTGGCGCGGCGCCGGCGACGTTTGTCAGGCCGACTCGTCCGAATCTTCATAGGCCTCGAGCATCGCGATTAGAGCGGTTACCGCTTCTTCCGCGTCGTCGCCGTCGGCCTCGATCGAAATCTCGTCTCCGCACTTGGCCGCCAGCGTCAGCAGCGCGAGCATGCTACGACCGTCGGACCGTGCGGACTCTTTCACCACCTCGATGCGGCACTTGTACTGATGCGCGAGTTTCACGAACCGGCTCCAGGGGCGCAGGTGCAGGCCGTTGGCCGGCTTCACCACGTACGTTCGCGTCACCACTGGAGCATCGCCCATGTCACTTACGCCGCCGCCGAGGAAACTACGAACCGAATTGATTGGTGTCCGCTTCGTCGAGCAGCGTGAGAATCTGCTCCGAAGTGGTCGCCTGCTTGAGGAACTTGCAGAAGGAATCGTCGCGCAGTTGCCGCGAGACGTTTTCCAGGGCCCGCAAGTGATCGCTGGGGCGATCGTGGGGAGAAATAAGCATGAAGATCAGGTAGACCTTCTCGCCGTCGAGGCTGTCGAAATCGACGCCTTCGTGGCTGACGGCCACGGCGCCGACGAGGTTCTTCACGCTGGCGTGCTTGGTGTGCGGTACGGCGACGCCGCGGCCGATGCCGGTGCTGCCCAACTCTTCGCGTTTCAAGATCGCCTTGACGATCCCTTCCTGCTCGGCCGGTTCCAGCTTGCCCGCGTCGACCAGCGATTGCACCATCTCGCGGATGACGCCTTCTTTCGTGTCGGCTTTCAGAGCGGCCGTAACCGCCTGACGCTGCACGAAGTCGGAGAATTTCATTCCAACGCTCCTCTCAAACCGTAATTTCTGAGCGACCGCGGATTGCGATCGGTAAACGAATACTTGTCAGCCCGGGGCGGCGCGGCTATTCCGCTTGGTCGCCGGCGGCATCGGCTGCCGTGCCTGTGGCCTCGGCCGACTGCTGACGCAGCCCCGGCCCGCGGTGCTCCTGCACCTTTTCTTTGTATTTGCGCAGCTGCTGTTCCAGCTTGTGGATCACGCCGTCGACGGCCGTCATGAAGTCGTCGGCCGTGTCTTTGGCGACGAAGTCGTGTTTGTGTTCGGAGTCGACCCGCAGTTCCACTTCCGTTTTGGCCGGGTCGGCCAGATCGACGGTCAGTTCCACTTCGGTCAGCCGCTCGAAGAGTCGCGTCAGCTTCTCCAATTTCGCTTGCAGTTTGGCTTGAGTGGCTTCGCTCAGATGACCGTGACGGGAAGAGATCTTGATCTGCACCGCTGAAACTCGCAGGAAGTGTGTCGGATCGGAGAAGGCGCCCGGCGGGAAGCCGGGCCGATTTGCCAAACCAGCCATTCTATCGACGGGCGGAAAAGCCCACAACGGACCCCGGCCGCCGGCGTACTAACTATTTGCCGGTCCTATGGTTACGCGGAGGGGACCGTTTTGACGGAAAACGGCCGGTTGCTAGCGTCCGATTGCCATTGCCCGTCGCTTCGGGTGGCTGGGTCTGGAGCCGAAGGCGAAGGCCCAGTAACTGGGGCACCGCTTCGCTATGCCCCAGCCACCCGCGGCAGCCCACGCAGCAGACTTTGGAGCTGCCGCCGGTAGCTGAAGTGCTCGACCTCCAGGAGATGCCTCTCCGACGCGAGGTAGCGGATTCCGCCGGCCAGATCGGACCGGCTTTGTTTTTGCTTTCTCAACTCGGCGGCAGTCGGATGGCCGGCATCGACCGCCGCTACGAACCCCGCCACGCAACGGGCCTGATAGTCGACCAAGCCAAACTGCCCGCTATCCGGCTGGATCAGGCCGATGACAAAGAGGTCGTCGCGGTCGGGATGGAAGACATTCAGATAGAGGTCCGGCTTCCCGTCGCGCCAATTCAGCAACTCTCGGTCGACGAACGGGAACGAGATCCGAAACCCGGTCGCGTAGACGATCAGATCAATCGCTTCCCGCGAGCCGTCGGTGAAGCAAACTTCATGGCCGCAGAGTTCCGCAACGTCGGGCTTCGGCGTGATCCGGCCGTGCGCGAGGTAGTAGTGCATCTGCGAGTTAATGATCGGATGCGACTCGAACAACCGATGGTCGGGCCTGGGCAAACCGCGCCGCGTCGGGTCGCCGAAGCTGGCCCGCTCGATGAACGTCGCAAACAGGCGACGAACGGCCGTCGGCACCCGCCACCGCAAGAGTTGCTCGTTGAGCGCGTCGATCGGTGCTCCGCGCCAGAATTTCGGCAAGTAGTGGTAACCTCGACGGACGCTATGAAACGTGCACTCGGCATGTTGGGCCGCTTCCGCGGCGATGTCGCAGCCGGAATTGCCTGCGCCGACGACGAGCACCCGCCGGCCTGCGAGAACTTCCGGCGTCTTGTACTGCGACGAGTGCAGCGTTTCGCCCGTGAAGGTGCCCGGGTATTCGGGCAGGCGCGGATCCCAATTGTGTCCGTTGGCGATGACGACGCCGCGGTAGCGACGCTCCGTGCCGTCGGCGAGGCGTACGATCCAGCCGGCGCCGTCGTGCGTGATGCGCTCGATCGTGCGGCCGAACTCGATTCGCTCGTAGAGCCCATGATGGCGGGCGTACGACCGCAGATATTCCCACACTTGTCGATGGTGAGGGTACTGCGGATAGTCGCGTGGCATCGGAAAATCAACGTACTCGGTCAGCCGCTTGGAGCTGATGGTGTGCGTCGACTGGTAGATGCTGCTGTGCGGTCGGCCGTAATACCAATTGCCGCCGACATCGTCTTCGCGCTCCAGGCAATCGGCCGGAATGCCCGCGACGGCAAAAGCTCGCACGGCCGCGAGCCCGGAACTTCCGGCCCCGACGATGCAGAACTTTTGTGAGCGATCGTCGAGCGACATAACAACCAATACTCCCCTCTCCCCTTGCGGGAGAGGGGTGGGGGTGAGGGGTGAATTGAAGTAGCGACCATTCCATTAAATGTTGCGACGAGCGCAAAAAGAAGGGGCGGCGAGTCCGACACTCGCCGCCCCTTCGAAACTCTCAAGCTTTCGACGACTCCGGTTCGCTCGCGCTCACCGGCGGAACGCCACGGAGGGCGTTCCCTACAGATCAACTGGCGCCTGGCACTGACTCCTGGCGCCTGCCGATTAATACATGTCGTCGTGGCCGGCGTGACCGCCGCCCTTCTTGCCGTCCTTCGGCTTCTCGGCGATGAGGGCATCGCTCGTGAGCAGCAGGGTGGCGACGCTGGCCGCGTTTTGCAGGGCCGAACGGGTAACCTTGGTCGGGTCGATGATGCCGGCCTTGACCAGATCTTCGTACACGTCCGTGGCGGCGTTGTAGCCGACGTTACCCTTTTCGTTGAGAACCTTCTCGCACACGACGTTGCCGTCTTGGCCCGCGTTCGTGGCGATCATCGTCAGCGGAGCGCGGCAAGCGCGGCGAACGATGTTGTAGCCCACTTCCTGATCGTGCGAGAGACCGCTCGGCTTCAAGCCGGCCGTGGCTCGCAACAAGGCAACGCCGCCGCCCGGCAGAATGCCTTCGCCGACGGCCGCACGCGTGGCGTGCAGAGCGTCTTCGACGCGGGCCTTCTTTTCCTTCATTTCGCTTTCGGTCGCCGCGCCGACGTTGACCTTCGCCACGCCGCCGGAGAGCTTCGCCAACCGCTCTTCGAGCTTTTCCTTATCGTAGTCGCTCGTCGACACCGAGATTTCCTTGCGGATCTGGTCGATGCGGGCCTTGATGTCGGCGCTCTTGCCCGAGCCTTCGATGATGGTCGTGTTGTCCTTGTCGATCACGATCCGCTTCGCGCGGCCGAGGTCCTTCAACGTCAGGCTTTCCAGCTTGATGCCGAGGCTTTCGAATACGGCGGTGCCGCCGGTGAGAATCGACAGGTCTTCCAGCATCGCCTTGCGACGATCGCCGTAGCCCGGCGCCTTCACGGCCGCGATCTTGAACGTGCCGCGGAGCTTATTGATGACGAGCGTCGCGAGGGCTTCACCTTCGATGTCTTCGGCGACGATCAACAGCGGCTTGCCCGAGTTGACCACGGCTTCGAGCACCGGGACCATTTCCTTGACGTTCGAAATTTTCTTTTCGTACACGAGGACGTAAGCGTCTTCGAGCACGCATTCCATCTTCGTGCTGTCGGTGACGAAGTACGGCGAGAGGTAGCCGCGATCGAACTGCATACCTTCGACGAATTCGATTTCGGTCTTCAGGCTCTTGCCTTCGTCGACGGTGATCACGCCGTCTTTGCCGACCTTTTCCATGGCGTCGGCGAGGATTTCGCCGATTTCCGTGTCGTTGTTGCCGGCCACGGTGGCGACTTGCGCCATTTCCTTCTTGCTCTTGATGGCGATCGACATGCCGTGCAGCTTTTCGGTGATGTCGGCCCCGGCCTTCTCGATGCCTTGCTTCATGTGCAAGGGATTGCAACCGGCCACGACGGCCTTGAGGCCTTCGTTGAAGATGGCTTCGGCCATCACCGTGGCGGTCGTCGTGCCGTCGCCGGCGACGTCGCTCGTCTTGCTGGCGACTTCGCGAACCATCCGAGCGCCCATGTTTTCATAGACGTCTTCGAGTTCGATTTCCTTGGCGACGGTCACGCCGTCTTTCGTCACGGTCGGCGAGCCGAAGCTCTTCTGCAGGATCACGTTGCGACCCTTGGGGCCGAGCGTCACCTTGACGGCCCGAGCCAGCTTCGAAACGCCGCGACGAATCGCTTCGCGGGCTTCCTGATCAAACGCAATGGTCTTAGCCATAGTTACGAACACTCCAGGACGGAATTTCTAATTCTGAGAGAATGCAAACTTGTTTCGATTGTTTAGCCGCCGAGCTTGCTCGGCGCGTTACGTCGCGCATCGCAAGCGATGCGGCTAAACTCAAGCGAGTAAACGCCGTGTTACCCGATAACCGCGAGGATGTCGTCTTCGCGCATCAGCAGCAGTTCTTGGTCGTTGACCTTGAACTCGTCGCCGGCGTACGAGCTGAACAACACGCGATCGCCGACCTTCACTTGCAGCGGCTTGCGAGTTCCGTCCTTGGAGAGCTTGCCGTCGCCGACCGCCTTCACGGTGCCGCGAGCGGGCTTATCCTTCGCCGAATCCGGGAGCACGATCCCGCCGGCCGTCTTGCTTTCCGACGACTCACGCTCGATCACGACGCGATCGCCGAGCGGTTGCAGAGTCATCTTGCCGGACTTGCCCTTCTTGTCTTTGGTGGCCGTGCTCATGTGTTCAGAAACCTCCGGATAACGGAAACAGCGAATGTGGGAATAGCGATGAGGGAAGGCGGAATAATCGAATTGAGTCAACAACTCGACCTTCAATAACCCCGGGTGCATACCCGGGGTGCCCGACCCGCGACAGCTCTCGCGCCTGCCAAACAGGCGCAGAATCACCGCGGGTGCGGGCTTATAAAGCAACGGGCGCGCCAATGCGGAAAGCCCGGACTTTAACCCTTTGTTACGGATGGCTTTAAGTTCGATTGCGGCGACATGTAACGATTCCCGGCCTTTCGCGCTTCGGCAGTGATCGTCGCAAAAAACTAAGCGTCGCTGCCAATATGGCAGCAACCGGCGGCGAACAACGATGTACGCGCCGCCGTTCGTTGCACGGCGAAATCCGGCCCCCTATGCTGCGGGCACACTTTGCAACAGCGCCCGACCCTTCGCCAACACCCGACACCAGTTGCCCCGGTATAAACCACCGGGGGCTAAGCTCCGCGACCATTCTCACTTCTCCGAGGTTCACTTCCATGACCGCTCTGGTACGTCGTCTCTCTCTTCGTCTCGCAGGCTTGGCGCTGGTGGCCGCGTGCTGCGCCGCGCCGGCCTTCGCACAGTTGCCGGTGGCCGCACCTTCGCTGGTTGCGCTGGCCCCGGCCGGCGGCAACATCCCGCTCGACCTCAAGGTCAGCGTGTTGGGCGTCATTCCGGATAACGCCTACGGTTTCGTGGTGCTCAACGACGTCGAAGGGACCCGCGAACAAGTCGAGACGCTGCTCCGCAAACTGCGCGTGCCGTTCGACACCACGAGCGAGTACGCCGACTTCAACGATGCGATCGAACGCCTCGAAGGTTGGGACGCCAAAGGTCAGCACGCCTTCGCTCTCATTCCCGGCGAAGACAAAGATTCTCCGATCCCGCTCGTCTTCGTGCCGGTGACCGACTACAAGAAGTTCGCCGAGAGCATCGAAGCCGAGAACACCGACGGCTCAATCACCGAGTGCAAGCCGTTCGGCGAGCGCTCGTTCATGGCCGAGAAGTCGGGCTACGCCGTGGTGACCGAACCCGGCGCCGAAGAAGCTCTCTTCAAAGATGCGATCGACAGCAAGAAGTCGGTTGTCGCCGCCTGCGAACCGATTCGGGCCTGGCTGACCAAGCAACAATTCGCGGGAGTGATTCTGCCGTCGACCGTGCAATTTGTCTGCGACGAAGCGCTCAAGGCGCTCGAAGAAGCCGCGCAACTCACGAAGCAGGCCGACAACGCCGATCCGGAAGTCGCGCCGTATCTGCCGCTCGTCGAAGTGGCTCGCAACTTCGGCGTGAAGTTCATTCAAGCGGCCCGCGAAGACCTCACGCACCTGACGTTCGCCGTAAAGCTCGACGACAAGGCAGGCCTGGGGCTGACGAGCCAAGCCGTGTTCAAATCAGGCGGGCAATTCGCGTCGATCATCGGCAACAGCACCCCGCTGCCCGCCGATTGCCTGCGAAATTTGCCGGACGATCAGTTCATCTTGTCGGCCGCCTACGCCTACCCGAAAGGCCTGACCGAGCCGCTCTTCAAGCTGTTCGACGAAGTGCTCACGCAAGCGGCCGACATTAAGGATCTGCCGGTCGATATCGCCAAGGTGCGCGAAGGCTTCGAGATCTCCAAAAAGCTCGTCGAAAAATTGCACTACGTTTCGCAAACGCAATCGATCAGCGGCCCAGGCGTCTACGACGGCGTCTACGGCCTGTACGTCGTCGAAGACGCCGAAGAGTTCGTGAAGGAAAACGAGGTAGGCCTAAAAGTTTTCGTCGAAGCCTTCAACAAGTTCAAAGACAAGCTCGAGGCGATGGAGGTGAGCCGCAAGAAGATCGACGGCGTGGATGCCTTGGTCTACTCGATCGACATGCTCGCGCTGATGAAGGCTTTCGGCGCGCCTGAGCAACCGCAGCAAGACATGATGATGAAGGCCATGTTCGGCGGCGAAGGGAAGCTCACGATCTACCTGGCCGCCGCTTCAAAGACCAAGGTCGTGATGGCCTACGGCGAGAAGGGGCTGAAGACGATCGTCGAGTCGGTGAAAGCCGACAAGCCGGGCTTGGCCGACGACGTGATGGTCAAGAAGACGGCGTCGCTGCTGCCCGGCGAACTGATGGCGGTCGGGTACATCGACATCGGCGGCTATATCGAAATGGTGAAGAAGATGGTCACCCAGATGATGGCCGCGCAAGGTCAGGCATTTCCGCTGCCGATCCCTCCGTTCCCGGACTCGCCGCCGATCGGCTACTCGTTCAAGACGCGCGAGAACGTGGCGCAACTTGATTTCGTGGTGCCGATGGAGCTGATGGAAGCGACGCGAACATACGTCGACCAAGTGCAAGCTTTGGTCGGCGCGTTCGTTCGCTAAAGTCCGCACTGAGATAACTGGAGAAAACCCGGCAGAAACCGAGCGAAATTTTCTCGCTCAAGCCGCCGCCTCGCATGGCCGATGATTGTAGTCGTCAGGGCATGCGAGGATGGAGCCAGACGGCTAGGCAACCGGCTGCAACCCGGTGAAAGTGGGTTCGATTCCCACCGTCCTCTCTTGGAAGAATTCGACGAAGCGAGCGGCGGGGTTTATCCCCGCCGTCTGCGTTTCGGGCAAGCTTCCTTCGGCGCAATCCAACAGACGGCGGGGATAAACCCCGCCGCTCGCCGAATGCTCGTCAGCGATTGGCAAACCGCCGCGCCTGTTCGGCGATATCAACGCCGACCTCTTCGCTCCAAGCTTGAAGCAGTTTCTTAAACATCGGTCCGGGCTTACCGTCGCCGATCGTGTGGTCGTCCAGCTTCACCACCGGCAGCATACAGAAAGGCGTGCTGGTCAAGAATACTTCGGACATCCCGCGAACGAACTCGTCCGGTGAAAAATCTCCTTCGCTATCGCCAAGAATCCCCAACTCACGCCGGCCCAACTCTCTCACGGCCGCTTGGCTGATGCCCGGCAGCGTGACAACCGATTGCGGCGTCCATAGCGACGGTCCGGATTCAGAACTCATCACGCCCATGACGTTCGCCGTCGATGTTTCATTCACGTGCCCATTGCGATCGAGCAACAGTGCGCGAGCCCCCGGCACGGCTTGGCGAACATCTTGGTCCGCCAAGTAGTAGTGCATCCGGCTACGGCATTTCAATTCGGCCGGCCAAGACTCAGGCGGCACTTGTCGCACGGTGCTGGTCGCGAGGATTTCACCCCGCTCGTACTTCTCCGCCCATAAATGAAACGGCAGCGGATAAGTGCTCATGCCGATCGTCGGCCGACGCGGCACGTTCGGCGGGGCGAGCGTGGCATAAGGGCCCGGCGTGATGAAGAGCGATAGCCCGAGGTCGTCGGCCGGATCGAGCAGCTTGTGATTTGCCGCGACCAATTCTTCGGCGAGCGTGGCAAGTTCGTCGAGCGTGATATGCGGCTCGATGCCGACGATCTCCAGCGATCGCCGCAGCCGCGACCAGTGGGCTTCCATCTCGAACAACTTCCCGCCGAACGTCCGTAGCTGTTCGCTCACGGTCGCGCCGAGTACGAACCCGGCGTCGTACGCGGGTACCACGAGTTCGTCGGCCGGGATCATCCGGCCGTTCAGGAATGCCCAAGGCTTTTGCATCGTGTTATTATGCTCCGCTTGTCCCGCTGAAGAAATTGCAAAACCGCCGAGGAGCGCGATGTCACGCCCGTTACGACTTGGAATCCTCGGCTGCGCTCGCATCGTGCGGCGCAACATCGCCGCCGCGCTGGGCAAGACTTCGCAAGTCGCCCTCCACGCGATCGCCGGTCGCGACGGCAAGACCGCCGCCGCCTGGGCCGCGGAATTCGGAATCCCCGAGCATTACGACAGTTACGAAGCGCTCATCGCCGATCCGGAAGTCGACGCCGTCTATCTGCCGCTGCCGAACGAGTTGCATCGCCCTTGGGCCCTGCAAGCCGCCGCGGCCGGCAAGCACGTGCTCTGCGAAAAGCCGCTCGGGCTCGACGCGGCCGACGCCGCCGCGATCGTCGAGGGTTGCCGCGCCGCGGGCATTGTGCTGATGGAAGGTTTCATGTGGCGCCACCATCCGCGCGTCGCCCGAGCTCGTAAGATGCTGGCCGAAGGAAAGCTCGGCGACTTGCGGCTAGTGAAGATGGATTTCTCGTTCGTGATCGACCCGACGGATTGGCGACTCGACGCGGCGCGCGGCGGCGGCGCGCTCTATGATCTCGGTTGCTACGGCATTAACATCAGCCGATTCTTTACCGGCACGGAGCCGACGGAAGTTCATGCCCGCGCCAGTTATATTCGGCCCGGCGTCGACATGACGATGGCGATGCAGTTGCGTTTCCCCGGCGACGTGCTGGCCCTGCTCGACGCGAGCTTCGAAAGCCCGTACCGCAACCGCTTTGAACTCGTCGGCACCAAAGGCTCGCTGGAGTTTCCCGAAGGTGTGCTGCCGCCCGAAGAAGCGACGCTCCTCCACCGCACCGACTCCGGCACGGAAACGATTCGCTTTCCCTCCGCCGATCAATACACGGCGATGCTCGAATGCTTCGCCCGCAGCGTAGCGGCGGGCAAGCTCGAAGCCCCGGCGGAAGACGGACTCGCGAACATGCGCGTGGTGCAAGCGGTCCGCGATGCGGCGCTTACCGCTGCGAAGTAACTTCGACGACTACAGCGTCGGAATCACTTCTCCGCGCGTGAGATCTTCCGGTGTCTGTCGCGCCCGGATCAAGTGGGGCTTGCCGTTCTTCAGCAGGACTTCGGCCGCCAGCGGTTTGCTGTTGTAGTTGGAGCCCATTGCGAAGCCGTAGGCGCCGGCGCATTCCAGCACGAGCAACTCGCCGACTTGCGCGACCGGCAACTTGCGCGAGGTCACGAAGCCTCCTTCGGCCTGCGTGAAGATGTCGCCCGATTCGCAGAGCGGCCCGCCGACGACGATCTCCGCCAGTTCACGCTCCGCGCCGCTCGGGTCGGTCTTCTCGTCGAGCGGGCCCGGCACAATCGACATCGGGTGGTGCGAGCCGTAGAGAATCGGTCGCGCCAAGTTGTTGAAGCCGGCGTCGAGCAGATAGAACGTGTTCTTCCCCATCTGCTTGATCGCGCGAATCTCGGCGACGAGATAACCACTCTCCGCCACGAGGTACCGGCCCGGCTCAAGCTCCAGCGTCAGCTTATGGCCGAACTGCGCTTCGAGCCGCTTGCGCGAGTCGTTCCACATCGTGTGGTACTTGGCGATATCGACGTACGTGTCGCCGGCCTTGTAGATCGTCGGCAAGCCACCGCCCGCGGAGATGGTTGTGAGCGTGCGACCAACTTGCACGGCCAGCTTCTCCATCGCGCCGCAGACTTGCGAGAGGTGCTCCAGATCCGTGCCGGAGCCGATATGCAGATGCAGCCCGGTGACGGACAGCCCGTGCCGATCGGCGATGCGCAGACAGTCGTCGAGCTGCTCGTGCCAGATGCCGTGCTTCGATTGTTCGCCGCCGGTGTTGGTCTTCTGGCTGTGCCCGTGACCGAAGCCGGGGTTGATCCGCAGCGTGACGTTGGCCCCCGGCTTCACGCTGCCGTACTGATGCAGCATGTCGGGCGAGCCGCAGTTGACGTGGATGTCGTGCTTGAGCACCATCGCCAAGGCTTCGCGATCGAAAATGTCGGCCGTGTAGACGATCGGGTGCGGCGCGCCCGGCTCGCCGTGCGGTTTGTAGCCGGCCGCGAGAGCGCGATGAATTTCGCCCGCGCTCACGGCGTCGACGAGCACGCCGTTGCGGCGAACCAAATCCAAGATCGCAATGTTCGAGCACGCCTTCTGGGCGAACCGCACGACGTCGAATGCCTTTAGGTCGGCGATCTTCTGTTCGATCACCGCGGCGTCGTAAACGTAGGTCGGCGTGCCGAAGCGGCGGGCGATGTCGCGCAGCGAAACGCCGGCGATTTCAGATCGGGTCACGGGAAACGTCGACATAGCTCGCACTCGGTGCGTGGTTTCGGGTGTGGGGAATCTGCGAGCCTATCGCGCCCGGCGCGAGGCGCAAAGGGGGCGAAAGTCTTGTGCCATGCCGTCACGGCAAAGCCGGGTCGGCATGTGACCCGCAACCGGCATGGCGACCTTGCCTGACGGCAATGACGCCATGGCACAATGCCCGGCGGCTACCGCGCTTCGTCGGTGGCAGGAGGGGGAGGATCGACCGGAGGTTCGCGATTTGCCTTGGGTTCGGCAATCGTAGGCCCGGGCAAATCAGCAGGCGGCGGCGTTTGTGAATCGCGGGATTCCCCGCTGCGATGCCGGTGTCGCCGGTGCCTGCGTCTCCGCCGGCGCTGCTCGTCGTAAGTCGCCAAGTGCGGCGGCGTGCTGTAGTCGGGCCGGAGGAAAATCTGAATAAACAGCGCCGCGCAGATCCCGGCGACCGACCCGAGGGCGTCGGCTTCCCAATCGGCCGTGTCGTACGTGCGGCCGGTCAGCGGCTGGGTCGCCTCGTCGACGTAGCCGTAGATCAAGCAGCCGACCAAGATCACGGCATAAATCCAAGCCGGCGGGTTCGCTCCGGGCTGCCCGCGAACCGTCCATTGCTCGGCGGTCTTGGTCACCATAAAGGCCAGCACGAAGAAGGCCATGCCGTGCAGCCAGCGATCGCTGAACGTGTCGGTCAGCGATTCTACCGGGACCGTGCCGCCTGGCGCATGCATGAGAAACAGCATCAGTAGCCAGTAGCCGAAAGTGACGAGCAGCCACGTCTCGAAGGTGTCGACCGGCGCGAGAGCCCGATAGTCGAGGTTGGGAGTTTGATTACTGCTGCGACGGCGGCGACGGCGCGAATGGTGTTCGCCGGAACGATGTCGACGGCGGCGGCGACGCTTAGGTTGTTCGTCGTCCACGGTCGCACGCTCCGTTAAGCAGACGCCAAGCGCCCGGCGGCGCGGCGCGCAAGATCGTCGGCCAGCGCTTCGACGATCATCGTCTGATGGCCGTTGCGGTCGACGTGCTCGATCGCCTCTAAAGTGCGCTGCGTCATGTCGGCCAGCTGTTCCAAGTCGAGGCCCGGCTGCTTCACGGCCGCGGCGCTCGCACGTTGCAACGTCGGGTCGGGCCCCGGGTCGGCGCCGGCCAGGGCGCGCGTCACCGCGCGAAAGTATTCGGCCATAAAGCCGATGGCGAGCCGCAGCCTGTCGCGCCGCGCGCTCGCTTCTTTGCCGGCGGCTTCCGTAAACGCCAAGAGCAGCTTCGCCAGCGCCTGCGATTGGCCGACTTCCACCAGCGGCAAGCTGAACAACTCGCGGCGGAATTCCAGCACCTCGGGGTCGGCCAGTTGCCGGGCTCGCTCCAGGCTTCCCTCCGCGATCAGCGCAATCCGTTCGGCGTCCTGCAACTTGGCGATGTCGAGTTCGGCCATCAGTCGCGCCAAGTCACCTGTCTCCAGCGGCGCGAAGCGTACGAGCTGCGAGCGGCTGCGGATCGTCGGCAGTTGCCGGTCGGTGCCGTTGCTCAGCAAGATGATCACCGAGCGCGGCGGCGGCTCTTCGAGCGTCTTGAGCAGGGCGTTGGCCCCCTCGACGTTCAACTCGTCGGCATCGTCAATCACCGCGATCCGCCGCCCGCCGCGAAACGGCTTCAAGCCGATATCGTGGCAAAGCCCCTGCCGCATCCGGTTCTCCGGCGGCCCGATCAGCAGGCTCAGCGGGATCTCGCTCTTATCGGCCGGCTTGGCGACGGTGATTAGGTCCGGGTGGTTGCCGGCCTCGGTCAGGCGGCAATCTTCACACTCGCCGCACGGATCGAGCGACCGGTTCGTTCCTTCTTGGCAAAGCAGGGCCTGGGCCAGCTTGAGCGAAAACGTCCGCTTCCCCACGCCCGGCGGCCCGACGAACAGAAACGTGCCGGTGACCCGCCCGCTCGCCAAACGGCGGGCGGCACGCTACATCATCGCGTAATGAGCATGAATCTCGCGAACTGGCTGACGCTGCTGCGCCTCTGCCTGGTGCCTGTGGTGATCCTCGCGATCATCCAGAACTGGTGGCAGATCGCATTTGCTGCCTTTGCCGTCGCCGGCGTCTCCGATGCCGTGGACGGGTTCGTCGCGCGTCGGTTCAACCAGATGTCAGAACTGGGTGCGCTGCTTGATCCCGTGGCGGACAAAGCGCTTCTGGTCTCGA
>JAFLCO010000111.1 GCA_017303535.1 Planctomycetota bacterium
GGTACCGTCGGTCTTGCGCGGCTGAGCGCCGGTGAGAAACGCCGCCAGCGCCCGCGCGTGATCGCCGCCGCCGTCGCCGTGGCTGCGGGCCTTGTCGGCCGTTAGTCCGGTCAGCACGTTGAAGTCGTCGCGAAAGGCGGCCAGCGGTTCCAAGCACTTGGTCAGTTTGTACCCGGCGCCTTCTTCCGCAGGCGTCCAGTTTTCGATGTTCACGCCGTTGGGCACGTAGAGAAACGCCAATCGGGTCGGCGTCGTGCGAACGCCGGTCTTGGGGTCGACGGCCGCCGCCCACGAACGCACCGGCCCCATCGCCTCAAGCCACGGCAGCGCGATGGTCGCACCTAGTCCGCGAAGCAACGTACGGCGGGAAAGTCGAGCGGTCATGGCAGTTTCTCCTGTTGCAATCCGATCCTAGTCCAACGCATCAACGAGCCGAACTCGGAACGCCACGGAGGGCGTTCCCTACAGTCAATTCTCTACAAACGCTACTCTTCACCCGACGCCAGTTCTTCGCTGCCGCGCCGCATCCGGAACGGCTCGCTCCGCACGATCTCCAAGCAGAGCGTCGAAAACTTGTAGTCGTTCTTCTGCAAAGCCTCGACGATCCGCGTCACAGCCCGATCGTCATAATATTCCAATCCGCGTCCGAGGGCGAAGATCAGCAGTTTTTCCGTCAAGCATTTGGCGAAATCGTCCTTGCGCCCTATCAGAATCTTGCGAAGCTCGGCCGGGCCGGAAAACTTTTTGTCGCCGTCGAGCACGCCCGACGGGTTGATCACGTCGTTGCCGTCTTTCTCGCGAAACGCGCCGACGGCGTTGAAGTTCTCAAACGCGAAGCCGAGCTGATCCATCTTCGCGTGGCAGTTGGCACAGGCCGGGTCGGCCCGATGCTGCTCCATTTGCTGGCGCAGCGAGCCCGTAAGCTTCCCTTTTTGCTGTTCCAGCTCGGGCACATCCGGCGGCGGCGGCGGAGGTGGTTCGCCGAGCATTTGCTCAAGCACCCATTTGCCGCGTTTCACGGGCGACGTCCGGGTCGGGTTGCTCGTCACCGTGAGAATGCCGGGCTGCGTGAGTAGCCCGCCACGCAAACCGTCGGTCAGCGTGACCCGATCAAAAATCGCATCGCCGCGAAACGACTTCCCGCCGGGAATCTTCTTCCGGCCCGAGCCGTTGCCCATCGTGTCGTACACGCCGTAAAGCTTGGCGAGCGACGAGTTCATGTAGGTGTAATCGGAGTCGAGCATGTCGAGGATGCTGTGATCCTCACGCATGATCTCGCCGAGAAAGAGCTTCGTCTCGGTGAGCATCGCCTGCCGCAACGGTTCCTTAAATTCCGGAAACATCGTCGCGTCGGGAGCGTGAGCCGTCAGTCGTCCGAGCTGCAGCCATTGCATGGCGAACTGATCGATTAAGGCCGAGCTCTTCGGATCTTTGAGCATCCGCCGTACTTGCGATTCCAGATTCTTCGTCAACTCCCCCTTCGCCGCCAGCGCGAAGAGTTCGTCGTCCGGCATGCTGCTCCAGAGGAAGTAACTGAGCCGCGACGCCAGTTGATAATCGTCGATGGCCCGAGCGTCCGGCGCGGTCGGGCGGTCGTCGAGTTCGGCGCGGAAGACGAACTTCGGATTCGCCAGCACGGCTTGAATGGCCAATTGCAGTCCTTGCTCGCGCGAGCCGCCGTCGGCTTGCACCGAGGTCACTAAGGCGAGCATGCGATCGACTTCGGCGGCCGTCGCCGGGCGACGATAAGCGCGCGACGCGAATCGGTTCAAGATCTCGCGATTCTGCTCGGCGACCGGCTTCGAGGCGTCGCTTTCCATAAACCGCCGCATCACATACGGCCGCACGTCGCGCGGCCCTTCCACGCCGAACATCCGCAAGTACACCTTCGAGTCCGGCTCACCCTTTTCCGGCTTCAGCAACGCCACGCCGATTTTGCCGACGCCCGGCTGTGGGGCCATCGGCAGTGCGATACGGTCGGGCTTCTTCGAATCGCGCGATTTCACTTCCACAATCTTGAGAATTCGCAGCGGCCCCACTTGCTGTAGCGCCTTGCCCGCGAGCTTATCGAGTTCTGATTTGCCCGAAGGCGCCGGCAATTGATCGCCGGCGACGTACAGCGCAAGTTTCACAGGCTTCTTGTCGCTGCGGTCGCCGTAAGCGAGCACGACGAAGTCAAACGCATCGTTCGGGCTCAGCGCGAGTTCGTGCCACACCGGGCCGCTGTCGCCCCCCTTGGCGTCTTCATCGTTGGTGAACGCGCGGTAGTCGTTCTTGTCGACGTTGTCGCGGCGATACGGCCGAAGGTTCTTCGCGTCAAATCTCCGTAGCGTCGGCTTCGGCAGCTCCGTGAGTACGACCTTCCGCGCGATCATTTCGGCCGCTGCGAGGTAACGTTCCATCAGCACCGGCGACATCGTCAGCACGTCGCCGATGTTGTCGAACCCGTGGCCGACGTCGTCGGAAGGAAAATTTTCCGACGCGTTGAAGTCGGTGCCGTAGAACAGATCGCGCACCGTGTTGTCGTACTCGGCCTTGTTCAAGCGGCGCATCGTCACGCGGCCTGGGTCGGTCTTGGCCGTGCGATCGTAGTGGTCGAAGATGCCGCGCACGGCGACCAGAAACGCCTCGCGCTCGGCCGGCGCAGGCTGCGGCTTGTCTTCCGGCGGCATCAACTCCGCCTCGACCATGTCGGCCAGGTTCTCCCACACTTTGCGGGCCTTGAGAATCTGGCCGTGCCCGCGAATGCCGCCCAGTGCGAGGCCGGCCTTCGGTTGATCGTCGCCGTGGCAGGCGACGCAGTGCTTCTGAAGAAACCCCGGAATCGGCCCTAGCGACGGCCCGGCGGCTTCGACAGGCATGGAGCCGCTCAGCCATGCGGAGGCGCAGAACAACGCGGCGAGCGCGCGATAGACGACGGAACGTCCGACGAGAGTCGGCGAGAATCGAGACATAGTGTTGGCGAGGCGGGCGACGGGAGTGAGACCGTCGGGAAACGGAGGCGGGACGTAACTCCTTAATACTACTCGAAATCCGCGATTTCGGCAAATCCGGCTGCGACGATCGACGCGGCGGTTTTCACTGTTGGTAAAGCCCAGGGACGACCGTCCCTGGGGGAAACAACGTCGAGCAGGCAACTGTAGGGAACGCCCTCCGTGGCGTTCCGCCCTTCTCCCCTCGCGGGAGACTGTGTTAGTTGTCGCCTCCTGCCGGAGGCGAGTACCGCGAAGCGGCGGATGAGGGGGCCGAACTTGGCACCCGGCGCGCGGAACGCCACGGAGGGCGTTCCCTACAGTGCTCGACGGATTTTTTCTGAAATCCGGCGTCTGAAGTCTCCCAGCTCTTGGCTCCAGCCTCCTAGCTCTCCGTAGCCGTAAGTCCATTTGGAGAAAACTTTTTTTGGCCACACTTACGTCGACTCGTTTTTGGCCGCTGCGCACTTCTTCGCTCCCGATGTGCGCACCCTTAATTCCTAAGTTTGTCGTGCGCACTTCCGGGCCTGCGCAGTGCGCAGTAGTGCGCAGCGCGATCGACGTAAGTTGTTTCCATTTTTCTGAAATCTTCGAGCACTTACGTCGATTTTTCATGCCTGAGTTCTCCCCTCGTGATGACCTCCGCGCCACTCCGCAACTTAGCAAATCAAGGAATCCGTTCAAGGAAGTTTTTGGCCGGCGACTATTTTGTGAAATCGCGTCGATTGGCGACGAATCGCCTTGCTTTTGGCCGTGCGTTCGAGCGGCTATCCTGAAGTCTGCGTCTGAAGCCCCCGCTCTCCGCTCCCGTCTCTAAGCTCCGTCATGTTCACCGCCGCTTCGATTCTCGTTCGCATCGTCGCCAATCCGGTGTCGAACGTGTTTCAGAAGCTGGCCGTCGGGCGCGGAGCTTCGGCGTTGTTCGTGATTGCGGCGACTCATGCCCTGCTGGCGATCGCCGTCGTGCCGCTGCTCATGAACGCCGCGCCGCCTAGCGATTCTGGTTTCTGGGGCAATATGGCGCTGTGCGCCCTGCTGGCGGCCGCGTCGAATGCGTTGCTCGTGCAGGCCATGAAATTGGCCGATCTATCCGTGCTCGGGCCGATCAACGCCTACAAGGCCGTCGTCAGTTTGCTGCCCGCCGTCGTGCTACTTGGCGAAGTCCCTAACTTGCAAACAGTCGCCGGCATCGGCCTCATCGTCGCGGGCAGCTACTTTTTGACCGACCCGAAATTGGCGACTCCGCACGGTGCTACTCCGTCGCGGCGACCGTGGCTTTCGCTCGGCGTACGGTATCGGTTGGCGGCGCTCGTGCTCTCGGCGACGGAAGCCGTGTTTCTGAAGCGCGCGCTCGCCTACGCTTCGCCGACGACGGCCTTTGCGTGGTGGGCCGTGCTCGGACTCGCGGCGGCCGCGCTACTTGGCCTGCTGCCGCAATGCCGCATCGATGGGCGGCGCGAACTGAAACGCTGCCGCAACTCTCCGAGGCTCTACCTTGCACTCGCCCTCACCACGGGCCTGATGCAGTATTGCACGCTCGTCGCCTTTGCGACGGTCCAGGTCGCCGCGGCGCTGGCCCTCTTTCAAACGTCGGCCGTCGTCAGCGTCCTGCTCGGCCACCACATCTTCCGCGAACCGCATCTGGCGCGACGCTTGATGGGAACGATCATCATGGTGGCGGGCGCCGTGCTGATCGTGCTGGCGCGCCGTACCGATGGGTAGCCCAGGTTGCTCGTCAACCTGGGTTTACTGGAGGCAACTCTGTGAAGTGCCTGCGTCCTCGATAAGTAGCCTCCTGCCGACTTCGTCGGCCCAGGTTGGCGAGCAACCTGGGCTACCCTGAAAACGTCGGCGCATAAAAAAACCGGGGCGGACCTTGTGAGGTCCGCCCCGGCATCATGAATCGATGTTTAGCGATTCGCCGAAACGAAAACTATTCCACCGGCAGCTTGCCGGCCTTCAGGGCTTCGGCGTATTCCTTGTGTTCTTCTTCCACCTTCTTCAGCGCGGCCTTGATCTTTTCGACGTCCTTTTCGCTCTTGGCGCCGATCGCTCCGCCCACGGCCTTGCCGTAGTCGTTGCGGACCTTCTTCTCTTGGCCGTTAACGTGGCAAACGTTGCACTTGGCCGTCGAGGCCGCCGTGACGTTCGGGTAGGCTTCGGTGAACACCTTCATAAAGTTCGGACGGGCGTCGGCCGAGTCGACCGCCAGGCAGAGCGCGAAAGCGCCGCAAACCAGGGTCAGCACAAACTTCTTCATGCGCAAGTCTCCCAAATGTTTGGTCTCAAAGGATGCGACCGGACGAACGACCCCTCGGCGCGCGCCGGTCAGCGAACGATCGGTTTTCCGCACTCCACGGAATACCCTACCGCTCGTTGGCTAGTAGAATCGGCACAAAACCCAAAGTCAAGTTAGCGGATTCGGGCAATTCAGGCTGATATATAAGCCGCGATTTGCGCCAGGATTCTTACTACGCGTGATCCCTAGGAAACGTTCAGCCCGGCGACGAAGTCGGCGAGTTCCTTGGTTTTGGCGTCGATTTGTTGTTGCAGTTCGAGCGATTCGATGCGCAGTTTCTCGATCGCATCTTCCTGCTCGCCGAACTTCTTCACATACCGCTGATGCAGTTCCGAGTTCGGGTCGCGGAGCGAACTCATGTTCTGGCGAATCCGCGATTGCTCCTCGCCGATGACGCGGATTTGCTGTTCCACGTTGGCATGCTTCGTGCGCAGCTCTTGCAAGGCCGCGTTGCGCGAGCGGACCTCTTCGACGGCCTTGCGCACTTCGTCGCTGATCACTTTCGAGCGGAGGTAAACCAGGAGCGAGCCGTCGTCGATATTGGTGAGCCCGAGCGACATGTAGTTGAGTTGCTCTTCGGCCACCTTCAATTCCACCGGCTTACCGACCGGCGCGGCCACGGCGAAGCGATAACGATCGCGAGTTTTCTCGGCCGGCTTTTCGGGGGCGGTCAGTTTCCAACTCGGATCGAGCGGGTACTCCAGCAAGACCTTCGCCTCTTTGCGGCCGGAGTTCTTCACGGTGAAGCTCGTCTCGCGCTCCGTTTTGTTCGTCACTTGCAACACGCCGCGGACAATCTTGAGCGCGACGATCTGGTTCGGCTTTCCTTCGACGCGCTGGACGACTTCGGTATCGAGATCGACGGCGTAGCTGATCAATCGCTCGCTGCCTGCCGGCAGGTCTTCGATCTGCGCATCGCCGGCGTACGAGCCGTCGTCGAACACCGTGATCGGACCTTGCATCAGGTGCAGCTTCGTGGAGTTCGTGAGGCGGAGCCCGTTGAGCGGGTGCTTCGGATGCACGGCCGCGTTGAAGATGGAAACCTTTTCGCCTTTGACCGTCTCGGCCACGATCGGCAACATGGCCGACTGCTGCCGCGGCAACTTAACCGGCGCGTCGATTTCGTACTGGAACAACTCACCGAGATTCGAGGCTTCAGCCGAGGATTGAATGCCGTTGGCCAAGGAACGGGCCTTGTCGTTCTGGGCGTCGTAAGCGCCGCCTATCCCGCCTCGTGCGTTGCCGAACGCGCCGCTGGCCCCGCCGAACGTCAGACCTGCCGTAGGCGCCGGAGCCGCCGCCGCTTTCGGCATCGCCTTGCGGGCCAGCATCTCCGATTGCTTCTCCTGCAACTTCTTACCGGCTTCGGCGAATTCCCGTTCGGCCCCGGCCATGTCCTGTCCATAACGCTGCGGGCGGAGCGAGGCGAACAATTCCGGTTCGACCATCGGCCGCGGCACGTAGAGCGGATCGTATAGGTTCATCACAAACGAAATCGGCCGCCCGCTTACGAGCGTGAGTTGCACGTCGCGCCAATCTTCTTCCGTCGTGTTCTCGACGATCGCCCAACCTTGTAAGAGCGGCTGCTTTTCGTCGTCCAGCACCAGTCGGTAGCTCGTCTTCCAGACCGGAGCCTCTTGGATATAGCTCACGCGGACTGGACGCTTCCCTTGGCCCGTGAAACGCAGCGAGACGTTCTTTTTGTCGTTGGAGCGGTCGCCCGCCAGAAGCAGCAAGGCTTGCTGCAGTTCGGCGTCGAGATCTTCGTTCAACAAGCGGATGCTCTGCAACGACGCCAGCGGCACGCTCTTGAGGCCGTCTTCCGTCACGAGGTTCAAGAACTCTTCTTCGACGATCTTGTCGTCGGCCGCGGCGCGCTTGCGTTTCTCCGTGCCGAGTATTCGCCCCTGGATCGGCTTGGCCGCCTCGACTGCAACCTCTTCGCCGCGGACTTGGTTGAGCAATTCGGCGATCGTCGGTTCTTCCGTCAGGTCGATCGCGAACGTCTTGAGCGTCTTCGTGATCGGGTCTTTCGAGCCGTACGTGACCGTCGACGCTTGGCCGCCGCCGAGATCTTGCGGCACGAGGCTCTTGAGCAGGTCGTTAACGTCGTCGACCTTAAACTTCAGATCGACCGTCGCGTCGCCGGTCACCTCGCCGCCGTGCTCGAAGAACCCGACGCCCGAGTTGAAGAGCACGATCCGCTTGAGCGGCAACGACGAAGAGTCTTTATCGTCGGCCGCGCGGAGGTTGCCGTTTGTCAGTGGTGCCAGAGCGACGGCGGCGGCGAGGAAATGCGTGAACAAGCGACGGCGCATGAGGAATCTCCCGGGCGAAGTGCGGACGGCGATAAGGTGCGGACTTAGTCTAGTTGTCGGACGAGGCCGAAGCACGAAAAGTTCCCGTTCGCGGCTCAGTCGTGGCGTTTCCCTCGTCGCCCTGAGTTGCTACCTTGGGCGGTTCGAGCCTTTCACGCTTTGCCGCAAACCGGAGCTTTTCCGATGGTCCGCACTCCCAGCACGATGTTGCCGTTGGGCACCGCCGCCCCTAATTTCAGCCTGCCGAACGTCGACGGCAAGACGGTGAGCCTCGCCGATCTGCGCGGCAAGAAGGCCCTGCTGGTGATGTTTATTTGCAACCACTGCCCGTTCGTGAAGCACGTGGCCGACGAACTGGCCCGGCTCGGCCGCGATTATCAGGCCAAGGGAGCGGCCGTCGTGGCGATCAGCTCCAACGACATCGTCAACCATCCGGACGATTCGCCCGAGAAGATGAAGGACGAAGCGAAGGCTCGCGGCTATGCGTTTCCTTATCTGTACGACGCCGATCAATCGGTCGCCAAAGCCTACCAAGCGGCCTGCACGCCGGACTTTTTCGTGTTCGACGCCGACCAGAAATTGGTCTACCGCGGCCAACTCGACGGCAGCCGCCCGGGCAACGACGTGCCTGTGAACGGCGCCGACCTCCGAGCGGCCCTGGATGCCGTTCTGGCCGGCAACAAACCGACGACCGAGCAACGGGCCAGCCTCGGCTGCAACATCAAATGGAAAGCCGGCAACGAGCCGGACTATTTTAAGAGCTAAGGCCGTCGGCACGGTCGAGCAGCGTCGTGTGGCCGGGTCTGGAGCGTACTCGCGAAGGCCCGGTTGTAGAGGCTTTACAACTGGGGCACCGCTGCGCTATGCCCCAGCCACCCAAGGAGCTAGTCGTCGAAGACGTTTAACTCCGGCAGGCGATCGCGCAATTGTTCGATCGCGTCATCGGTTGCGCCGGTCGCTTCAAGCGTGAGTTCGCGGAGCCGGGGGAGCTTCGCGAACTCGAGCAGTTGTGCGTCGTCGAGCGGCACATGCAGCAGCGTCAGTTCTTCGAGCGTCGGCAACTGGGCGATCGCCACGACGGCCGGCGGTTCGACGACGTCGCCGTGCACGACGAGCCGGCGAAGTTTGGCAAACCCGGCCAAGCGCGACATTTGTTCTGCGGTAACTTTCTGGTCCGTGGCACGGCTCTTCTCGGTCCAACTGATCCCGTCGGTGCGAAAGCCGAGGTTGTCGTCGACGAGCACCTCTTCGATTCTCGGCGGCAGCAAATGCGACGGGGCCGAGTGCGGATCGATCGCGTGAATGCCGAACTTGCGCAACTCGGCACCGAGAGCACGTTCCCGCTCGTGAACGCGGACAGCATTGCCGTACGTCGCCAAGACGATGGCTACGATCGCCATCGCGATCAGGGCCGTGCGGAGTCGAAAGCGGGGGAGGCGAAGCGGCATTCGATATCGATCACTTTCGCCGGGTCGCGAGGCTCGGGTAGGTCGCCGTTAGTTGATTCCACCTACCAGCCTTGGTAGCAGCTCGGCCGCAATTCTACCGTATCTGTACAAACGCTATTGATTCTGTACGGACGTATATTATAGTTCTGGGTAGCAGACGGCCGAAAACCGTGGATATGGCGGGCTTTTTTGGTCTGCCGCCCGCGAAAGGCCGCCGGCTTCTAAACCAGACGCCGGCTTCCAAAACAGACAAGGACGTAGCGATGGCCAATCTCGATAGTTTAACGAGCCGGCAGAAGGAAGTGTACGAATTCATCCGCGAGAAGATTCGGGCTCGCGGCTACGGCCCGACCGTTCGCGAGATCGGCACACAATTCAAGATCAGCTCGCCCAACGGCGTGATGTGCCATTTGAAGGCGCTGGAAAAGAAGGGGCTGATCAACCGCGAGCCGAACATGTCGCGAGCCATCATGCTGGCGACGGAGACGTTCGACTCGCAACGCCCCGGCTTGCCGCTGGCCGGCCGAATTGCGGCGGGCATGCTGCACGAAGCCGTCGCTCAAGAAGAGCGGATCGACTTCGGCGAGCTCTTCGACAACGACGATATGTTCGTTCTCGAAGTCAGCGGCGACTCGATGATCGAAGACCACATCAGCGACGGCGACTATGTGGTGATCAAGAAGCAAGACACGGCGTCGAAGGGGCAGATCGTCGTCGCGCTGACGGACGACAATGAAGCGACGCTCAAACGCTGGTACCCGGAGGCCGATCGCATTCGGCTGGAGCCGGCGAACTCGACGATGAAGCCGATCTACGTGAAGAACGCCCGCGTGCTGGGAGTTTGCGTGGGCGTCGTGCGGAAGATGTCGTAAGGCGCGCCAACGCGACGCGTTACGTTTCAAGCGAAATCGCAAGCGAGCCGCGCATGTCGATCGCTTGCGATTTTGCGTTTAGCCGGCCTGTTCCAACCCGCCCGCTTGATTCAGCTTGTTATAAAGCGTCTTGAGGCTGATGCCGAGTTCTTCCGCCGCCTTGGGTTTGTTCCCCTTGTGGCGCTCCAGCGCCTCGTGAATCGCCTGCATTTCGAGTTCGCGCAAGGTCGAAGCCGCCAACTTGAAATGCGGCCCCTTGATCGCGCTGCCGCCGCCCGGTGAAGCTGCGGCTGTTGATGAACCCGCCGAACCTGCGATGCCCGGCTTATTAAACCGGCTCGGCAAGTGCTCCAGCTCGATTGGCCCGGTCTCGCAAAGAATGGCCGCGTGCTCGATGACGTTGGCCAACTCCCGCACGTTCCCCGGCCAGGCATATTGCTCCAGCACCCGCATCGCCTCGGGCACCACGAGCGCGTCATCCGGCTTGGCCGTCGGACGCATTCGCGCGAGCAAGTATTTCACCAGCGCAGGCACGTCGCTCGATCGCTCGCGCAAGGCCGGCAACGACACTTCGAACGTATTGATCCGGAACAGCAAATCTTGGCGGAACTCGCCGTCGATGACCATCTGTTCCAGGTTGCGGTGCGTCGCACAGAGCACGCGCACGTCGACCACGAACGGACTGTTGTCACCGACTCGCCTCACTTCGCCGCATTCCAGCACGCGCAGCAGTTTGGCCTGCATCGATTTCGGGAGTTCGCCGATTTCGTCAAGGAACAGAGTACCGCCGTCGGCCACCTCAAACAGACCTTGGCGATGTTCGTCGGCACCGGTGAACGCCCCTTTGCGATGTCCGAAGAGTTCGCTTTCGATCAAGTTCTCCGGCAGCGCGCCGCAGTTGACCGCCACGAACGGCTTCTCGGCCCGCAGGCTCTGCTCGTGAATGCTCCGCGCCACGAGTTCCTTGCCGGTGCCGGTCTCGCCGAGAATCAGCACGGTCGATTCCGTCGGCGCAACGCGTTTCACCATCGAGCGCACGCGTTGCATCGGCACGGAATCACCGATGAGTTGCGTCTTTCCTTCGACGCGTTCCAGCCGCATCTTCAAGGCGCGATACTTGTTCAGCCATTCGCGCCTTTCGGCCACGCGCTGCAGCATCGCGCCGAGGTCGGCCATTTTGAACGGCTTCGACATGTAGTCGAACGCACCGAGTTTCACCGCCGCGATCGCCGAATCCATCGTCGATTTGCCGGTCAGCACCACGGCTTCGACGGCCGGATCCAGTTCCTTCGCCTTCGCGATGACTTGAATGCCCGACATCCCCGGCATATCGAGGTCGACGATCAGGCAGTCGTACGAGTTGCGCTCGAGCGCCGCCACGGCGGTCAGTCCGTCGGGGCACACGGTCACCTCGTGGCCGAAGCGCGGCAACTCGAGGCTCATCAGTTGTTGCAGATGGGCTTCGTCGTCGGCGTAGAGCAGCTTCAACTTCTTAAGCGGCTTTGGGTTGATGGCTAATCTCCTTCGTGACGGGGGAAACCGGCAGCCTTAAGCGGAATTGCGAGCCGCGGCCGGGCCCCTCGCTATGTGCGGAAAGCCGACCGTGATGATCGGCGACGATGCGATAACTGATCGACAGCCCGAGGCCGGTGCCGCTGCCGCCGCGGCGGCGCGTAAAGAACGGCTCGAACAAATGCGTGCGAACTTCCTCGGTCATGCCGCACCCGTCGTCGCTGACGACGATCTCGGCCTCGCCCGGGCGCGTGGCGAAGTCGATCTTCACACTCCCCCCGTCGTCGAGGCTATCGAGCGCGTTCGTAATGAGATTCAATACGACCTGCTTGATCTCGCGGCCGTTGCACACCGCATAGATCGGGTTGCCGGTCGCGACTTCCAGATTCTTGCCTTGATACTTGCCGACGTGCCGCACCATGTCGACGACGTCTTGCACCAGCTCACGCAGATCGGCCGCGGAGCGTTGGGCTTCGCCGGTTCGGGAAAAGTCCAAGAGCTTCTCGGTGATTTCCTTGCAGCGAAACGCCTCTTTCTCAATCATACCGAGATACGTGGCGATCACCTGATGATCGGGATCGTCCGCGTTCAAGAGCGGTCGCACGCGATCTTGCAAGCTTTCCGCGCAGACGGCGATCGACGCCAACGGGTTGTTGATCTCAAGCGCCACGCCGGCCGCCAAGAAGCCCACGCTCGCAAGCTGCTCGCCACGCACGACCTGCCGCGTCCGTTCGGCCACCTGCTGGTCGAGTTCCGTGTTGATCTCGCGAAACGCGGCGGTCATCGAGTTCATGTTGTCGGCCAATTCCGACATTTCGTCGTGCGTCTGCAAGCGAATCTGGTAATTAAACTCTCCGCCGGCCATGCGCCGCGAGCCTTTGATGAGTTTCCGTAGCGGACGGAACACCCAGCGATAGAAGAGGGCCAACAGCGTAATGATGCCGCCGATCGTCGTGGCGCTGGTAATCCAGCCGACCAGAAACAGCTGGCGATACTGATCGCGGGCCTCCTCCATTGCCTCTTCAATGTTGGCGTGCAAAAACGTCGGCAGCCGCGAGGCCAGAGTTTGCAATCGATTCAACTCGGCCGTGAGCCGTTCCGATTGATCGCGGCTGACGTGCCAACGCTTCGATTCGGCGAGCCGCTGAATTTCGGCAATCGTCGCTTCAATGGCAAGCGTCGTTTCCTGCTCTTGCCGACTATCGGAGATCGGCAGTCCGTAATCGAGCGAAGCCGTTTCCGAAAGCCGGTTCTCGTAGCGCTCGAACACTTTGCGAACTTCGGCCAGCTTGATGCGCAGATCGTCGAGCAAAAGGCCGGCTTCTTTGCCGCTTTTGAGCCAATCGCCGGCCAAACCTTCGGCGTCGATCGCGCTCACGCGCCGGGCATACCACAGCACGCGCAGTTCACCGGTGACGCGGCTAAAATCGTTGGCCAGCGTCAATTCCGGGACACGCTTATTCAAACTGCGCACCATGCAACGGTACGCGTACAGCCCGTGAATCGCGCTCCAGGCAAGCCCGAAGACGACCACGAACAGCAGCGCCAGCACGCACAACAGCTTTTTGCGTATCGACCACTTCGGCAGCAACGGCGACCTCCTTGTCGCGGCGCCGATTACATCCGATTGTCGGCGCTGGCCGGGAGTGTAACAGTTTGCGGCGCACCGCGGCAAGACGGGCTCGCGGCGGCGTAACTCGTGAACTCGACGACGATTGGCGCATTTTCACGGTTGTGCTAAGTTCCGCTCCGTCTTCGCCGTAGGACTACGTCGGCGACGCCCGTTTCAGCAAGGATGCCGGCATTGCAGGACGCAAGCCAAATACCTCGATCAATCACGCAGCGGTCGCCCGCGCGCCGTCGCAATGTTCTCAAAGTTTGCGTGCTGCTGCCGCTTGTTTGCCTCGGCGGCTACTTCGGATTCCATCGCTACCATCTGAAGCGACTGCAAGCCGTCGCGCCGGGCGTGCTCTATCGCGTCGGCCAACCGACGGAGCTTGGCTTCCGCGTGCTCGATAAGTTTTACGGGGCGCGAACCGTTCTCAGCTTGCAACTGTTTGACTTTCGCCTCAAGTCGGGCCTCTTCGACCTGGGCGAGTCCGACGGACGCAAAGAAGCGGAGTTCGTCGAATCGCTCGGCATGCGGCACGTGCAATGGGCGATGGGCGACGAACAGTGCTGGCCCTGGCCCGAGCCATGGCAACTCGAAGAGTTTTACGACCTTGTCGACGATCCGCGAAATCATCCGATCGTCGTCCACTGCATGGGCGGACGTCACCGCACCGGCACAATCTCCGCGATCTATCGCATGGAATACGACCGCTGGCCGGCGGCCGACGCTTTGCGCGAGATGTACACCTTTAGCTTCGGCGGCGCCGTGCCGGTGCAAGAGCACAACTTGCTGACCTACGTTCCCCGCCCGGAGCCGACGGCGGAGCAATGGGAAACTCTGCAAAGTGCGTTCGCTTCGCACTTCTCGCAGATTCCCGTCGATTCGTATCGAACGCTGGTCGGAACGCTCAAAACGTCACAATCCACGGAAGTTTCGGCGATCGTTCAGAGCTACGTCGCCGACAATAAGCCGTTTGCTCTGCCGCTGGCGATGCGATTGATCGACGGCCCGCAACATCCGCTGGCGGAGAGCGCGACGCGCGTGGCCCGGCGATTTCTTACCGAGCAGCGGCAATCGCCGCGCGACGACGAAGCACCCGTTATCGCGGCAGTCGCTCTCATCGCTGATTACGGTTCGCCCCAAGAGCAACAATTTCTCGCGGACATCGTTCGCGGCTTGGCTGAGGCAAATGCAGCGGCAACGCCGTTCTACGACGCCGTTGTTCGCGGACTGACGAACCGCTTCACGAGGAATCGTCTCGCTTTTCTGCGCCCGCTCGTCGACGACGTACGACCGCGGATCGATCCGGCCATGGCCCGCTATCGCTACTGCGACTCGTTGTTGTACTTCATTACGTCGGTCACCGACGAAATCCCGTGCATGATGTGGTCGCCCGAAGTCGCGCGGCAACAAGGCCCTCAGGCCGTGCGTCGCTGGTACACGGAGAATCCCGCCGCCGCCCAACTCGCGCAGCGCACGCCTCCGCCGCGAAACTACGGAGTCTTGTCCGGCGACGGCCCGGCGGAAGAAGACCTATCGAAAATGCGTCGATAGGACGCCGGCGGAGTAATCGCCGGCCCTACTCGTCAAGTACGCTCGAAGGCGACGGCTGTTGACGCCGGTTGCGCAACTCCGCCATCGCGGCATTGATCGCGAAGCAGTAACTCCGAGCGGCGGTCAAGACGTCGCCCGTCGACTTGGCCCGCGCGCCGTCGGCTTGAAGTTTCTCAAACCGGCTCCAATCGATCGTAAACTTCTGATTGTTGGCTGATTCGCGAAGCTGGGCCGTCAGGCTCGCCAACTTGTCGACGAATGCCGCATCCACCTGGGCGACCGTCGAAGTATGCGGACCGGCGCCGATCGGTCTGCCGCGCCACACACGCACCGAGCCGCCGGTGGTCAGCTTCGCCAGGGCGAAAAGACCTAGCAGTGCCGCGACGCCCGCGGCGCCCAAGCCCCACATGGTCTTGCCCGTGAGAACGAGAATTGCGCCCAGTACGGCGGCCGTTCCCATCGTCGCCCAAATAATGGGATGCACGACTTCGCCCGCGGAGCCGCTCGGTAACTTCGGCGGCGAAGCGTTCTGAACCGGAGCAAGATCTTTAACCTTGGCGACCACGACGGTGATGTTGTCGGGCCCGCCGCGTAGATTCGCTAGGTCGACGAAAGTTTGCACCGCTTCCGCCGGCGAGAGGCAGCCAAGCAGGCAGGCCATTTCATCGTCTTCCACTTGGCCGCTGAGGCCGTCGCTGCAGATGAGAAATGTATCGCCCGTGGCCAGGGGAAACGGACCTTCGAGGTCGATCTTCACACTGGGGTCGTGCCCCAGCGAACGCGTGATGTAATTCTTCGGAACGTAGCCGGGAATTTCCGTGCCGGTTTGCTTTGCGGCGGCGCGCATCTCCCAGACGACGCTGTGATCGAACGTGAGCTGCTCGAGTCGATTGCCGCGGAGACGATAGACGCGGCTATCGCCGACGTGCCCGCACATTGCACCTTGGGGCATGAGTACAAGGACGCTGGTCGTGGTGCCCATCCCTTTGAAATCGGGATTCTGCTCCGCACGTTGAAAGATTCGGCGGTTGCCTTCCTCCAGCGCCGCATGCAGGGCCGTCGGCGGGGGACCGGCAGGACGTTTGAAATACTCCAGCGGCACCGTATCGCACGAGATCTTGCTGGCGAGTTCGCCGGCGGCGTGGCGGCCCATGCCGTCGGCCACCATGAACAGATGCCCGCGCCGAAAGAAGTCGACCTCGGTGCCGGCCAGCATACAGGCCTTGGCGTCCTGGTTGTTGGCGCGGCGAAGTCCGACGTCGCTCAATTCGGCAAATTCCACGAACGATTGCCAATAGCCGGCGGGGTTTTGCATGTTGTCGAATCGAAGAATGTCGCTGCGCCGGCGATGCTCGCACGTAGATGAGCCGTACCACCCAGAATAGCTTCGGTTTGAGTATAGCTACGCCCCAGGGCGTTTCCCAGACGATGCCGCGGATGCCGCCGTTGAGGTGCGGTGCGAAAAGGATCGCGAGGCGTTAATATCGGCGGCAAAACCGGTCTGGAACGTGCCGGCGAGCCCCTCTATACTCCCGCCGCATTTCCGCCCGCAATCACGTCTTGATCGTCACATCTTTGCTGCTTTTTTCCCCGCTGCGGGGCCAGGTTTGCCGCCATGCTGCGTCAGCTGTCGTCGGCTTATTTTCGACCGGCGTTCGCCCTTTCGGCGACGGCCGGCGTGTCGTTGTTGT
>JAFLCO010000112.1:0-8407 GCA_017303535.1 Planctomycetota bacterium
TGGGGCCTTGTTCCCAAACCATCTGCCGCAGTTCGTTGAAGAGCATTCGTTGTACGGCGGCGACGCCGGAACCATTTTGAGCCGTACTCACCGTCGGCAACGTCGTCGTCTTCTGCCACACGCCGTTGGTGCCGGGGAAGAATTCGTAGGCGTACGTCGTCGTGATCGGCTCCGTCCCCAAGTCGTCGGCCCAAGTCGTTTTGGAGAGAAGCGGGAAAATCGTGACGGTGCCGGCCGTGTGCGTGCCGTAGACGGTTTCTAATTGCTTAACGGGCGTACCGCCGGTTCCCTTCCGGATACTACGCAATTTGCCGTAGCCTCGCGGCCCGTCGGCCCCGTTGTAATACTCAAAGTTCGTAATTAAACCTTCCGACGCGCGGAGTTGCACGTCCAAGCCGTCGACCGCCTCGTTGTAGATCGGCGTAGCCGCCATATTGACGGCCGAAGGGTCCGCCTTGTTAACGACCGAATAGTCCTCGTTGAACTCGTTGTAGGTGATCCAGCGTCCAATGCCGTCGCCGCTCCGCGTATCTTGGAGCATGATCTGGCCGACTTCGTTCATATAAGTCAGCTGCGTCGACCCGTCGGGCTGCAGGAGCAACGTTTTATAGCGCCAGACGTTCGGCCCGTCGGGCGTCGTTGAGACGCTGGTGGTATAGGAAAACGAATAGCTCTGGGCGCCGCCGCCGGTGACTTCTTTGGTGACACGTTGCTGATCGTCGTACTCGAAGAAGTAATCGGCGAACGCAGCCAGCGCCGCGTCGGTCAAGGCCGTTGGGTCGGCGAACTTCCGTTTTGCCTTGGCGAACGAGGCGGGCTCTAAGGCATACTTCAAGCCGTGTTCGAATCCCTTGGCGGAGCCGCTGAGATAGTAGCGGTAATAATAAATCCGGTCATCTTGCCAACCAAGATTATTCGCGGGTAGTTGGTGCGCGACGAGTTTCAAATCTCCCAGCGAGCCTTGGGAATCGCCCGAATCGTAGTAAGAATAGAGAGCGCGCCGCACGTCGACCCACGCACCGCCTCCGGTGGAGCGGCGCAAGGTGAGCGAGGCGATTCGTGAGGCCTGAGCGCCGGAGCCGAATTCATAACTGAATTGCTCGATGACGGACACGCTGCCGACGATCGTGCTGCGAGTGACGGTGGAAACCCGGCCCGAACCGTCGTAAGCAATCGTCAGGCCTTCGCCGCTGGGCGTCGTGCTGCTGGAGAGCTTTCCGGAGACTGCACCGGCCGAAAAACCTTCAAAGGTCTCGATTCCGCCGTTGGGGGCGATCAATTGGAATTGGCTGCCGGACGCGACCAGGCGATCCAGTACGCCGTAACGCGCGACGTAGTTTCCGGTTCCGCCGTCGAAATCGAACCACTCGGTTGTCGCTCCGGTACGGTTCAAGACAATTGTTGCGCCGTCTTGGGTCAGGTAGGGGAATTGGCGAATGCGCCAGTTATAGCCGTTGCCGAAATCTTGGTTTGCGCCAAACCATTGATTGTCGTAACTTCGAATGTGCGCCCAATTTTGCCCAAAACCGCCCGTCTGAAGATCAACTACTTCTAGATCAATTTCGCCATCCTTTAATGCGATGGGCGCATTTGAATAGCCAGTCGGACAGGATTCGAATTCTCCTAGCGTAATCTCCTCCGGTGCCCCTGCTCCACATTTGCATTCACAGTCTTTGCGACACGACTTAACCTTACGCGCACTTGTAGAGCTAGATGAGGATGAACTTGAGGATGAACTACTCGACGATGATGATGACGAAGACGATGTACCGGAACTGGAAGAACTACTAAATGCCGAAGACGAAGAGGAACTGGAACTTGACGAAGAAGAAGAGGAAGAACTACTCGATGACGACGAGGAGCTTGACGAGCTACTCGATGATGAGGACGAAGAAGACGAGGAAAACGAGGAAGAACTCGAACTTGACGACGAACTCGACGGAGAAGAACTGGAACTCGAACTGGACGAACTCGATGACGAAGAGGAGGACGATGAACTGGAGGAACTGCTGGACGACTCGTACGTGAAACCATTGACCAGCACTGCGGAACTGCTGTCCGGATTGACGAGTTCCACGTCCACGGTGCCGGCGGCGTGCGGCGGCGTTTCGCAAGTCACCTCCGAATCGCTCACAAACGTTACGTTCGAGGCGGCCGCACCGCCGAAACTCACAGAAGGCGTGGCCTCGAAGCCGGAGCCCGTCACGGTCACCGGAGTGCCGCCGGACACGTCGCCGGAGCCGGGAGAAACGGAACTGATCGTCGGCATGGAGTCGCCTCTGAGAATGTTGCTCTTGTTCTGCGGCGTGTCCTGTCGCACGCCGCGCTCTCGGTCATTTTGCCGCGAAATTCCGACGAAGGTAGAATCTAGCGATCCGCACGAGGAAATCAATTTTTTGTCGACGGTTTATTTTGCTCATCACCTGTGAATAGGTAAAAGACCCCATGGCGTTAATTGCGCACGTATTGTTCGTTGCACTTCGCTAACAAACCTATGATTAAAAACCTCTACGTCGTCGGCTATCCGTCGCGGGTCGGCGGGGCCGATACGGAACTCGATCATCAGATTCATTGCTGGCAGGCGCTGGGCGTCGAAGTCCACCTCGTTCCCACCGGCCCGCTCGACGCGAATTCGCTGGCGATGCGGATGGACCGGCGGGGCTGCGTCGTGCATCCGCCCTGCGACTGGAACGCCTGCCGCGGACAACACGTGATTTCCTATTGCAACGGCGAGTTTCTCAGCTCTCTGGAACAGATTAAACGCGTCGCCCGTACGACGACCTTCGTCAACTGCATGTGCTGGTTGTTCGAGAAAGAAAAACAGGCCCATGCTCGCGGCTGGATCGATTATTTTCTCTATCAAACCGATCATGCGCGACTTCGCGTTCAGGACGAGTTGCTGCGCATTAACTCCGCGTTTCGCTGGCAGCACGTCCGGCCGTACTTTCACGCGGCGGAGTTCCCGTTTTTTTCCGGCCGCGATACGGCCCGGTTTCGTTTCGGGCGCGTCTCCCGGGAAGATTGCGATAAATTTCACCGCTCGCAACTGTGGGTCTACGAAACGATGGTAGCGCCGGTCTTGAAGGAAGGCCACGTCCTGGGAATGAACGACGAGATTCGCAAGAAATGCGGCAAGGAACCGAACTGGATCACCTGTCACCGGGCCGGCGCGGTGCCGGTCAAGGACGTGTATCGCCGGATCGAATGCGTCATTCAGATGAGCGATACTTATGAGAATTTGCCGCGAGTCGGTTTCGAAGCGATGGCCAGCGGCTGCCTCTTAATCGTCGACAATCGCGGCGGCTGGAAGGAGTTGGTTCAACATAAGCAGACCGGCTTTTTGTGCGACGACGAGCGGGAATTCGTGTATTTCGCCAGCCGCGCGGCTTTTGAGCCGGAGGAGCGACGCCAAATGACGCTCGCGGCGCGGCGCTGGTTGGACGAGCATTGGGGCCTGGAGTCCGCCAAACGCGAATGGACGAGTTTTTTCGAAGTTCTCGCCAAGCACTAGTGCACGTTGCGCTCAGGAGTCAGGCGACGAGTCAACTGCTCCGCCAAGTCGGCCGTGATCGGGGTCAACGTGGTTCCGTCGGCGGTCGGATACGGATTAACGTCGAAGATCACGATGCGATCCGGCAGCGGGACCGCTTCAAAATGGCAGACGTCGCAGCCCAGTTCGTTCAAGGCCGCAGCGACGGCGGCCTGAAACTGCTCCGGCAGTGAATAAGGTTCCGAACGAACCGCGTTGCCGCTCTTGAAGGCCGGCAGCGGAGAAAAATACCGCCACCCCCGAAAGCCGCCACCCAGTGCATAGCCGATTCGCACGATACTATGCAGCCCCTCCACGCGGTTGTCGACGAACTCCGTGACGATTCGTCCGGTGCCGCGTTCCGGATAATCTCCGCGGTTGTTGTTGAACACGTTGGTGCTGATTTCTCGCCGCTCCGGACTGACGAACGTGCTGTGAGACGAGATCCAGGACGGTGTCGGCTGCACATTGGTAATGATTCGCGGAGCCAAACCGTATCGTTCCAAGACCGGTAGGTATACACGCTTGTGATGCTGTCTTAGACGTAGCGTGTCGTTTAGGATGGGTTTTCCGCCGAAGTCGAGGCGTAGTCGCTCCAACTCGGCCAGGACTTCGGGCTGCGTCGGGTCGCGGAACATATGCCAAAACACGTCGTAGTCGTTCAGGTCGACTTCCTCGATACGCTTCATCGTCAAGCCCGAACGAAACAGCGGCAGCTGGGTCGGTTCGGCGAGTGATACCACGTCCACTTGCCACCCGCGTTCGCTAAGCTCAACGTGAAACTGATCGGGCGCCAACACGATGCGAGTGCCGGCGGAGTTCAAATGAAGAGCGTTATCCTTGCCGAACGTGGGATAGCACAGGGTTAGCAAGCGCATGCGGGACTCCACGCGGTGACGGGCGAAACAAACTTCGCGGAGAAACGGGAATGGACGGTTTGCCGGGCGTCAGCTGCATGTGCCTCACCTACGGCCGACCGGCCGTGTTGGAAGAAGCGATCGAATCGTTTCGGCGGCAGGATTACGCCGGCCCGAAAGAGTTGATCGTCCTCAATGACTTCGATCGCCAAACGCTGCTTTGCGACGTGCCGGGCGTGCATGTCGTCAACGTCTCCAAACGTTTTCGGACGGTCGGTGAAAAACGCAACGCCTGCGCCGCCCTGGCGACACACGACTTGCTGTTCGTATGGGACGACGACGATATCTACCTTCCTCATCGCCTCTCGTTTTCCGTTCGCATGTTCAATCCGGAGAAAGGTTTCTTCAAGCCTTCCAAAGCTCTGACGCTGAACTCCGGGCAGATCGGCGGTCCCAATGCCAATTTATATCACAGCGGCAGTTGCTTCTCGCGAAGTCTTTTCGATAAGGCTCGCGGTTACGCCCATATGGGCTCCGGACAGGATTTTGAACTCGAAACGGTTTTTGAACGACTGATCGGGCGCGGCAAGAACTTCAACGCCATCAAACCGGAAGAGATCTACTACATCTATCGCTGGAGCGGAACAGGGTCGTATCATTTGAGCGGCTTTGGGAAGGACAAGACGGGAGAGATCGCCGGCAACGCGAAAGTCGCCGGTTACGTGCAAAAACAGATTGAGGGCGGGACGTTGCCGGTAGGAACGGTTTCGCTCGCTCCCCATTGGAAGCTGGACTATCCCACGATGGCGAAGGAGTATGTCGCCGGCTTGCCACAGCGGACAGTCGTTTGAAGCCGGATTGATTGAAGCAATCTCCCGTTGACTCACACGGCTTCCCCATCAGAACCGCATTCGTGAGGTCGGCAGACGGGCGTCGAACGGAATCGCGGAGCAAGTCGCCGGAACAATTTAAAGCGCCATCTATCGGTGCAATTGGAATTGGCCACGGCCGCCTTCGGCGCGTGAAGAAGGCACCGATGATCCTCGCCCTAGCGAAACTGTCTTCTGCTTTCCTAGGCTCGTTAGAATGCGATTATCGTAAATCGAAATCGACGGCGTTCTCTCGTACTTTTCTGAATGCCGGTCGACGGTCGCAGCCGACGCCGTCGGACCGAGTTGAAGAATCGCCCGCTTTCAAAGACTTCGGCGACTTATCCACAAAGATATTCACAATCCGGTCGAAACGCCCCGCTCTCTTTCCGATAGTCGTGCCAGGGTGACGCCTGCGCCGGCGCCGTGTGTTCGCGCTCCGGCGTCACCGCACGGGAGGCGTTTTTTACTATAAGAAAGGAGAACCGCGCAAGCCTTTGAAATCGCTCGATCCGAAACGACAGAATCAGGCGGTCAACCGTCAAGAACGTGCGGTCGACCGTCAAAAACCGCTTGCGCTTTTGTCGGTCATCTGCCAACGTCCTGTCTGTTAAGTGACAAAAACAGGAGAGCAAAATGACGGATGAGCGCCAGTTAGCGGAGGTTCAGGAGAATCAGGTCAGCACCAAGCGGGGCTTTCCCGTTTACCGAACGAATCCCAGCGTTCCCACCACTAACGGAATCGCCACGCGAAGCAAGCGATTCCATGTGCCGGGCGGCAAGGCTTCGATGATCGTCGATAACTCAACCGGCGAGGTCAAAGGTCTCGGCGGGATGGGCTTTTGGTGGGAGGAAGAAGTCGACACGGCGCGCTTCGTGAAGCTGTTCCTCGACGGGATCAAGCAGGCGGCCGGCTTGTCGAAGACCGGCATCCAGGTCTTTGAACTCGTCTATCATCAGATGCGGGCCAATCCCGGTTCCGACGAAATCAAGCTCAACCAATACGTCGCCAAGGACCACGGAATTACCGATCGGACCTACCAACGCGGCGTGCGCGAACTGCTCGAAAAACAATTTCTCTACCGCAGCCCCAGCGACGGCGTGTTCTTCGTCAACATCCGCTTCATGTTCAACGGCGACCGCTTGGCGTTCGTGAAGTCGTATCACCTGAAAGACGCCTCGCGGCAGGCGGAACTGCCGCTGCTGGAAGGGACGACCGGCCGTCGTTCCGAAGATTGACGCAGGCCGGCAAATTTAGGATAGATAGCCGTTGGTCTTGAGCCACGGCTCCAGGGCCTGTTCCAGAATGTCGCTGATCGTGTTGGGCTCGATGGCCTTGAGTTGGCGATCGAGCGACGCATGTTTCAACGCTTTGGCGTAATCGGTGCGAATGCGAGTGCTGAGCGGCGAGCGGGGGATGACCGGCGTCGTCGCCGACGGCGGGGCCGGCGCGGCCCCTCCCCCCGGCAACTTCGCGCCGCGAATGAAGGCTTCTTCGATTTGCGGGTCGACCGCCGGTGTCTGCGGCTTGACCCCGTCGATTAACGAACGTCGTTCGGCCATAGAACCTCCTTGCTACGCATGGGCGGTCGCCTGCGCGCCGCGTTTTGCCTTCGTTCGATAGGCTTCCGGCAGAATCTCGCGGAAGAGTTGCTCGACTTCGGCCGCCGCCTCGGCGGCCCGCGATCCCAACCGCCAGACCACCTCCCCTTGTCCCGGTGCGTCGGCGTAAATCTGCCGAAGCGTCATGGCGGTATGGGCCAGCGGCAGGTTCAGCGCTGCTGCGGCGTCTTTCATGTCCTTGGTCAGCCGATAATTCTTGCCGACCATGCTGAGTACGATCACCGCCTTGGGGATGCCGCCGCGAATATCCTGCGCCTGACGCAGCACCTCGGTCGCTTTGGCCAGCGCCCTCACCTCCAGCATCGACGCCTTGCATGGCACGATGGCGAAATCGGCGCGGAGCAATAAAGCGCGGCTGGTCTCGGTATTGCTGCCGGGACCGTCGGCGATGACAAAATCGGTCTCCTGTCCCAGCGCCGGAAGCTCGTTAAGAATCTCATTCGGGTTGCCCAGGCGGACGGTCTTGACGTCCGGCAGCGCCTCGCGAATCCACTCTGACGACGATTGCTGGGTATCGCAGTCGGCCAGCGTCACGCCGTGCCCCTGCTCGTGCAGCCAAGCCGCCAAATGAACGGCGAGCGTCGACTTGCCGACGCCCCCTTTGCTGTTTGCGATGGTGATGATCATCCGCCAAGCATTAGCACGCTTGCCGGCATTCTGGCAAGCTTTATTTCCGGCAAGCTGACATGCCGGAATGACGGACGCCCAGCACGATGGCTTTCCGCCATGCTGGCAAGCAAGAAAGCTTGAACGTCAGCATTCAGTCATTCAAGAACGATGGCAAGCCGGCAGTACGGCATTCCATCCTTCATGCAAGACAGAAAGACAGACGCCAAGCAATCTTTCCGGCCAGCAAGCCAGCAGGCTTTCATGACGGCAGGAAATCTTTCACGGTGAAATCGCTCCTTAGCACCGCTAAGGGAAGACGTCTGACAACAAAGTTGTCCGGTTCAGATTGGTTTCAGTTGTGCAGCTAACTCAGTGGGTTACGGGGTTGCAACGCGCGCAGGAGCGGTGCGGCGGTATGGTTTCCGGCCCGTGGTCCGGCGGAGTTCGGAAGGATTAAAAGAGCGTCGGCTGGCTCAGTTGAGCGGCGACTTGCTCACGCATGCGCCGCAATTCCTCATGGACGCTTGCCGGTTCGGCGGAGTGCCATGTCGGCCAGCGCTCGATGAGCGACTCCAATGCGGCGGCGCGCGCCGCTGCCTGGCTGGGATAGGCTGGGCCGCTCGCTGAGATGGGACCGCCGTAACCGCCGTAGCTATATTGCATCGAAAGCGAAAACCGATAACGGCCGTCATCGCAATAGGCGAAGCGGATTTCGGCAAAGCTGCGGCCATGACGCGCCACGATTTCCGCGCTAGTGGCCGGATAGACGCCGTTGTCGTTCGGATAACTTACGGTCATTCGTCCTCGCTTTCGCCGGTCTGCATCGGAATGCGGACCTCGATGTCGGTTCCTTCCGGCACCGGGTTCGTGCTGATGAGGTAGCCGATGCGATTGACGAAGTGAAAGCCGCTCACGACATA
>JAFLCO010000112.1:8417-16131 GCA_017303535.1 Planctomycetota bacterium
GCCGTCATCGCCGTCGATGAAGGTCCAGATGGTTCGCGGGTCCTGGCGTTGCACGAAGGCGAGTTCTTCGCCGTAGGTCTCGAACAGGCAGCCCGGCCCGTCATCGAATCCCCAGCTTGCGTGAGGATTCAGGTGGTTACGGATGAGCGGATACTCGGCGTCGAACTCGTCTTCCGTGATATCGATGAAGCATGTCGTCATGGCATGTCCTTTCACAATGATTCGGTTGGCTTGCGAAACAGCATGCAGTGGTCATGCAGGCCGGGAATGAAGCTACTGCGATAGACCTTCTTGCTGCTGGACGCACCGTGGCCGAAGCGAATGATGTCTGTGGAGTGCTGGCGGAGGCCGCACTCGAAGGCGAGGCGCTTCGTATGGTAGGTGAGGGGGACGAAGCCCTCGTCACGGTCGATATAGTCGCCCATCAGCACGGCGAGGATGCCGCCGGGCTTCAACACATAGGCACAATGCGCCAAGGCCAAAGCGTAGCGCTGCAGAAACGCATCCAGCGTCGGGCACCGTGACAGGTCGCGGGCATCGGCGGCATAGAGCTTCTGCCGCCAGTAGGGCGGATGAATCCAGACGAAATCGAAGCTGCGACGCTCGAAGCGTGCCGCTTCGCCGAAGAATTCCTTCGGTTCGCAAAGGTCGAAGCCGTGGTGAATGTCCCCCGAGACGCATTCGACACTAAGGTCGCGGCAGACATCGCGGCAAGTGCCGCTGCCGCTCATCGGATCGAAGACGCGCTCCGACTGAAAGAATCGCAGCAGGTCTTTAATCAGGTTGCCGCCGCAGTTGCCGGGATACTTGCGGTCACCATATTGGTCGTCGTCATCGAAGTGATAAAGACTGGTCAGGTGCGGCACCGGGCTAGCGTTGATGGGCGCTCGCGGCAGCTTGGCCCATTCGCGCTTGCGTGGCGGTTGGAATGTCTCAGGCTCCGGCAGGCTGTTCCTGGCGGCGAAGAAAGGATTGATGCTTGTCAGATGATTCATAGTGGCTCGTCTTAGTTGGTTGATTGAGATTGGTGAATGGCCCGGCGAAGGACCGGCTCGAACTGGTCGCCTCGCCAAGAATTCGACATGAAGGCGATGTCGCCTGCGGCGAGCTTGTCCACGTCCAGCACGGCACAGTGATAAGGTTCGTCGAATACGATGCCGACTTTGCGGCCGGAATCATCCTCGAACAGGATGACGTGGAAGGGTGCGCCGCCGATGCCGTTGCGGTGGTAAGCGATGTCGATGGTTTTCATGGTGTGATTCCTTTCTAAAGTGACGGGCGGACTTCCTCGCCCGCCCGGTTGAGTGTTGCTAATCCTTCTTCTCATTAGCGACGCGGAGCGTGATGCGTCCGTCGAGCGGTGCGACATCGAGCTGGATCGTGAAGCCGTTGCCGTCGGCATGTGCCCAGGCTGCTCCGATTCTTGTGAAGAATCCCTTGCCGCCGTCACGGTCGCGAACGTGGTAGGCGACATGGCTGGGGATTTTGGAGCCTGCGGCTTCGTTGGTTTTCTTGGTCGTCATAAGTCTTCTCCTTTGCTTCTTGGTTTGAGGCCGTGCCCATCACGACCTGATGGCAGGTGATTCAAAGCCGGTAAGTCCGGGACGGAGCGCACCGGGCAAGCGAAAGGCCGAAGGCTTCCTTTAGGAAAGCGGCCTTGGCAGCTTGAGCGGACCGGCGGCGGCTTTAGCGTGCCATCAAACAGGTCGCGGGGCGGCTGGTGCGAATCCATGAAGAGCAAGGAGACACTTGGTCGGACCCAAGCGATGCCGCGAAGTCGCTAACGACAATTCCTGTCCCGTTGTGACACGTCGTGCCAAGTGACCGCGTTAATCATTCCGCAAGATTGCTGGCCTAAAATGCGGCCATGCTACGCATTCGGCAAAACACGCATGTCGTCGGGGCGAAGAACTACTACAGCGCCGCCGATTACTATTCGGAAGGACAGGAACTCACCGGGCGCTGGCGCGGCGAGGCGGCCCGGATGCTCGGCCTGGAAGGAGAAGTGCAGCAAAAAGATTGGGATGCGCTGTGCGACAATCTGCATCCGCAAACCGGCCGGCGTCTCACCGGCCGTACCGATGAGCACCGCACCATCGGCTATGATTTCAACTTCCATGTGCCGAAAAGCGTTTCGCTGCTCTATGCGATGACGCGCGATGAGCGCCTGCTCGATGCCTTCCGCGAGGCGGTCGATGTCACCATGCAGGACATGGAAGCCGAGATGGCAACGCGGGTCCGCAAGAACGGCAAGAACGAAGACCGCCACACGGGCAATCTTGCCTGGGGCGAGTTCATTCATTTCACGTCGCGTCCGGTCGGGGGAATTCCTGATCCGCACCTCCACGCACACTGCTTCGTGTTCAATAAAACGTGGGACAAAGAAGAAAATGTATTTAAGGCGGGTCAGTTCAAAAACCTTGTGCGTGACGCGCCTTATTTCGAGGCGGTGTTCCATTCGCATCTGTCGGGACGACTTGCGCAGTTGGGCCTGCCGATTGAGCGCACGAAAAAAGGCTGGGAACTAGGCGGGGTGAATCAGCAGCTCGTCGATAAGTTCTCGCGCCGCACCAAGCAGATTGAAGACAAGGCCAGAGAAAAGGGAATCACCGGCGCAGAGGCCAAGGGCGAACTCGGAGCCAAGACGCGGGAACGCAAAGCCAAGAACCTGAGCTTTCCTGAGTTGCAGGAAACCTGGCGCGGCTGGATGTCGCCGCAGGAACTGGCATCACTCAAGATTTTGGAAGAGCGCACCGGCGGCGATGCGGAACCGGCCGATGCGACGGCCTCAGGCCGGGCGCTGGATTATGCCCTGGAGCATTGCTTCGAGCGGAAGTCGGTCGTGGCCGAGCGGCAATTGCTGGCGTTGGCGCTCAAGCAATCGGTCGGGCAGGCCAGCGTCTCGCAAGTGTTGGAATCGGCATCCAAGAGCGATGCGATGGTCGTAGGCTTACGCGGCGGGCGTCGCATGGCGACGACGCGCGGCGTCCTGCTCGAAGAAACCAAGCTCGTCCAGTTCGCCCGGAAGGGACGGGGGCGCTGCGCGCCGCTGGGTAAAGGCACGCGCCCGCTCAAGCGTGACTGGCTCAATGAATCGCAGCAGAAAGCGGTAGCACACCTGCTCGGTTCGCATGACCGCGTGATTTTACTACGCGGCGCGGCGGGTGTCGGGAAGACGACGCTCATGCAAGAAGCGGTCGAAGCGATTGAAGCGGGGGGCAAGAAAGTCCTGGCGTTTGCGCCGTCGGCGGATGCCAGCCGGGGCGTCCTCAGGGGCGACGGATTTGCCGAAGCCGATACGGTCGCCCGTCTTCTCGTCGATGAAAAACTTCAGCACGAAGCGGCCGGGCAAGTCATCTGGATTGATGAAGCAGGCCTGCTCGGCACGCGCACCCTGGGCCAAGTCTTCGACCTCGCCGAAAAACTCGATACGCGCGTGCTCCTCACCGGCGACCGCAAGCAGCACGGCTCGGTCGAGCGCGGAGCGGCGCTGCGGCTCTTGGAAGAAGAGGCGGGGCTGGTCCCGGCCGAGGTCAAAGACATCAAGCGCCAGTCGGGAGAATATAAGGAAGCGGTCCGGGCTTTAAGCGACGGCCGGGCGGCCGAAGGCTTCGACCGGCTCGATGCGCTGGGGTGGGTTCGGGAACTCCCGGCGCTAGAGCGTTACGCGCAGCTTGCCGCCGACTATGCCGAATCGGTGGGTGAGGGGAAGACGACGCTGGTCGTCTCGCCGACCCATGCCGAAGGGGACCGCATCACCCGAAACATTCGCCGGGCGCTCATGGATGCGGGCGTCGTCGGCCGTGAAGAGCGTGAGATTCTGAAGCTCGACAACGCGCAGCTCACTGAGGCGGAGCGGAGCGACGCCATCAACTTTCTTCCCGGCGACGTCGTGCAGTTTCATCAAAACGCCAAAGGCTTTCAGCGCGGCCAGCGCATCGAGGTCGGCCGCGCCGACGAGTTGCCGCTCGAACATGCGCGGCGTTTCCAGGTCTTTCACCGTGACAGCATCCGGCTGGCTACCGGCGATATGGTTCGCATCACCCATAACGGCCAGACGGCCGATGGGAAGCACCGTTTGGATAATGGAGCGATGTTCCGGGTGCGTGGCTTCGATGAGTCGGGCGATATCGTCCTTCAGAACGGCTGGCGCATCGCGAAGGATTGGGGCCATCTCGACTACGGCTATGTCGTTACCAGCCATGCCTCCCAAGGCAAGACGGTCGACCGGGTTTTCATCGGCCAGTCGGGCACGTCGCTTCCGGCGTCGTCGCGCGAGCAATTCTATGTGTCGGCATCGCGGGCGCGGGAGCGCGTGACGGTCTATACCGATGACAAGGCGGCGCTGCGTGATGCCATCAGCCAGAGCGACGCTCGGCTCTCCGCCACCGAACTGATTCATGGCGCGGTGCGCCGCCAGGCCGAAGCGGACCGTGAGCAAACCGATTTAACGCGTGAAGAGAAGGTGCTGCACTATGAACGATAAGCCAAGGAACGAAAGCATACTGGACCGCTATACCGGCAAGGCCGGAGCGGGCGAGGGGGCACCGCCCGAGCAGGAAGCGCCCGAGGATTACGGAGTCTTCGGCTGGTTGAGGGGCGTGCGCGACCGCTCCATTATGCTGGAGCTGCGACTGAAGGACGGTTCCGTCACCTCCTTCGGCTATGCCTGGCTCAAGAAAGCGGTCTTCAATCCTTCCGAAGGAATCACGCTCGATTTCTCAGGCGAGAAGGTGACCATCACCGGCCGCAATCTCGATGCCGAGCTGGGGCCGCGCATCCGGCTGTTCAACGGCATCCTGCGGCACCGCGTCACCTGGATTCAACAAGCCGACGGCGCGGAGGAGATTTCCGCTGGGCCGTCGGCCGTCGTCATCGAAGAGATCACCTTCAAATGAGACCGGCCAGCATGAGACTTTCCTTGCCGGAAGGCCCTAAACGTGCTAGCATCGAATTAGCATCTAATTCAATGCGAAAGGACTGTTCCATGCTCAATCTTTCCAGCGGCATCGACTCGCTGACCAACTTCAAGCGGCAGACGGCCGAGTATTTGTCGCGACTGCATAAGACCGGCGAGCCGGTCGTGCTGACCGTCAACGGCAAGGCCGAGGTCGTCGTGCAGGACGCCGAGGCCTATCAGAAACTGGTCGAAGCCGCCGCCAAGGCGGACCGTGACGAAACCATCAAGGCGATTCGCGAAGGGCTGGCGGATGTGACCGCGAAGCGGACGAAGCCCGCCCGCGTCGCATTGAAGGCCCTGGCCAAAAAATACGGCATCCCGACTACGAATGCCTAACGTGAAAAAATATCACGTCCACATCACCGAGAAGGCCGAAGCCGATGTGGCCAGCGTGCTGGAATGGTTTCGCGACCAAGAAGCCATCGCGGCCGGGGGCAAATGGTTTGCGCAGCTCATGGCCGTCATCGACAAGCTGGAGACGATGCCCGAGCGGTGCCGATTGGCGGGAGAGTCGGGCGAACTCGGCCTCGACATCCGAGAAATCCTGGTCGGCAAACGCCGAGGCGTTTATCGGGTGCTTTTCCAGATCGAAGGACGGACGGTGCATATCGTGCGGGTCTGGCACGGCGCACGCGATGCCTGGACGGCTGATGATGTTTAAGCGCCGCCCGCACGTCGCGCGCTGCGACGGGCGGGCGCGAATTGAAAATCACGGTTGCTCACCGGAAACCGGCGACGCGCCTCCCTCCGTCACTTCCTCGTCGTCGTAATCAAAGCTCAGGCCGCATCCGTCGCAGCTCGTCACGTTGAACAGGTCGGAGCGGTCCGGTCCGACGGCAGCGGCCGGGATTTCAACGCGGGTCTCGCAAAACGGACAGATGATAAAAAACATGGTGCGAATCCTTCAGGATAGAAAAAGGCCGCCCCCGGCCGAATGACCGGCGGCGGCCGTGGGTGGCTTACTCGGCCGGTTTCGGTTGCAGACCGTGGAGATACTCGGTCGCCTTCGACGCATAAGAGGCCGCCGAGAAGACGGCCCGCTTGTCGTCTTTCAATACCTTGAGCCACGAAGCGATATAGGACGCGTGGTCTTCGCGGGTCTCGGGGGTAATCTGCAAGTCGGCACACAGAAACGCCGCTCCCATTTCGGCGACGAGTTCTTCCATCGCGTAACCTTCATCGCCGAAGCGCTTGCGGCCGAGGTCGCGGTCGAGCCGCGACGCATGCCGCGTCCAGTGCGTCAACTCATGGGCCAGCGTCGCTGCGTGCGATTCCGCATCGCGGAAGGTTTCAAACGGGGGCATTCGGACATAGTCCGGCTCCAAGGCATAGAAAGCCCGGTTGCCTCCAGTGCGAATGTCGGCTTGCGTGTTGGCGAAGAATTCATCGGCACGGGCGATGCGTTCCAGCTTCTCGGTCGGCTGGTTCGCCAGCTCATAGAAATGAGCGGGGAGGCCTTCGACCTGGTCGGCGGCGAAGACGGTGTATTGCTTCAGAAACGGAATGTCGCGTTCCACCTCGTCGCCGTTGTCGGCGGTCTCGGTCTTCTTGAAGGTGTTCGCATAGACGACGGGGGCACCATGCTCGCCTTTCTTGACGTGGCCGCCGAGTTCCTGGGCCTGCTTGTAGGTCAGCCAGTAGGGGCTCACGAAGCCCCGCGACTCGGCTTCCATCCAAAGGCAAATGATGTTGATGCCGGAATACGGTTGCCCGTTATGCCGCAGCGGCCGGGTGATGCGTCCGGCGGCATGCTCGGCATTCCAGGGCTTGAGCCAAGGGCGATGCCCGGCTTCGAGCGCCTCGACGATGCGATTGGTGACGCGGGTATAGATGTCCACGCGGGCGGCGGTGTCGGCGGCCGAGTTCTTCGTGGTCGTCATGTCGTTTCCCCTTGCTTCTGGAATGGAAAAAGTCCCCTTGCGAAAAAAGCGCACAGCTTTTCGGCGCAAGGGGGGCGAAGCCCGAAAAGCAGGGGGAGAGCGGTCAAGGACGACCGGAGCGGAGGGCACCGCTCTGCACGAAGCGCAGCGAAGGAAGAGTGGGAGGAAGCCGCGTAGGTCGCGCGGGCTCATCCTTGACGGCACGGGGGATGTGCCCCCGAACAAGAAATGCCTTCAGCGCCGTGAGGCATCCGCAGGCGGACCGTCAGGCCGCAGCACCAGCGGGCGAAAGGGGAAGTCGCGTAGGTCGCGACCAGAGCGAAGCGGCGCGCGAAAGCACGCGGTCGCCGAAAGGCGAGGTGCCGTCAGGGGCTTGCGGGGGAGACGATGGACGGAGCCAGCGATTTACTGGCCGTTAAGAATTCAGTGCTAGGGTCGGCGAATGTCTCGAACCTTTCTACGCCACGGCTTCACACTGATCGAACTTTCCATCGTGCTCGTCATCATCGGACTGATCGTGGGCGGCATCCTTGCAGGCAACGAGCTGGTGCGCGCCGCGAAACTGCGCAGCCTGATCAAAGAAGTGAACCAGCTCACCACCGCCGTGAATACGTTCAAAGGCAAATATAATTGCCTGCCGGGCGACTGCGCGCGTGCCACGCAATTTTTCGGGACGGCGGGGGATTGCACCGTGCAGCTGGATGATACCGCCACCTGCAGCGGCAACGGTGACGGGATTATTCTCTCCGATAGTTTTTATAACCAAGGCGGCGAACATCTTTACATGGCGCACCACATGAAACTGGCGGGGCTTACCGACCTGCCGCTCACCCAGCCGAACGACAAGAGCGTATTGGATGCCGCGCTTTTTCTC
>JAFLCO010000113.1 GCA_017303535.1 Planctomycetota bacterium
GGCGGAAGAGCGGAAGTTGCACCATGTCTGTAAAAAGCTGTATCTGAAGCCCGGTGACCGATTGATCGACTTTGGCTGCGGCTGGGGCGGGCTCATTACGTTCGCGGCGAAACATTACGGCGTCGAGGCGGTCGGCGTTTCCATCAGCCAAGAGCAGATCAAATGGGTAAAGCGACTCATTGAGGCGGAAGATTTGCAGGATCGCTGCCGGATCGAGTTTTGCGACTATCGCAACGTGCCCGAGGATCGGCCGTTTGATAAGGCCGTGAGCGTCGGCTTCATCGAGCATCTAGGGCTGAAGATGATGCCTACGTTTTTCGGCAAAGTGATGCGACTGTTGAGGCCGGGCGGGCTCTATTTGCACCACGGCATTACGATGCGGCCGTTCGGCAAGTTTCCGCCGTGGCGCAAGTTCGCACAAAAGTACGTGTTCCCCGACGGCGAGCTGGTGCCGATTAACGACACGTGCACGGAGTTGGCTCGTGCCGGGCTGGAAATTCGCGATGTGGAGAGTCTCCGCGAGCACTACATATATACGTTGCGGCGGTGGCGCGAACGGCTTGAGGCTAAGCATGACGAAGCGGTCGCGCTGACCGATGAAGTGATGTACCGCGTGTATCGAGCGTACTTTGCCGGTGCCACGATCGGCTTCAAACGACACACGTACAACCTGAATCAGACGCTGACGGTGAAATCGGGCAACGCCGAGAGCGGATTGCCGCTTTCACGCGAAGCCTGGTATCGATAGTTGCCTCGGCACCGCAAGCTTCTAGTGGGCCATCACCGGTGAGGCGTACGAAGGTGCATCGACGCGGAGTTTCGGCTTGATAAACCAGCCGTAGACTACGGGCAGCACGAGCAGTGTAAACACCGTGCCGGCGATGACGCCCGCAATCACGACCGTGGCCAGCGGGCGTTGTACTTCCGCCCCCGCGCCGTTGCCGGTGGCCATTGGAACGAAGCCGACGCCGGCGACGAGCGTGGCCATGATAATCGTGCGCAGGCACTCGACGCCGGCATGTCGGATGCAGTCGATCGACGAGCCGCCGTGCTTGTGCAACTCGCGAAACCTCGAGATGAGCACCATGCTGTTGAGCACCGAAATGCCTGAGAGCGTGATGAACCCGACGGCCGCCGAAATCGAGAGCGGCATCTCGCGATAGTAAAGCCCGATGATTCCTCCCACCGCGGCGAAAGGCACGCCGGCGAACGCCGCGAGCGTATCGAACTTGTTGCGGAAGCTGACGTAAAGCAGCCCGATGATGAGCAGCAGCGCGATGGGCACGACGAGGGCCAAGCGGTTTTGCGCGCGGCGCATGTTTTCGAACTGACCGCCCCACTCGAGCCGGTAGCCTGTCGGAAGCGGCACTTCCGCGGCGATCTTTTTCTGCGCTTCGCCGACAAAGCTGCCGACGTCGCGGCCGCGGACATTGCACTGAATGGTGATACGGCGCTCGCTCCATTCGCGCGAGATCAAGCGCGGGCCGTCGACCACGCGGACGTCACAAATTCGCGACAGGGGGACGCGTTCGCCGTTGGGGGCGGAAACAAGAATCGATGCGATCGCTTCCGGGTCGGTTCGCATGGATTCCGGTAAGCGGACGACGAGCGGAAAGCGGAGTTGGCCTTCGACGACATTGCCGAGCGTCTTGGTTCCGATCGATTCGACGATGTCGAGCACTGCGCGAGCCGGGATACCGTAGCGGGCGATCTGATCCTGCTTGATGGCGATTCGCAGCACCGGCTGACCGAGCATTTGTTCGGTAGAAAGATCAGCCGCGCCCGGGACTTTGCCGAGGGCGCTTTGCAACTTTTGGGCGGTGGCAACAAGCTCGTCGAAGTCGTCGCCGAAAAGCTTCAGCGCGACGTCGGCGCGGACGCCGGAAACCATTTCATTGATGCGCTGTTCGATCGGCTGCGTGAACCAGATGACTTGGCCCGGCAACGGCTTTAGCTCTTTCTCCATGAGCAGCACGAGATCGGCCTGCGTCTTCGCCTTCGTCCACTTTTCCGGCGGATGGAGCGTCACGAAAAGGTCGCTCGATTCCACGGTACTGGCGTCGGTCGGCACTTCGGGCGAACCGAGTCGCGACCAGCAGAGGGCGACTTCATCAGGAAACCGTTCCATGAGGATACGTTCCATCGTCATGTTCATGCGAACTCCTTCGTCGAGCGAGGTTCCCGGCGGCCGAGTGATGCCGACGACGACGGCTCCTTCCGAGAGCCGGGGCACGAATTCGCTTCCCATTCCGGAAACCAGCCAAGCTCCGACTCCGAGCACGGCGGCAGCAAAGACAGCCGTGATCGTGTGGCGCGGCAGGGCAAAGTCGAGAAACTTTCCGTACCAGCGTTTGGCCAAGGCGACGAAGAGCACGTCCTTCTCTTCACAACGCTTCGGCAGCACCAAGCTGGAAAGTACCGGTGTCACAGTCAGCGAGCAAATCAGCGACCCGATGAGGACGAAAATGACCGTTAGGGCCATCGGTCGGAACATCTTGCCTTCGACCCCTTCGAGCGAAAGGATGGGCAGGTAAACGATCATGATGATGAGCTGACCGAAGCAAGCCGGCGTGCGAACGGAAACGGCCGCTTCGCGCAAGGCTTCCCGCCGCCGCCAACCCCATAGCGCGCCGGCATGGCCGAGCTTCGCGACGATCGCCTCGACGACAACGACCGAACTATCGACGACGACGCCGAAATCGATGGCACCGAGGCTCAAGAGCGAGCCTGCAATGCCGAATTGCCACATCCCGATAAACCCAAACAACATCGAGAGCGGGATCGCCGTCGCACAGATGAGTCCCGCGCGGAGGTTGCCGAGGAAGACGTACAGAATCAGGATGACGAGCACGGCCCCTTCGAGCAGGTTGTTCTTGACCGTGGCGATGACGCGATCGACCAGTTCGGTGCGGTCGTACACAATCAGCGAATCGACGCCGCTTTCCGACGGTAGGGTATCGCGGACCTCGCGATACTTCTCGCGCATCGCGGCGGTCACCTCGTAGCTGTTGCGCCCCATGAGCATGAAGCCGAGGCCGAGGACGACTTCGCCCTGCGAGATTTTGTCGGGCGTTTTGGAATCGCGCCAGGCCGCGGTGACGGCTCCTCGGCGAATCTCATGACCGATCGTCACCTCGGCCACGTCGCGCACGCGAATCGGCACGCCGGACGCCGCGGCGACGACGATGTCGCCGATTTGCTCGGTGCCGATCGTGCGGCCCACGCCGTGTACCAAGAGGTTGTCGCCCGAGAGATCGATGCTGCCGCCGCCGACATTCAAATTGTTGTCGCGCACGGCCTGCATGACTTGATCGAACGACAGCGCGTACTTCAGCAGCAGCGTGGGGTTGATTCGTACCTGATACTGCTTTTCGAGGCCGCCCCAGGAGTTCACTTCCGCAGTGCCGGGCACGGGCCGCAGTTGGGGCTTCACGACCCAGTCGTGCATCGTGCGGAGTTCGGTGAGATCGATTTTGTCGCTCAGCAGAAAGTAGTGGAACACTTCACCAAGGCCCGTCGAGACGGGGCCCATTTCCGGACGCGACATGCCTTCGGGCAACTGCACGCCGCCAAGCCGCTCGTTGATGAGTTGGCGGGCGAAGTAGACGTCGGTCCCGTCGTCAAACGTCACCACGACTTGCGACAAGCCGAACATCGAAATCGAGCGCACTTCGCCTATGCCCGGCATGCCGTTCATCGCCATTTCGATGGGGAACGTGATCTGCCGCTCGACCTCTTCCGGCACCATGCCGGCGGCTTGCGTATTGATCTGCACCTGCACGGGCGTGGTGTCGGGAAATGCGTCGATGTTCAGATTCAGCAGCGACAGCACGCCTGCGACCGAGACGATGAGCGCCCCAAGCAGGACGGCGGCCCGATGCCCGAGCGACCAAGTGATGATGCGTTCCAACATGCGAAGAGTGGCCCAAGGAACAAACTTACCTGCGAACTACGGCGACAGAAGACGGTTATTGAGAGGCGATCATGAGCAGTTCGGCCTTGAGTACATGGCTGCCGCCGCTGACGACGACTTCGCCGTCGGCCAAGCCTTCTTGAATCTCCGTAAACCCCTCTTCGGCCGGCCCGAGGCGAACGTCGCGGCGCGCGAAACCCGACGGGGTCCGCACGAAGACGAAGTACTTTTTACCGTCGAATTGCACGCTCGGCGTCGGCACGGCCACGGCATGCGGCGTTTCGCGAAGTACAATTTTTCCGATGCCGAACGTATTGGCCTTCAGCAGCCGGCGATTGCTCGTATGCGGGCCTTCTTCCAAGACCGGATTGGGCACCGACGCGCGAACACTCAACGTTCGCGTGGCTTCGTTCAGTTCCGTGCTAATCCAATCGATCGTGCCGACGACCGAGGCGGACGCGCCATCAGCGAGGAAATCGATCGATTGCCCGATGCGGACCAAGCCCGCGTGTTCTTTGCGAACTTCGACGGTGATCCACATTCGGTCGATGTCGGCGACGACGAATTGCGTGCTTTCCGGCGAAACGATTTCGCCGACCGTCGCCGCGCGGCCGATGACGATGCCGTCGAACGGCGCCGTGAGCGGGATAAGGTTGGCCGTGGTGGTTTGCGGATCGAGCATCGCCACGACTTCCGGCGGCAGCCCGATCGTGCGAATGCGGGCCGCGAGTTCGGAATCGGTACAGGATATCATTTCCTCGAGCTTGATCGGCAGGCCGAGATTGATGAGCTTTTGTTGAGAAGAGAGCAAGCGAAGTCGCGCTTCGCGCTCTTCCGCTTCCGCCTGTCTTAGCGAACGTTCGGCCACTTCATTGGCCACTCGTTTCAGACGCTCGAGCGTCTTGGCCTTCAACTCCATACTGACGACGGCCTGCAAGAACTCCGTCTTGGCCTCGCCGACTTGCACGGCATCGATGATGGCCAAGCAGTCACCGTGACGGATAACTTCGCCGACTTTCTTCTGCACGCGCCAAACATGGCCGGGCACGCGCACCGACAGTTGTGCGAGGCGGTCCTGGTCGTAGCCGGTGACGCCGTTCACGGTCAGCGTGTGCCGAATCTTGCGGCGCGTTACCGGTTCGATACGAATGCCGACCTGATCCGCGACGTCGCTAGCGAGCCGAATTTCCCCGCTTTTCTCGGCGACATCGTCCATCGGCGGGGCCGCCGGCGCTGCAGGTGCGGCCGAACTCTGCGGCGCGTCGGTGGCCGGCTCTTGGCTTCCCATGCCGAAGCTCCAGTGCGTGGCATGGCCGAATTTCAGAATCGTCAAAAGTATCAAACTTACGGTGACATAAGTCAGTCGCTGCTGCTGAGATTTCCAAGCGTTAAGAATTCGGGCAATCATGCTTAGCTCCTATGCGGATCCGAGCGTCGTCCGAGACGCCGCAATCTCGATCCAAGTCATCGTGAATTGCGAATATTGCCAGTCGCGGCAAACAATTCACCGTCGAAAGTTCGATTCGCATTTCTGTTCCGCAGAACAAACGCATTTCTCGGACCGCCGCCGATCGTGCCGATGAAACTCTTCCAGAAGTTTTGTCTGGCGCGTATTCGTGGAAGCCGATGTCCGCGCACTTCCGTCGTTCGCTTGCATCGCGCGGTACGGGAACGATGAAGATCGGCAACTCATCGACAAATGCAGGCGGGGCGAAAACCAAAATCTTCGTGCTGACTCTTGAAAAAATCCGGTGCCGAAACTTTGCCGTCGATTCCGGCCCGTTGACCGCGGGGAGAGCGGAGCGGATATTGTTCGTCGTGTGAGTGTTCCGAAACGAGATGCGGCAAGGCGGGCCGATATGATTCAAATGCGACGTGAATTCCCTCGAGCAATGCTGCTAATCTGCGTCGCTTGGATGCCGCTGTGCGTACGCCCCGTGCATGGCGCCGAGGATCACCGACGTCCAAACGTGATTCTGTTGATGGCCGACGACCTCGGGTACGGCGACGTCGGTTATCTGGGAAACAAGGATGTGCGAACGCCGGTGCTGGATGAAATGGCGAGCGAAGGCGTGCTCTTCGATCATTTTTACGCCGCCGCATCCGTCTGTTCACCGACGAGGGCGAGCGTCTTGACGGGCCGCACGCCGAATCGCTCCGGCGTGTTTTCTTGGGGCTGGTCGTTGCGGCCGGAGGAAATCACGGTTGCGGAGATTCTGAAAGACGCCGGTTACGCCACCGGGCACTTCGGCAAATGGCATCTCGGTTCCGTCGCCGCCGGTTCCGCGACTTCGCCCGGCGCGCAAGGCTTTGAAGATTGGGCGTCGTCGCCGAACTTTTTCGAAAACGATCCGCCCTTGAGCCGGAAGGGAAAAGTCATTCATCCGACTGGCGAAGGTTCGCAGGTCACGGTCGATTTGACGCTGGAATTCGTGGAAGCGGCGGTCAAGCAGCAACGGCCGTTTCTGGCCGTCGTCTGGTTCGGATCGCCGCACCTGCCGCATGAAGCCCTGGATGCCGATCGCGAGCCATACCAAAAGTTGCCGGAGCGAACGCAGCACTACTACGGAGAGATTACGGCCATGGATCGGGCGATCGGTAAGCTCCGGGCGCGGCTACGCGAACTCGATGCGGCCGACGATACGCTTCTGTGGTTCACCAGCGACAACGGCGCAACGACGCCGGGTTCCAGCGGCCCGTTCAAGGGAAAGAAGGGAGCACTTTGGGACGGCGGTATTCGCGTGCCCAGCGTATTGGAATGGCCGAGCAAGTTTCCCGAGGCGCGGCGTGTTAGCGTCGCGAGTTCTTCGGTCGATATCCTGCCGACGGTGCTGGCCGCCGCGGGCGTGAAGCATCCCGACGCCGCTCGTCCGCTCGACGGCGAGAGTCTGTTGCAGTTCTGCGAGTCGCCCAAGGCCGCAGTTGATGACGACGATGCCGCCGGCGCACCGACGAAACCTTCGCGAGCGAAGCCTCTGGGGTTTTGGACCTATCCGCAATCAGGCAAACCGGTTCGCAGCGGCGAACTTTTGAACGAGATCGAAAAAGCCGGCGCGGTGATCGCGACGGGCGCAGGCCCGCTACTTACGGCCGACGAAACGGCCGCCTTCGCCAAAAAGTATCCGACCGATCACTTCCCCGGCCATGCAGCCTGGGTCGACGGTCGCTACAAGTTGCATCGTATCGCTCGGGAACAAGGTGCGCCGATCTTGCATCTGTTTGACTTGGCGAATGACCCGGAAGAAACGACGGACTTGGCGACCAGTCGGCGCGAGCAAGTGGAGCGAATGGCCGAAGCCTTGGAGGCTTGGCAACTGTCCGTAATCAAAGGTCTTAACGGCGAGGATTACCGCTAAGTGGCGAGCGTGCAGAAGCGTCGCAGTGCGACGGCGAAGAAGAACGAGTCGGGACATTCCGAGAGTTGGTACGACTACCCGCAGTATTTCGATTGGGCCTTTGAAGACGAAACGCCGGCCGAGGCAAGGTTCATCGCAGCGGCCTGCGAGAAGTTCGCCGTCGGCAAAGTACGGCGATTGCTCGAACCGGCCTGCGGCGGCGGTCGGCTGGTCGTCGAAATGGCCCGTCGCGGCTACGAAGTGCTGGGATTCGACAACAACCGCCAAATGGTCGATTACGTGGCGAAGCGGATCGCCCGGGGCAAGCTTTCGGCAGAAGTGTTTGAGGCCGATATGGTCGACTTCCGACTGCCGAAGCCGGTCGACGCGGCGTTCAACACGTTCAATACGTTCCGCCATCTGACGACCGACGAAGCGGCGCTCGGCCACTTGCGTTGCGTGGCCCGGGCGTTGCGACCCGGCGGGCTATTTATACTCGGCATGCATTTGCTGCCGCCCGACGCCTCGCTCGATTGCGTCGAGCGGTGGCGTGCCGAGCGCGGAACGACGCGGATTCATTACACCTTACGCGTCGTGGCGAGCAGCCGCCGTACGCGTTTGGAACGCTGCCGCATTTCGCTGCTCGTTCGTAAGCCCGGTCGTGAATTTCGCCTGCGCGACGAGTTCGATCTGCGACTCTACAACGCGACGCAGTTCGGCGAATTGCTCGCGCAGGTTCCCGAGTTGGAACACTGCGCGACGTATGACTTCGACTACGATCTCGAGCGGCCGACGCGTCTCGACAACCGGCTGTCGGACGCGGTCTTCATTCTGCGAAAGCGGTAATCGCCGCCAAGTCGGCGTCTCGGCCCCATCTTGCGCGGTGTGCCACTGGTGGCTTGCCCACCAGTGCCGAACAAAGCACGGGTGGTCGAGCCACCCGTGGCACCCAAAGTCTAGATCGTCCAAGGAGCCCGATACTTCGGCAGAGTCATGGCCTGCGCTTCGTCGTCGCCGATGATCTGTTCCTTCGCGGCATCCCAAGTGATCTTGCGGCCGGTGCGAACGGCGATGTTGCCGAGGTGGCAGGCCGTCGCGGCGCGGTGGCCGATTTCGATGTCGCAAATCGGCAGCTTCCGCGACTTCACGCAGTCAAGGAAGTTTTGATGGTGGCTCGTGCTCTCATAGAGCCGCAAGTCGCCTTCGCCGATCGGATCGCTGGTGAGGTCAATCGGGTTGGCGACGATTTCCTTGCGCGAGACGAAGACCGTTCCTTTGGAGCCGACGAACGTCGCCCCCATCGGGATGTCTTTCTGCTGCTGGCCGACGATCATCTGCATGCCGTCGGGATATTGGAACGTCACGCGGCAGGTTTCCGTGACTTCGTGCCACTTCTCCGGATGGAACGTCGCCGTGCCTTCGACGGACAGCGGGCCCCCTTCATCCATCCCCATGCCCCAATGGGCGATGTCGATGTTGTGGGCGCCGAAGTTCGTCATCTGGCCGCCGGAGTAATCCCAGAAGAAGCGGAAGTTGTAGTGAACGCGGTTTTTGTTGTAGGCCCGATCCGGAGCCGGGCCGAGCCAGAGATCGTAGTTGAGTTCGGCGGGCGGCGCGGTATCCGCGATCGGCTTGCCGGGATGATTCGGGCGCGGGATGCCGACGAGCACTTTTTCAAGTTTGCCGAGTCGGCCGTTGCGCGCCATTTCGCAGGCCTGGCGGAAGCGGGCGTCGGACCGTTGCTGCGAGCCGGTTTGAGCGACGCGGCCGTTCTTACGGACGGCGTCGACCATCTTGCGGCCTTCGATGACTGTGTGCGTCAGCGGCTTCTCGCAGTAGACGTCTTTGCCCGCTTCGGCCGTGTCGATCGTCATGCGGGCATGCCAGTGATCGGGCGTGCTGATCACGACGGCGTCGATATCTTTGCGTTCGAGCAATTTGCGATAGTCGCCGAACAGTTCGACCGGGCCTCCCACCGACTTCTTGGTGAGATCGTGGGCCGCGGCCAAAACTTGGGAGTCGACGTCGCACAGAGCCGCGACTTCGCAAAGTTTGCCGTTGTAGCTCAGGAACTTCTTGAGGTTCGCCGTTCCTTGATTTTTCACGCCGACAAAGCCGAGTACGATCCGCTCGTTGGCCCCGAACGCACGCGCCGGAACGTAATAGGGCAGCGCCAACGCGCCGCCGGCGACGAGAGACGTTTGCAATAACTTGCGGCGCGAAACGGGGCGGGCTTGCGACATGACGAGGGCATCCGGCGGAGAAAGGAAAACGAGGCGAGAAGCCCGTTATAACCCAGCCGCCGGCCAAAAACTATCGCGACGATTTGCCGCCGCAGGACGCTTTACACCGGTTCGACGTCGACCGTGACCTGCATCTCGTGCCGGCCGCCGCCGACGAACACCCCTTTGATCGGGCAAATGTCGCCGTAGTCGCGTCCCCAGCCGAGCGTGATGTGCTTGCCCGAGGGCATGCAGTCGTTGGTCGGGTCGAAATCGAGCCAGCCGAACTCAGGGAAATAGACGGAAACCCAGGCATGGGAAACATCGGCCCCGACGAGTCGCGGCTTGCCCGGCGGAGGAGCCGTCAGCAAATAGCCGCTCACGTATCGGGCCGAAAGTCCGAGCGACCGCAGACAGCCGATCATCAAGTGGGCGAAGTCTTGGCAGACCCCGCGGCGCTTATGCAGCACCTGCAGCGGCGGCGTGTTGACGCAGGTCGCCGTCGGGTCGAACTTAAACTCCGTAAAGATACGGTGCGTCAGATCGAAGACGGCTTCCAGCTGGCGCCGACCGGGCGTGAACGACGGCAGCGCGTAGCCGGCCAATTCGTCGCTCAACGGAACGTAGGGAGACTCGAACGTGAAGTGCTTCGCTTCGAGATGCGAGCCGTCGCTGTAGCCGCGTAGCAGATCGGTCGTCGTTTCCCAAGTGCCGGATTCTTCCGCCGGCGGCGGCGCGGCCTCGACGACGGTCACCACGCTTTCGGCCGTGATCGCCAAGCGGCGATGCCCCTCTTGGATCGTGAAAAACGTGACATGATTGCCGAAGTAATCGTTACGCTCGGCCATCGTGGCGGGGGGCGGAGCGATGAGCAAATTATTGCTCAAGCACTTTTGCATCGCGGCGTTGCGCGGCTTCAGATGAGCCTCGTTCTGACAGACGGGCACCGTCTCGTCGTAGGTGTACACCGTCGAGTGCCGCACGCGATACATCATGGCCGACTAATTCTCCACGCTCTTATCGAGCGACTATTGCAACGGCGAATGATTCAGCGGCAGCGGCGTCACACGACCCAAATGCCGCGAAGGACCGGCGTGGACCAAATAGGTGTGAGCAATCGCTTCCGACAGGGCGTTCAAGTGCCGCTCGAGGCGGGCCAGAAGCTCGCCGAGTTGGCGATGCTCGCCGCCGTCCGACTCCGACGCATGGCACAATGCCTCGACGTCGGTAAGCCGTAGCTCCGTTTGCGCCGCCAACATCACCCGTTGCTCGGGCGTCGACTGCGGCCGCTCGTCGTCGTGCGGCAGGCCTTCCACATGCTTGGCCAGCGCCGCCAGCTGAAACGCAGCCGAGCGCGGGTTGGTTTCGTCGGTGAGAATCAGGTCGAGGGCCGGCGCGAGTTGAATCGACGTCAGATAGCGCGAGCGATAGGTCATGGAACTATCGGCGATTTCGAGCAACGCCTCGATCACCGGCGTCGGCTCCGCCAAGTGCCGCACAAGTACGGCATGCAACAATCGCACGGTATGCTGCGCACGTTCGAGGCGGCGTCCCATGTCCAAAAATCGCCAACTCGGGCCGCGGGTCATGCTCTCCATGCCCATGCCGCTGAAGGCCGAGAGCAGCACGATCAGTTGATTAAGTTGCAGTAAGACGTCGTCGAGCGACATCGATTGCTGCCCGCCGGTGCCGATTTCACTGCGGAGCCGGCTGATGATGCGGTAACTGTCGATCGAGAGCCGGTCGCGCATGATCGACGCCAAGCGGTGGGCGGCGTAGATCGTCGAACGGAGCGAGTCGGGACGTTGCTCGTCGTAGCAAAGCTGCAGGAGTTGACGAAACCGATCGCGATAGGGATCGCCTTTGCCGTCGACGGTCGGGTGTTTGAGCGGCCAGTCCTGCAACATCGCGTCGAACAAGATCGGCAGTTCGACGACGGCACCGGGCTCCGATTCGCTCATCCAGCGCATGATAACGGCTCGCCATTGGCGGACCACGCCTTCGGCTCGTTCGAGTTGACGACCGAGCCAGAACATGTTGTCGGCCACGCGGCTTGGCAAGTCGTTGCCGCTGCGGCGAAGTTCGATCGGCGCGCCGTACGGCTTCAGCAGCGAAACCTGAGCAACCGGTCCTTCGCTCAAGACCCAAAGGTCCTTGCTCCCCTGCCCCGACGACATCGACACCGCGGGCACGTGCGACTCGGCGGTCACGCGAATCAAGCCGCCGGGCATGACATCGTACTTTTCACCGTCGGCGGCGACGAACGTGCGCAGCGCGACATGCCGAGGCTGCAGCGAACCTTTGTTCCAGACCGGCGTCGACGAGCGCTCGATCATCGCTTGAGCCGCGTACGCGTTAGGGTGTTTCTCAATACGCGCCGCCAGCCGCTGCAGTTCTTCTTCGGAAAGGCTGCCGCCGTACACCGGCTTGCGGCTGCGATGAAGCAGCGCGGGCTTGATGATCAACTCGCGCAGATGGTCGAGCACGTAGCGCCGATCGTCGGCTCGACCGCACCACCAAGTAGGAACGCTCGGCAGTTTGAGTTCCTCGCCCAGCATCCGGCGGCAGAGTTCCGGCAAGAATGCCGCCAGCGCCGGAGCTTCCAAGATGCCGCTCCCGAGAGCATTGGCGACGACGACGTTGCCGGCCCGCGCGGCTTGCAGCAACCCGGCGACGCCGAGCATCGACTCGCTGCGCAACTCCAACGGGTCGCACTCCAGATCCGGCAAGCGACGGAGCACGACGTCGACCGGCAGCAAGCCGCCGAGAGTTTTCAAGTAAACGGAGTTGTCGCGAACCGTTAGGTCGCTCCCCTCGACAAGCGTGTAGCCGAGGTAGCGGGCCAGATAAATGTCTTCGAAGTAAACGGTGCTGCTCGGGCCGGGCGTAAGCAATACGACGCGCGGATTCTCCTTGTGCCGCGTAGCCGAGGAGAAAAGCGAGTCGCGCAGCGTCTTAAAGAACGTGGCGTGGCGGCGGACGCGAGCATCGTGAAACTGCTCGGCGAACACACGCGACATGACGAGCCGATTTTCCAGCGCGTAGCCGGCGCCGGAAGGCCCTTGCGTGCGATCGGCGACGACGGTCCAGTTGCCGTCGCTGCCGCGGCCGAGGTGAGCCGCATACAAATGCAAGTAGCAATCGTTCGGCACCCGCACGTCGCGACACGGCAGCAAATATTCGGAGTTGCCGAGCACGATGTCGGCCGGCAGCACGCCTTGCCGCAGCAAGTCTTGGCGGCCATAGAGATCGACGAGAATCAGGTTCAGCAGCGCGGCCCGTTGCGTGAGACCGTCGCTAATGCGGTTCCACTCGCCGCTGGTGATGAGCATCGGCACGCAATCGAGTTCCCAGGGACGATCTTCGCCGCTGGATTCCCCGAATACGTTGTAGGTGACGCCGTTGTCGCGCAGCAACCGACGCGCTTGCTCGGTTTGCTTGGCGAGGCCGTCGGAGCCGATTTGCTCCAGAGACGCGACGAGTCGACGCCACGCCGGCCGAACCTGGCCGGATTCGTCGAGCATTTCATCGACGACGCCGGCCGGCGGCCGATAGGCTGCGAGTAGATCTTCCGGAGGCCGCGTCGTTGCGGCTTCGGTCGTTACGCTCATGTCCGGCGTCCGCGCTGGTCGTCGTTCACATATCCGCCCCGGCCCTACGACGACCGCCTCAGTGCGACCTCCGCGAACCGTCGGAACCAGACGAGAACCATAGCGACACCCGACTCAAGTTCTGCTATCGCGGCCCAAAGACCACGTTTCGCACGACCTTCATCACGGCGACCCTGCCCGCCTGCTCCCTGCTCAACATTCGAGAACTAGATTCTAGTCGTAGCACACGAAACTGTAAACCAACGGTGACCTGTTCAACGTCAAATGCTTTGGTGAACCGCAGGATCGCAAAGTGCGATACTGCGCAAATCGTGCGCTATACAGAATACGCTCGTTCGATGGCCCGTCGCAGATCAAGCGTCATCGGATAGTCGTCGTTGCGCTCCTCCGGCGGAATGGCGACTTTGCCCCCCGTGTGACCGAGCTTGAAGAAGCGATTCGTGCGGCGCGACTCGGCTTCGAGTGCGTTGACCGGAAACGTTTCGTAACTCCGCCCGCCCGGGTGAGCGACGTGCCACGTACAACCGCCGAGCGAACGCTCGTTCCAGCTATCGACAATTTCAAAGCTGAGCGGCGAGTGCACGCCGATCGTCGGATGCAAACACGACGGCGGCTGCCAAGCGCGGAAGCGAACGCCCGCCACAAACTCGCCGAGCGTGCCGGTCGGGTGCAGCGGCACACGCCGGCCGTTGCACACGACGATATGTCGGCTATCCGTCATGCCGCGCACGAGCACCTGCAAGCGCTCGACGGAAGAATCGACGAAACGCGTGGTTCCGCCGGCGGTCCCTTCTTCGCCAAGCACGTGCCACGGCTCGATAGCCTGCCGCAGTTCGACTTCCACGTTCTTATGGCAAATCGATCCGCAGAACGGAAAGCGGAATTCGAAGTGGGCGTCGAACCATTCTTGGCGGAAATCGAAGCCTGCTTCTTGAAGATCAGTCAGCACGTCGGCAAAGTCCTGCGCCAAGAAATGGGGCAGCATGAATTTGTCGTGCAAGCCCGTGTTCCAGCGCACGAGTTCTTTCTGGTACGGCTTCTGCCAGAAGTGGGCGAGCAAACCGCGGAGCAGCAATTGCTGCGTGAGGCTCATTCGCGCGTGGGGCGGCATTTCAAAGGCCCGCAGCTCAATGAGGCCGAGCCGTCCGGTGCTGGAGTCGGGCGAAAAGAGCTTGTCGATGCAGAACTCGGCCCGATGCGTGTTGCCGGTGAGATCCACGAGCAAATTGCGGAACAACCGGTCGGTGAGCCACGGCGGGACAAACGTGTCTTTCGGCAGTTGTTGGAAGGCCGTTTCGAGTTCGTAAACGGCTTCGTGCCGCGCTTCGTCGACGCGCGGAGCTTGGCTCGTCGGGCCGACGAACAAACCGGAGAAGAGATACGAGAGCGACGGATGGTTGTGCCAGTAGCTGACCAAGCTGCGCAGCAGATCCGGCCGGCGCAAGATCGGGCTATCGCTCGGTCGTAAGCCGCCGAGAACGATGTGATTGCCGCCGCCGGTGCCGGTGTGGCGACCGTCGAGCATGAACTTTTCCGTGCCGAGCCGCGTGAGCCGCGCTTCGTCGTAGAGCGTCGTCGTGTTGTGGACGAGTTCCTTCCAGTTGTCGGCCGGCTGCAAGTTGACTTCGATCACGCCGGGGTCGGGCGTTACGCGCAAGTGCGTCAGTCGATAGTCGTGCGGCGGCAAATAGCCTTCGATCACGACAGGCATCTGCAAGTGCGTCGCCGTCTGCTCGATCGCGTAGACCAAATCGAGATAGTCTTCGGCGTAGGCCAGCGGCGGCATGAAAATGTGCAGCTTCCCGGCCCGCGGCTCGACGCAAATGGCCGTGCGTACGATGAACGACGCCGACTTCCCAGGCTCCAAGATCATCGCCCCTTCCGGACGAATGGCCGCCAGGCGGTCGTACGAAATGCGTTCCCGTTCAAGTTCGGCCACGAGCGCTTCTTCAAAATCGTCGCTCGCGACGTTGCCGCCGCCGAACTGCTTCTTGATCGTGGTCCCCAGCGGCGCGCGGGCCGCAGGGTTCCATTGTTCCCGCAAGGTCGTTTGTTCGAGCAAGCGGTGAACGCCGTTGCCGTTGGAGGAGTCGCCGTGCGAGTTACCGTTTTGGCCATTCGGCCCAAACGTGTACCTTCCGCCGCCGTACGAAGCTCCGCCGTCGGGATTCTGCTGCGGCGGCTTCGGCGTCCATTGCGGCAAGGCATCGCGTGCGGGCAGCGCGTCGCGCTCCGCAAACGGATCCATTTCGTAAAGGTGTGGGAAATCGCCCGGCGCGACCCACGGCAAGGAGTCGAGCGGCAACCGGAAGCCCATCGGCGAATCGCCCGGGAGCAAGAACATGTGTTCCTGCCTTAAGAACCACGGGCCGCTCCGCCAGGCCGAGTGAGCGTTGTAGTAATGGTCGCGACACAGCGGCAAGCAATAGCCGACCGTCTTATTCAACCCTTGATTAAAGATGCGGGCCAGCCGATCACGCTCGGTCTTGTCGGCAAGGTTCGATTTAAGCGGATCGACGTTCGTCGGCAGCTTCTTCTCTTTCCACATGTAGTACCAAGCGTCTTCGTACGCCGGCAGCACATGTTCGGGCTCCACCCGCAGCCGCTCCGCCAGTTCCGTAATGAACTGTTGTGCGTGCGCATCGGTGTGGCCGAAGTTATCTTCATCGTCGGCGATCAGGTCCGGGTTTTCCCAAATGACCTCGCCGTCTTTCCGCCAGTAGCAACTCAAGGCCCAGCGCGGCAGCGGTTCGCCGGGATACCATTTCCCCTGACCGTAGTGATAGAGCGGGCCGACGGCGAATTGCTTGCCGAGTCGCTTCACGAGTTCGCCGGCCAAGCGTCGCTTGCGCGGCCCCAGCGCGGCAGTGTTCCATTCGTCGCCGTCCATGTCGTCGATCGAGACGAAGGTCGGCTCGCCACCTTGCGTCAAACGCATGTCGCTGTCGCGAA
>JAFLCO010000114.1:0-9884 GCA_017303535.1 Planctomycetota bacterium
TTCCGAGAGTACGTGCCGTGATCAACGAAACGATTGCCCGACATTCGGCCGATTCGCGCGACGGACAATCCGACAGTTCGCTGTTGGGCCAAGTCGCCGGCGAGTTCACGCTACGAATTACGGCCGGGCCTCAAACGGGCCGGCTGGTGCGGTTGTCGTCGGCCAAGTGCACGGTCGGCTCCGCTCCGTATTGCACGCTCCGTTTACACGGGGCCGAAGTGCAGCCGGTGCATTGCGTGATCTTGCACGGTCGGCATAAGTCCGTCGTGCGGCGCTGGTCGGGCTCTACGCTGCTGAACGATCGGACGTTTGAAGACATGCCGTTGGCCGCGGGCGATCGGCTGGCGATCGGGCCGGTGGAGTTTCAAGTCGTCGAACTGCCGGGGCAACTGCGGGCCGTGGCCGGCGCGATGCGCCGTGTTCAAACGGGGCTGACGACCGATCGATCGCAGATTGACGCATTGCTCGGCCGCTTGCAATTGGCCAATCGCCAGGGGCGCGGCCGGCTGCGCGCCGCCGTGGCGAAGATTCGCAAATACCAATTGCGGCTGGCCGAAATGGAAGGCCGTCGCCGTCTGCATACTGAAGAACTCACGCAATTGCAGCTCGAGCGAGCCCGGCTGGAAACGCTCGACCGCGACGTGCAGGCACGGTTGGCCGAGTGCGAAGGCCGCCGCGCGACGCTCGCCGCTCAAGAGCAATTGCTCGTCGAGCAAGCGGAGCGGATGCGCACGCTGGCCAAGCAGGCCAGCCAAGATCGCGAAGCCGCACAGGACGCTTGGGAAACGAAACAAGCCGAACTCAAGGCGAAGGAAACACAGCTCGAAGCCCGCCTTGCGGAAGCCGCCGCCGAAGGGGAACGCTTGGCCGCGGAAGCCGCGCGGTTGCAGAAGGCCGAGGCCGAGGTCACGCGCCGCACCGCCGAACTCGAAGCCCAGTCGCAAACCCACGCCCAGCGCATGGCCCACGATGCGGCGCGGCTGTGCGATTTGGAGACGCGCGAAGAATCGCTGACTCGGGCCCTCGCCGAATTGGAACGGAGCCGCGTGGAACTCACTGCCCGCTCCGCCGAGCTTGACGCCCAGGCCGCCGAATTGAAGGTGCGCGAAGCGAACATTGCCAAAGGCACCGCTCAGCAGAATGTTTCGCTGACCGAGCGAGAGCGAACCCTGGCTGCCCGGGAAACCGCCGCCGCCGCGGAAGCCGCCCGGGCCGAAGAATTGCTGCGAACGATCAATGAGCGGGAAGCGGCCTGGTCGGCCCGCGAGCAGACATTGGTTCGCCACGATGAAGCGATCGCCCGACGCACGAAGGAGCTCGACGAGCGCGCAGCCTCGCTGGCAAGCCATGAAGCCGCGCTGGCCCGTCGCGATGCGGAGTTGGTCGAACTCGGTGCGACGCTCGCCGAGCGCGCTGCGACGCTTGACGAAACTGCTGCAGAGTGTGATACCCGGCAACATGCCCTGATGGAACGCGGCCGGCAACTGGCGGAGCGCGAGACGGCGTGCGAAGCCGAAGAGGCCCGATTGACGGCGCTCGCGACGACTGCCGTCGCACCGATTCAGATTGCCGCCCCGGTCGCACTGATGCCGGTGGAGACGGTCGCGGAAGTGTCGCCTGCCGCTCAAGCTGAAATCGACGCCCGCCGGGAAGAGTTGGAAGCTCTCGCGGTCGATCTGGCGCGGCAGGCCGAGGCCTTGCAACTACGCGACGCCGATCTGACCGCGGCCCAAGCCGAAGTCGCACGCTCGGCCGCTGAGTTGGAGCTGCAACTCAAGCAGGCTGCCGAAGCCGCCGCCGCGCGTGAAGCCGAACTGGCCTCCCGCGATGCGGAACTGGCCGCACGTCGCGAAGAAATCGAACGCCGCGCCGCGGAAGCCGCCGGCCGCTGCGAAGCTTTGAAGCGTAGCTGGAGCGAACTTGTCGCCCGCGAGCAATCGCTGGATAAGCGTTGCGAAGATATCGTGGCTAAGGAAATGATGAGCGATGTCACGGCTGAAGCCGAAGCGCAAGAGTCGGCCCCAATTGCCGAAGAAGCGTCGGCCGAAGTCGAAGCACGCTCGTCGATGAATGAAATCGCGGACGTTGAGGCGGCCGAAGATGTCGTCGAGCCGTCGGAAGTCGCCGAAGCGGTTGAGCAAGTCAACGAAGAGAACCACGAAGAGATCAACGAAGAATCGCCGGCCGTCGCCGAGGCCGATGATGTCGAACCCGAAGCGGTGCGACAACCGGCCGGTTCGAGTGAAAGCGCGGCCGACGTGCTCCGTCGGCTCGGGTTCGCCGCCGCGTTGGAAGACGACGCAGCCGCGGACGCCGCGGCGCATCGGGCACCTCCGCCGCCCCCCGCGCCGAAGCCGGACCCGACGCCCGTCGCCGCGCACGCTGGCCCACATGCTGACGGCGAAGAAGAATCGCTCAACGACTACATGGCGCAGCTCATGCAACGGCTCGGCGTCAATCGTGCGAACGACTCCGCCGCTCCGGCGAAGCCGACCGAACGTTCGTCTCCGGCCGCGATGGAGTCGCGCCCGCAAGCCGCGCGGCCCGCTCCGGCGCCGGCTCCTGAAAAGCCGCAGGCTCCGCTGAACCCGGCGGAGTTTAAGGCCCGCAGCGTGGCGGCGGAACGAAAGAGCGACTTGTCGGCCCTGCGTGAGTTGGCGAACGTCAACGCGCGGGCCGCCGTGGCGAACCACCAGATCAAGACGACCGAGAAGGCGTCGAAGTGGAAGGGGTACGTGGCGGCGACGTGCGGCGCGACGGCCGTCGCCGGCGTCGTGGTCACGGTACTCGGGTACGCCGACGCCTTGCCGATCGCCGCCGCAGGCGTGGCCGGCATGGTTATCTTCGGCGCCAAGTCGTTAAAGCTGCGGCGTAAAGCGAGCAAGTCGACTCGCTCGCTGGACGATGTTTTGCAACGCTCCGCCGCCAAGATGCGCGGTGAAGCGGACGGCGAAGCGAAGAGCGAGTAACGGTCTTGAGTTCTTGCACAAATGATGGGTGCCGCTGGTGGCTCGTCCACCAGTGTCTCCACAACGCTCTCGCAAGCGCTGGTGGGCAAGCCACCAGTGGCACCCCATCAAGGCCGCCGACTAGAAACCGCGGGCCGCGCGAATGTCGTCAAAGTCGCGCAAGTGATAGTCGAGGCCGACGAAGTCCAGCACTTTGCACAGGCCGCGGAGGGCGACGCCCATACCGTCGGGCCCGCTGAAGCCGCCGAATTGCCCGCCGCCTTTAACGTGCGGCTCGAGGTCGAGGAACACGCCCGGGATGCCGCGCTTGGCGAGCTTCTTGGTGAGGGCCGGCACCGCATCGCGGAAGTCACGCAAGATGAGTTCGTTCGCCGATTGACCGAGATCGGCCGGCACGAAGTTCTTGATCGCTTCCTCATCGACGTGGCCGACGCGCTTCGGCGGCGACGGATGACGATAGTCCTTGATATGCATCCAGCCGATATACGGCTTCATCGCCAGATATTGGTTGTAGACGTCGAGCGTCGTGTAACCTTGGCAGAGGATGTTGGCCGCGTCGAAGATGAGCATCATCGCCGGATGCTTCACTTGCTTTTGGATCTCGGCAAGCAACTCGCCGGTCTGCCCGACCAAGTTGGCTTCGATCTCCAGGCCGAACGTCAAATCGCTGCGATGGCAAGCTTCGGCGATCTTGCCGAGTTGATCGACGGCTTGCGAAATGTAGTTCTTCGGATCTTCCCCCTTGGGATGATAGAAGGAGAAGCCGCGGATGAGCTTGGTCTCAAACGCGTGAGCCAACTCGCAGGCCTTCTTGACGTCTTCGGCCAAATACTTCTTGAACGGAATGAAGGCGTTCTTGGTGCCGTCTTCCTTGTCGACGAGCTTCACCTTGCCGATCGGCGAACCGATCGACGAAACGTTCAAGCCGTATTCGTCTTCGAGGTGGCGAATGTCTTGAATCTCTTTTTTGGTGAGCTTCATGACGTTCTTGATGCCTTCGCCGACGTCGATGAACCGCAGGCTGTAGTACTGCAGCCCCATCGCGGCGAACGCGCAGAACTGCTGCACGGCCGTCTTTTGGTTGGCGGATTCGTCGGCAAAACCACTGAGAATAACGCTGGGCTTGTCGGCCATGATGATGGTTCGTTGGAAAGCGTGATTGCAAAGCCTTCTCCCTCCGGGAGAAGGTGGCCAACGGCCGGATGAGGGTGACGCGAGCGGCTTATTGTGCTTCTGCTGCGGCAACTTCGCAAGTACCGCGGGTGAGTTGCATGGCCGATAATGGAGCACCACGGCGCGTCGGGATTCTGTCCGCCCCTGGCCATGGTCCGCCTTCTTGAGGAGTGTCCTCGTGTCGCACTCGCATTTCCTTGTCGTTGTCGTATTGTCGCTGTCCCTAAATTCGACGCGATGCGCGTGGGCCGCCGACTTGCCCGCGGAGCCGCTGGCCATCGGCACCGAGCCGCAGTTCGTCTTCGATCGCCACGTGATCGATAACCAATGGGCCGTGAAGTACAAGAGCCAACGCCTGGAGCGCGTCTTTCATCAGCCCAAAAAGCATGACGGCAACCCGCTGATCGCCGGCGAAGGCAACCACGTTCAGGTGCGGCGACGGGCCGACGGCCTCTACCAAATGTGGTACGACCTCGACAATCGCGACGGCGATGAGATCCGCGCGCACGCGATCGGCTATGCGGAATCGCCCGACGGGCTGGCCTGGACGAAGCCCAACCTCGGCCTGTTCGAGCGCAACGGTTCGAAAGCCAACAACGTCTGCTGGCCGGGAATCGGTACGCACGAAGCACGCACTTTCTTTCCCCTCGATTTGCCGGAGGCCGAGCGCCGCGGGTTCGAGCACGTGATGCTCTTTCGCTCGAAGCGCGGCCTGCATTTGATCGGCTCGCACGACGGAATTCATTGGGACGATAAGAGCGTGGCTCCGATCTACAAGTTGCACAGCGACACGCACAACAACCTGCTCCACGATCCGCAGCGCGGCGAGTATGTCATGTACTGCCGCCCCAAACACATCTACCGCACTTTCCAAGGCGACGTTCTCGACACGGGCGAGTCGCGACGCATCGCGCGTTTGACGAGCCGCGATCTGTGGACGGCCTGGTCCGGCGAACCGCAAACCATTCTCACTCCCGACGAACTCGACGAGCGGGCCGGCTTCAATTGCTTCTACGGCATGCCGACGGTGCGCTACGGCGGGCTTTACTGGGGCGCGCTGTGGTGCTTCAAGATGAACAATGACATCCACACCGAACTCGCCTGGAGCCGCGACGGCATCTCCTACGAGCGACATCCCGATCGACCGAAGCTGATCGAGCGCGGGCCGGAAGGCTCGTGGGACGACGGGATGGCGTTCGGACAATTTCCCTGGGTCGAGGTCGGCGACGAGTGGCACATCTACTACAACGGCTGGGACGGGCCGCATGAAGCCCGCAGCGACGTCCGCAAGATCGGCGTCGGGCTGGCCGTGGTACGCAAAGAGGGCTTCATCTCCATGCGCGGCCCGAAATCCGGCGGCGTCCTCGTCACGCGCAAGCTCATCTGGCCCGGCGGCGATCTCACGGTCAACGCCGACGCCTCGGCCGGCGAACTGAAAGTCCGCGTCAGCGACGCAGGTCGCAAACCCCTCGCCGGCTTCAACTACGAAGACTGCACGCCGCTCACGACGGACGGCACTGCGCAACCAATCCGCTGGAACAACCGCACGCTCGACGAACTTCGCGGCCAAACGGTCCGCCTAGAGTTCTTCCTCCGCGACGCTGATCTCTACACGTTCCGGGCGACGGGCAATTGACCTTTTTAACTGCTTTCCTTCGGCCGAATTGCCGTCTGGTATAATTCGACAGTCGAATTCAACGGTCGATCGGCTTCAGAACTGCCATGAAAAAGTTGGACTACAGAAATATCGAACGCGATCCGGCGCGCTGCGGCGGTCAACCGACCGTCGCCGGCACTCGCATTCGCGTCGCCACAATTCTCACGGCCTACCGCCAAGGAATGACCGTCGAAGAACTGGTCCAACAATACCCGACGCTACGTCCGGCCGACGTGCATGACGCGTTAGCTTACGCATATGATCACATCGTAGAGATCGAAGCGGACTTGGCGGACGACGTCGAGGAAACGGTCAAGGCGAAACTTGCCGACGGCAGATTGTCGAACTGATTTCGAATGACTGCCATTCGCCTCTTCACGGATGAAGACATCTACGGTGCCGTTGCAGGCGCGCTTCGCAAACGAGGTTTCGATGCGGTCAGTGCACCCGAAGCGAATCGCATCGGAGAGTCGGACGAGGCGCAACTGGAGTGGTGTACGGCGGAACGTCGCGCGATCGTAACCTTCAACGTCGGGCACTTTGCCGCGTTGCATAGCCGGCGCTTGCAGTTGGGAATTGAACATGCCGGAATCATTGTCTCTGGACAACGACCTATCGGCGGTTTGATTCGCCGATTATTGCACCTATTGGCACAATGCGATGCGGAATCGCTCAAGAATCAACTCGTCTTTTTGAACGATTGGTAGAAATTAAGCCGCTACACAATCCGCCGTTCCGGCCGCATCACGGCCGCCGAGCGTAAGTGGAAGAGCATCGCCGCCGAGGCGGTTTGCGAATCTCTGGATTCCAGCGCGCGGACGATCGCCAGATGTTCGTCGTAGGCTTTGGCTAGTGAGGCCGGTTGGTCTTCGACGGCCGAGTACGAAAGCCGTTTGTAGCTCCAGCATTTGCGGATCGCTTCGCGTAGCGCGAGGTTGCCCGTGTTGTCGGCGATCGTGAGATGCAGCGCGAAGTCGAACTTGCGGACCGCGGCGCTCCAGCCCGGCTTGTTGCGATCGGCGGCAGCTTCCGCCAGCGCGCGAAGCTTCGCGAGTTGATCGTCGGGCACCAGTTGCGCAGCCAGCGCCGCGGCCGGCGGTTCCAAGAGTTCGCGGAGTTGATGCACTTCGACGAGCCAGTTTTCCGCGCCCGTGCGCACGACGGCCCGTTTGTTGAGTTCGAGGTTCACGATGCCGTCGGCCGCCAAACGTTGCAAGGCCTGCACGACCGGCGTGCGGCTGACGCCTAACTCTTGCGCGAGCACCGTGCTCTTGAGTTCCTGGCCGCTGACGAGCTTCCCCTGAATGATTCGCAGCAGGATCTGCTCGTAGACGCCGTCGACGAGCGTCTGCTCGCCGTTTCCGCCGTCGATTTCGAGCGTCGGCAGCGTCGCCAAGCCGTCGGATTCCGCAGCCCCCAAGCTGCCTGCGGCGGTTTCCGAAGAAGTTGGCGAGTTTTTGTTTTTCCGGTTGACAGTCATGGGAGAAGACTCTAAAGTGAATTCACTTAATTGGCCGATACACGAAATGACATGCGTCGCATCGTGGTCGGTTCGAGCCCGCCAAGCTCGGAAAAAGCAACGTTTGGAGCAAGCTGTCAGCCTGTCGCCGGCAAAATCGCGGAAACGCCAAGACACTCGAAAGTGAATTCAGCGCAGTTTCCGCGAATTTGACGGTGCATATCGGCCATCGCTAATAAAACACTATGATCGCAAACTCTGCAACAGAATCCACTTCGGGCACGAAAAACATGATGACACCGACCCTCCGCGCAGGCATGGTCGGCGTCGGTATGATCTTCGACGAAACCTATCGCCCCTTCTTCGAACAGGCCCACGCCGAGGGCGGACTCTACGACCGCCGCTTCGGCCTCTGCCGCGTGGAACTTGCGGGGATCGCGAGCCGCACCGGTGCCCGCGCCGACGCTTTTCGCAAAGCCTCGGCCGGCAAGGTCGCTGAGTTCGCCAGCTACGCGGGCGCCGACGCCACGGCCCAGTTGCTGAAGTCGAACGTCGATTTCGTCTGCGTCGCCACGCCCGACAATCGGCACTTTGAAGCGGCCAAAGCGGTGCTCGCCGCCGGTAAGCATTTGCTCATCGAGAAGCCGTCGGTGTTGTCGCTCGACGAACTCGACGAACTTGAGCGCCTGGCCCGCGAGCGTGGCGTGCTGGCCAAGGTCGTTTATCACAAGCTGCTCGATCCCGATCACAAGAAACTTCGCACGCTCGTCGTCGACAACGAACTGCAGCACGTCAACAACGGCTACTGCACGCTGCTCGAACCGAAGTCGATCAGCGGCGGACAGTTCGCCGAGTGGATCGTCGGCCGCAATCCCGGCACCTATGTGGCCGTGCACTACATCAAGCTGATTGATTTCACGTTCGGCGGGCGATTGAAAAGCGTCAGCTGCACGGGCCAGCGCGGTATCGTCGGGCCCGCCGATGGCCCGACCTGGGACTCGACGCAGCTGCGGATGATCTACGAATACGCCGACGGTCGCGAAGCGGCGTTCGATATTCACACCAGCTGGGTCACGCCGGACAACTTCCCCGGCTATGTCGAACAAGAAGTGCAGTTCCGCTTCGACAACGGCGTCTGGAATGGTCATAGCCGGAAGCGCGGCATCGAATGCACGATCGAAGGGAGCACTCCCTTCAAACGCAAGACGACGATGAACAACCACTACAACGGGACGTTCGTCGAACCGTGGGGAGCCCGTTCGCAACGCGGCTACGGCATCGAAGTGATCGAACGGTTCGCACGGGAGTTGGCGTTCGTCGAACACGGCGGATCCGCGTCCGACAGAACGTCGCGTTTGGAGCAGGTTCGCAAGTTGTCGTATAACGATCTTGCGGCCGATCGGCAGACCGTCGCCGCCGTGCAGGCCATGGAAGCGATCTTGGGCAGGCATGTGGCAGGCATGCCGAACTGCGTGGTCGAGATCGATCACAAAGCCGGCGGACTTGTGTTGTTGAAGCCGGGAAGTAATGAGCAGGAAGTGTTGTATTCGGGACGCGTGAACGCCGCACGATAGCAGAAATTAGTTGTTCCTTGATGTTTAGCCGTCGAGCTTGCTCGACGCGTGTTCGTTCGAGAGAGAAGACGCCGCAACGCGCATCGCAAGCGATACGGCTAAACGACCAAACGCAGATTCGATTTCTACAATTTCAATAGTTTTACGTCGCACAACGGAACATTTTGCCATGGCCCAAGCCATCGACGCCGCCGCTCCGATCGAACACCCGGGCGAAGAACAATCGAACGACCTGCGTCGCCGGATGCAGGCCGTCGAGCCGCAATGTTTGCGGACGTTCACGCCGAGCCTCGCCGTGTTTGCTCGTAGCGAGGGGAGCTACCACTACACGCACGAAGGTCGCAAGCTGGCCGACTTCACCTCGGGCGTGCTCGTGGCCAACCTCGGGCACAACCCGAAGCGCTGGTGGCAGCGGATGCTGGGTTACTTGAACCTGAGCGCGGCGACGCTCGCCGGCGAAGTCGACGAGACCGAAGGGGCCGAAGACGAGTACCTGCCGGCCGTTCCGCTCACAGCGTACAACGGCGTGACCGAAGTGGAAGTGGAAGCGTCCGAACGCCTGATCGCGCTGATGCAGCGCCAACGCGGCGGGGCTCGCTGCGAACAAGTGATGTGGGCGGCCAGCGGCAGCGAAGCGGTTCAGAAAGCTTTGTGGACGGCGCTCGCTCGGCGACCAGGGCAAGACGTCATCCTCGCGACGCGCTACGGCTTCCACGGCAAGAAGGGTTTGGCGGGCGCCGTGACGGGGAGCGAGAAGGATAAGGAACGCGATTCTCGCGTCCGCTTCATCGATTTTCCGCGCGAAGAGTGCATGTCGCTCGAGAAGCGCAAGCAGCCGCTTGACCTCAAGAAGTACGAGCAAGAACTCGAAACGCTGTGGCGTGAACTGGGCAGCCGCATTTGCTGCTTGATCACCGAGCCGTATCTCGGCGGCGGCGGCTCGTTCCCGCTCCGCCTTCTTCCTCCGCCTCCGACGCCGCGACCACCACCGGGCTCCGAGCGACAGCGCTGCCCCGACTAGCCCCACCCCGCAGCCGAGCTCCGTCACTCTT
>JAFLCO010000114.1:9894-16033 GCA_017303535.1 Planctomycetota bacterium
TGGTCTCATCAGCACCTGCGCCGAGTTGATCTGCGCTGAAGCCGGTGGCGGCTCGTTCCATCCGCAAAAGGAATACATGCAACTGCTCGAGCGGTTCTGCCGCGAGCACGACATTTTGCTGATCTTCGACGAAGTGCAAGCCAACTTCGGCCGGACGGGGCAACTGTTTGCGTTCACGCACTACGGGATCGAACCGGACATCGTCGTCTTGGGCAAAGGCCTCGGCAACGGCGTCGCGGTGAGCGCGGCCGTCGGTCGGGCCGATCTCTATGCGAACATGAACTACGGCGAAGGGAGCGACACCTGGAGCGGCAACCCGCTTTCTAGTGCCGCCGTGCTGGCGACGCTCGACGAGTTCGAAGCGACGAACGTCGTCGAACAAGGGCGAAAGTTGGCCGAAGTGATCGAAGCGGCGCTTGTGCGGTTGTCGAAGTTGCCGGCCGTCGCGCATGTGCGCGGCGAAGGAACGGTCTGGGGCATCGAGTGCGCGGCACTCGGCACAGGCACCGCGGCCGACACGGCCAATGCCTGCGTGAAGGCCTGCTACCTGGGCGACGACCAAGGTCGGGCAATTCACCTGCTGGGCCCGCTGGCCGGCAAAGTCATTCGTGTGAGCCCGCCGCTGACGATGCCGCTTGCGGAAGCCAAGGATTATCTCGACGCGATGTATGAGATCTTCGCCCAAGTCGGCAAAGACCTCAGCTAGCACGCGATTGCTCGGCGGAATAAAAGCTTCGTAAAGCCCAGGGGCCATTGGTCCTTGGGCTTTTACGTTGGCGGCGGATTTCGCTACACTCCCGCCCCCTTCCAACTTGGCGGCTTCAACGGAGTGAAGCGATGCGTGCGTGCTTGTTGTCGGCGGTTGTCTGTTCGATGCTGATCGCGAACATCGCCGAAGCTCAGGTCGTGCAGACCTCGGCGAGCGAACCGATCGCTGCGCCGGCGACGACCGTGACCGGCACCGAACTGCTCCGCCGCGCACAAGCCCACGCTGCGCAGAAGCAGTGGGCCGAAGCGAAGGCCGCGGCGACGCAAGCCGTGACCGTCGATCCGGCGAATTCGCACGTCTACTATCTCTTTCGCAGTCAGATCCATCGGCTCGAAGGGGACTACGACGACGCCGTTCGCGACGCCGAAATGGTCATGACGCTGCGACCGCAAGTCGCCGAAGCGTATTTGCTGCGGGCCATGGTGTGGGCGAAACGCGGCGCGCACCAGTCGGTGATCGTCGATCTGAACCGCGTCATAGAACTCGAACCGGAAACAACGGCCGCCTATGTCATGCGCGGCAACGCCTATCGGGCCTTGCGCGACGACGCGCGGGCCTTGGCCGATTACAACGAAGCCCTGCGTCGCAATCCGCAGGATGCCGTACTCACGTGGCATCGCGGCAACGCCTTTTGGCAACTCGGCAAACACGCCGAGGCCCAAGCTGATTTCGAAGCGGCGATCACCATCGCGCCGCAGAAGCCGCAGTTTTTACTCACGGCCTCTTCGTTCTATGCAACGTGCACGGACGACGCCTGTCGCAATGCGCAGAAGGCGTTCGACTACGCCAAGCGCGCCGGCGAAGCGACCGGCTGGACCGATTGGACGGCCGTCGCCGCGCTAGCGGATGCCTATGCGGAAGCCGGCGATTTTAACAACGCCGGACAGATGATCGCCAAAGCCCTAGAAGCGGCACCGGCCGAGGAACAGCCGCTCCTCAAGGAACGTGCCGCACTCTTTCAAGCCGGCAAGCCGCACCGTGCGACGGTGCGTTAAAAAGCGAGCAGTGTGCTTCGGGTGGCTGGGGCATAGCGAAGCGGTGCCCCAGTTACTGGGACTTCGCCTTCGGCTCCAGTCCCAGCCACCCGACGTCTACTCTTATCCGCGCTTCCCCTGTTCCTGCGAAAACTCCGCGGTCACCGTCGTGCCGATGCCGCCGCGCGGTGTGAAGGCCGCCTTGAGCTGCATCCACCGCGGCGTGAGCTTGCCGACGAGCGCTTCGAGGATGAAGTTCGTCACGTGCTCGTAGAAGATGCCCGCATTGCGATATTGTTGCAGGTACAGCTTCAGGCTCTTCAGTTCGACGCAAAGTTTGTCCGGCACGTAGGTGATCGTCAGCGTGCCGAAATCCGGATGGCCGGTCTTCGGGCAGACCGACGTGAACTCGGGACACACGATTTCGATCTCGTACTCCCGGTCGGGAAACTGGTTTTCGAACGTTTCCAGCAACTCGGGACCGGGCAATTTCGCAAGCGGCGACTTATCAACGGGCACTGCGGGCTCCTTTCATCAATAAGCCTATTGTGGCATTATGGGGTGAAATCGACCAGGGGCCGCCTGCTTTCGCGTCGGCGCGGCCTTCCGCAGTTCTAGGATTTCAGAAGCTCATGCCTCGCGCCGTCGTCCTCCTTTCCGGCGGGCTCGATTCCGCAACCGTCGCCGCCATCGCACGCAGCCAAGGCTTCGAGTGGTTCGGGCTATCGGTCGATTACGGCCAGCGGCACCGCTTTGAACTTGAAGCGAGCCGCAAGGTCGCCAAGGCGCTGGGAGCCCGCGATCACATCCAGGTCGACGTCGATCTCTCGCGCATCGGCGGCAGCGCGCTGACGGCCGACATAGCCGTCCCCAAAGATCGTGACGAGTCCACGATTTCGACAGGCATCCCGGTCACCTATGTGCCGGCTCGCAATACGGTGCTCTTGTCACTCGCGCTCGGCTATGCCGAAGTGCTGGGGGCCGGCGACCTGTTCGTCGGGGTGAACGCGGTCGACTACAGCGGCTATCCCGACTGCCGGCCGGAGTACCTCCAACAGTTCGAGCGGCTGGCGAACCTGGCGACCAAGGCCGGTGTCGAAGGTACGCTGAAGTTCAAGATTCACGCCCCGCTGGTTGCGATGAGCAAGGCGGAGATCATTCGGACCGGCACGTCGCTCGGCGTCGATTACGGACTGACGCACAGTTGCTACGATCCCGACCTCGAAGGTCGGGCCTGTGGTCGGTGCGACGCTTGCACGCTCCGGCTGAAAGGCTTCGCCGAGGCCGGCCTGACGGATCCGACCGTTTATATTCCGGCGACCTAAGGCGGCGACTTATCGCGATGCGGATCGCCGAGATTTTCCAATCGTTGCAAGGGGAAGGACGTCACACGGGCGTCGAAAGCGTGTTCGTGCGCGCCAGCGGTTGCAATCTCCGGTGCTGGTACTGCGACACGCCGTACACCTCTTGGGCTCCCGAAGGCGACGACTATTCGGTCGATGAGATCGTCGGGCAGGTCGAACGCTACGGAGCCGAGCACGTGGTGCTGACCGGCGGCGAGCCGATGCTGTTTGCGGAGTTGGTACCGCTCACCGAGCAACTCCGCCGACTCGGCAAACATATCACGATCGAAACGGCCGGCACGCTGTACCTGCCCGTGGCTTGCGACCTGATGTCGATCAGCCCGAAGCTGGCGAATTCGACGCCTTCGGCCGAGCGCGACGCCCGTTGGGCGAGGCGGCACGAGCGCTCGCGACATGTGCCCGAAGTCATCCGGCGACTGACCGGCGAATTTCCGCACCAGCTCAAGTTCGTCATCGATTCACAAGACGACCTAGCCGAGGTGGAACACTACCTGGCCGAGTTCCCTGAAGTTCGCCGCCGCGACGTATGGCTCATGCCGCAAGGCGTCGACGCCTACGAACTTGCGAAACGGGCCGAATGGCTGGAGCCGCACTGCCGCGAACACGGCTACCGCTTCTGCCCGCGACGGCATATCGAATGGTACGGTCCGGTGCGGGGGACTTAGGTCTTATTTCACCACGGAGGCACGGAGAGCACGGAGAGCACGGAGAGCACGGAGAGCACGGAGCCGAAGATTGCAAAATGCAAATTGGTAATTGCAAATTGCAAAATGGCGCGAGCGAGCGGTGAAGCCGTCCGGTCAATTTGCAATTTGCAATTCCGTCTTCCTCCGTGCTCTCCGTGCCTCCGTGGTAAATCCTCAGCTCGAAGAGTCGAGGATCTCGCCGATTTCCCGCACCGCCGCCGCCAGCGAGCGGTTGGCCATTTGAAAATTGGTGTGCGTCGAGATTTGCGGCTGGAGTTCGGCGAAGCGGGCCGTCGCCGCGCGGAGCTTGGCCAGCTTCTTCCGGGCCTGCTTTAAGTACTCGGCCGCGTTCTTTTCGTTCCACGGCGCGCCGAGCGCGAGTGTGTAGTCGTAAAGGTCGCGGACGACTTCCATCAATTCATCGTCTTCCTCAGCCTCTTCCGAGTGCTTGAGAAACGTTCGCACCATCCAAACGTGCGTCAGCAGTTCCTCCACCCGGTGCATCGCGTCGTCGGCCGTCATCGCGAGGTCGTCTCCAGCACGCGCGGCGTCGGGTTTTCGACGCGGCCTGGTTCGCGGACGTTTTGACCTTTGCGGTCTTGGTCGCCGATATCGGCCCGGGCTTGTTCGGCCAGGGCCGTGAGACGGGCGACGATGTCCGCATGTTCGGCGATCAAGTCATTCGTCTCACCCGGATCGGCGACGACGTCGTACAGCGCCGCCGGGCGGTTCTGCCCGGCTTTGCCCAGTCGCAGCGGTTTAGCGAGCGGCAGATGAAGTTTCCACCGGCCCGAGCGCACGGCCTGGAGTTGGTCGCGCTGATAAAAATAGAAGGCCTCGTGCGGCGAACGGCCGTCGTCGAAGATGAGCCCGCCGATGTCGCGGCCGTCGATCTTGCGGTCGCTCGGCAACTCGCCGCCGACGAGCTTAGCCAGCGTCGGTAGCAGATCCATCATCGTCGCAAGTTCCGCGCATTCGGTCCCCGCCTTGATTCTCCCCGGCCACCGCATGAGGCACGGCATCCGCTGGCCCCCTTCGTTAGTCGAGTACCCGTGGCCGCCGAGCGGAAGGTTCGAACCTTGCGGCGGATCGCGACGCACGGCCCCATTGTCGCTCGTCCAAATCACCGGCGTCCGCTCGTCGAGGCCCAGCTTCTTCAAAGTTTCCAAGATTCGGCCTGCCGACCAATCGAGTTCTTCGACGGCGTCGCCGTAGCGGCCGTTCTTCGATTTGTCGCGAAACTCGGCGGAGGCGAACGACGTCTTCTCGCTCCCCGGCGTGGCTTCCGGGAAGTACAGGAAAAACGGTCGCTCGCGGTTCGCCGTGATGAACTCAACCGCGGCTGCGGTATAGCGCTGCGTGAGTTGATCGCGATCCGGCGGAGCTTCGATCACGCGCTCGCCCCGCATGAGCGGCAACTCCGGCCAGCCGGGCACCTTGTCGGCCGTCATATCTTCGCTGTATGGGATGCCGAAGTAGTCGTCGAACCCGTGCCGCCTCGGCAGGAAGACCGGCTGGTCGCCCAGGTGCCACTTGCCGATCGCCATCGTCGCGTAGCCCTGCGACTTGAACATCTCGCCGAGCGTGAACTCGTCGGCCGAGATGCCGAGTTGATCCATCGGTCGCAGCACGGCGCCGGCTTGGCTACTGGTATGCAGCCCGATACGGAGCGGATAGCAACCGGTCATCAGCGCCGCACGCGACGGCGAGCAAACGCCCGACGCCGAGTAGAAATGGGTGAACTTGCGCCCCTCGGCGGCCATGCAATCGATGTGCGGCGTGCGATGCACGGTTGACCCGAAGCAGCCGACGTCGCCGTAGCCGAGATTGTCGCAGAGGATCAGAACAACGTTCGGCTTCTCAATTTCCGCGGCCGAACTGGAACCACAGAGACACAGAGGCACAGAGAATACGAGGGAAATATAAAAGGGCCTTCCCATTTTATTTCTCCTCTGTGTCTCTGTGCCTCTGTGGTGAAAAAACATGGTCTATCGCGCCGGAGCGTGCGGCGCTCCCTTGGGTGCGAATACCAAAACCGTCGCGGCGCCGGCGATCACGATGATCAGTCCGGCGAAGAAGAGCGGACTGATTTCCGCAATCGTTCCGTTGGCGACACCGGGGCCGATGGTGACGAGCGTATTGATCACCGGGGCCCCGCCGAATACCAGCGGCATCACGTAAGTCGGCTTTCCGCCGAACGTGAACGCTAAAATAATCCCGAGCGCTCCGACGGCTCCCGCCGCGCCGCCGGCGAAGCTCCAAATTGAACCCTTCGTCGTCATCAGGTCCCACTCGGCCGAACCCTTGAGCACCTGAATGATGCCGGCCGTAGCGACGACGGCGACG
>JAFLCO010000115.1 GCA_017303535.1 Planctomycetota bacterium
AGCTTCACCCAATCGGCGCCGGGGTTTTCGAGGCCGAGCAGGATCTCGCGGCCCATGCGAGCGACACGCACGGCGTCGTCGGCGGTGAAGCAGCCGGCCGTGTTGGGGAGCAGCGTGTAGCGGCGCGAGTCGATGAAGTCGAGGATGTTGCGACCTTGAGCGTCGATCAATCGCTCGCGGCGCACGGCCACGGTGATGCAATCGGTGCCGGAAAGCTCGAGACACTCGGCCATCACGTCGTAGCCGGCGTACTTGCCGGTGCCGACGATCAGCCGGCTACGCAACTCATGCGTGCCGATTCGCAGCGTTTCGGAATCGACCGGAACATCGGGGGGAGTCGCCAGCGACATTATGTTCACCATTTCGCCGCGGAGCTTGCCTCCGCGCTTGTTTGTATTCGCGTTCCACTATCCGCCGCCGACGAGCGTGACGATCTCCAGTCGATCGCCGGCGGCAAGTCGCCGCTCGGCATGTTTGGCGCGGGGCACCAATTCCAAGTTGACTTCGACGGCGCACTGCTTCGGCTCGACGTGGAGAGCCGCCAGCAGATCGGCCACGGTCGTCTCAGGTTCGATTTCGCGAGGCTCGCCGTTGCAGACAATTTGCATTCTATCGATTTCCGGCTCGATGGTGAGGCGGGGACGGATGGAAGATATCGGAAAACAGCACTGCCGTCGGCGGCGACAATGGCCGGCCGACGGCAGCGAGTTTTCGCGGCGAATCGTCGCTTAGCGAACGACGCCCTGAGCGCGGAACGGACCGTTGTACAGGAGCGTAAACGGCGCTTGAATGCCGGCCGCCGCGGTGAACGCGCCGCGGTTGTACGGCATACCGTAGACGGCCAGCTTGCCGCTATTCACTTCGGCGATGTAGATCACGCTCGCGGCCCATTGAGCCACGCCTTGGCCCGGGCGGAGCGGCAAGAGACCGGTGACCATCGTGAACTTGACGTCCTTCGAGCCGTCCAGCGCCATGTCTTTCATGACGTTGGCGCTGTAAACGACGCCGAGCACCGGCGGGAGCTTCGAGGTGTTCACCAAAGCGCCGGTCAGTTCGCCGGTCGTCGAGTCGAGCACGAACACGCCTTCCATATCGCCGTCGACTTCGCCGGTCGCCAGCGCGAAGTTGTCTTGGCGATCGGTCGCCACGGCGTAGATCGGCGCGTGCGGCAAGAAGCCACCGACGACAAGGCCGACGATCAAGCCGGCGGCCAAGAATGAGAAGTTCTGTTTCCACATAACCGAAGGGCTCCTAGCGGTGCGAGGGTGCGGTGTTTCCCAAGGATTGAGGTTTATGGTAACGCTTTTTGCGCGGGAAGAAAGCTCGAGGAAGGGCGGAAGGCGGAGGGGGGAGGGCGGAGGAATGTCGGCATGTCCCAAACGCAAGTTTGAGTTTGGCGTGTTGCGAGTCCTTTGATTTCCCCCCTCCGCCCTCCCCTCTCCCCCCTTCTGTATTTGCGTGTTAAAACCATTGCCCCGGCGGCCGCTCTTTTCCGCCCTTCGCAACGCCTGCATTAAGACTGAGGTACTCCGAGCCATGCCCACCAACGGTAGCTTGAATCGCAAACTTCGCATGGCCTTGGTCGGCGGCGGCCAAGGTTCGTTCATCGGTCGGGTCCACTGCACGGCGGCGGTGCTCGATAATCGCGCAGCGCTTGTCGCCGGAGCCCTTTCCAGCAATCCTGAGAAATCGAAGGCCTCGGCCGCCGACTACGACATCCCGGCCGAGCGGGCCTACGGTTCTTACCGCGAAATGATCGAGGCCGAACTCAAGCTGCCGGCCGACAAGCGGATCGACTTCGTCTCCGTCGCCACGCCGAACCATACGCACTTCGAAATCGCCAAAGCCGCGGTCGAGGCCGGCTTCAACGTCATCTGCGACAAGCCGATGACGTTCGACCTGAAGCAGGCGGAGGACCTCGCGACGGCCGTCGATAAGAGCGGCGTCGTCTTCGCGGTGAGCCACAACTACACCGGCTACCCGATGGTGCGACAGGCCCGTGAGATGATCCTGGCCGGCGAGTTGGGTGAGATCAACGCCGTTCGTTCCAACTACATTCAAGGCTGGCTCCGTACGCGACTCGAAACCAGCGACCAGAAGCAAGCCGCTTGGCGAACCGATCCTTCCAAGAGCGGCGCGGCCGGCTGCTTCGGCGACATCGGAACGCACGCCTACAACTTGGCGCGCTACATGACGGGCCTGCTGCCCGACTCGATCAGTTGCCACCTCAAGGTGTTCGCCGAAGGTCGGCAACTCGATGACTACGGTCACGCGATCGTCCGCTTCGAGAACGGGGCCTTGGGCACGGTGACGGCTTCGCAGATCAGCCATGGTCGCGAGAACGACCTGTTCATCGAAGTCGACGGCACGAAGGGCGCCTTGTCGTGGCGGCAAGAAGAGCCGAACACACTTGTCTTCCGACAAAACGGCCAACCGCACAAGCTATACACCCGTAACGGTGGGCCGTACATGACGCCGATCGCCGCCTCCAGCTGCCGGCTCCCGAGCGGCCACCCCGAAGCGTTTTTCGAGGCGTTCGCGAACGTGTACCGTTTCGCTTACGACGCCATGGCGCAACGCGCCGCCGGCGAGAAGTTTGAAACCGTCGACACGATTTATCCGAACGTGAATGACGGCGTCGAAGGGATGTACTTCATCCAACAATCCGTCGAAAGCAGCAAGCAAGGGGGCGCGTGGTTGCCGCTGAAGCACAAACGAGCCAGGAAGTAGAACCGCTCCGTCCGTCGATTGAACCGCTAAAGCGACGCTTGCGATTTCGCGCAAGCGTCGCTTTTTTTACTGCTGCTACGCCTCGTCGCGGCTTCCGCCGCTGAAGAACGATAGATAGTACAGCAGCGTCAATACGCTCTGCAGCGTGCCGGCGACGTATGTCCACGCGGCGGCGTTCAAGACGCCGTTGACCGCGCGCATTTCTTGAGCCGGTACGATGCCCAACTCCACCAACACTCGCTTGGCGCGGTTGGAGGCGTCGAACTCGACCGGCAGGTTGACAAGCTGGAAGAACACCACGCAGGAGAACAACGCGATGCCGATCCAAAACAACAGCGGCAGATGCATCATCAGCCCGAACATGAGCAGAAACACGCTGATGCCGCCGCCGAAACTTGCGACCGGCACCGCGGCGTTGCGAACCACGAGCGGTGCGTACTTCTGGGCGTCTTGAATCGCGTGGCCCGCCTCGTGCGCAGCGATTCCCACCGCCGCCAACGATCGACCGCGGAAGTTCTCCGGACTGAGCCGCAACACTTTGTTCGTCGGATCGTAGTGATCGGAGAGATACCCGGGCGTTTCTTCGATCTCGACGTAGCTGAGGCCCGCCGAGTTGAGGATGTGCCGCGCCGCGGCGGCTCCGCTGAGCGGGGCCGGCTCTTGTTGCGCGGCAGCGTAAGTCGAACGAACCCGCAATTGGGCCCAGGCGGCGAGAATCAGCGCCGGAGCGATCCAGATCAGGTACTCAAAGTTAAACATGAACATTGCTGTTCGGTCCCTCGAAAACGTGCGGCAATCCTGTTGCTCCCCGCCGTGCGGAAGCCGAGCCTTGCGGCAAACGCCGCCGACGGTGGACGCCGGCGACTCGCGGGTCGCAGCGGCGGGAAGCAAATTGCTTGGAGTCGGCGGAATTGCCTTCGCCGACAAAGCCGGGAGAGTTCGCCCCGATACAGATCCCTACGCAGCCGCCGGCAAATGGTTTGCGGGCCCTGTTCGATTGCCGCAAATTCTTGCCAAGCAACGGCTTAACGGCCGTGAGGTCTCCCTCAAACGAGCGGAGTGTCGGCGTAGTTCAGTCTGTGCAAATTCTGCATTTTCCCCGCTGCGGAGCCCCACTGCGGCTTGGCCGATACATAATATCTGTGCCGTTCGGCCAATTTGTGCGTCGTTCGGTTCGTTGGACTTATCGATTTCTCTCGTCGCCCCGTGAGCCCCGTCGCCATGTTGCTTGCTCGTCGCCGGTTCGTCGTTTGTGTCTCGTCGATCATTGCGGCCGGCCTGGCCGTCGCCTCGGTGGGGTGTGAAAAAGACGTCGAAGTTACGTTGCCCACGGTAGCGCCGACGACGGTCGCTCCCGACACAAAGATCAGCGACGCCGAACTCAAACGTCGGGTCGACGACGCGATCGCCACAACCGCCGGCCGCGTGCTCGACGTCGACGTCAACAACGCCTGGCAAGTCGTCCACGGCATCCTCGCCTACGGCCCCGATCTGCAACTCACCATCGACAAGGGGAGCCGCAAGACGTCGGCGTTGAAGTGGATCTTCGACGGCGAGCGGATGAACGGTTGGAAGCTCTACCCAGCCGAGAAAGGTTTAGGCGCCGAGTTGGTTCCCGGAAGTTCGGCCGAACAAGGGCACGCCGACCAATGGATCGGCTACCTCTCGCAATGCGGCGTGAAGCTCGACGACCCGCTGGTGATCACGGTCAACGACAAGAAGGAAACGCGTAAATTCCGCGAGTTGATCGAACAAGCCAAATGGGACTGCGGCACGGTGAAGGTGCACGGCAACCCGACACAAGAGCTGACCTGGACGCTGATGGCGTTCGCCGAATACTCGTCGCCCGACTTCCTGCCGCTCGACGGCACATGGAAGAACAAGGTCGGCGAAGAATGGAGCTTCGAGCGGATGATGGACCAAGAGGCCGAAGCCGGCATCGTCGGCGCGGCCTGCGGCGGTTCGCACCGCCTATATGCGATTGCCGAAGCTCTAAAGAAGTACAAGGCGACGGGCAAGCCGCTCGCCGGCGGTTGGGCCAAGGCCGATAAACTTTTGAAGGATTCTATCGCTGCCGCCAAGAGCTACCAGCAGCCCGACGGCGGTTTCTCGACCAATAAATTCCAACGTTCGGCGACGTCGGCCGATATCGACTCGCGCATCGACAGCACTGGCCACGTTTTCGAGGTTTTGGCTTATGCCTTGAGCGACGAAGAACTGAAGTCGGATTGGTTTACCAAGGCCGCCCTCTTTCTCACGAAGAAGATTGAAGAGTCGAAGGCGGTTCCGCTCGGCTGCGGCGGCCTCTATCACGGCGCCCACGGGCTCATCATCTATCGCGATCGTCGCTTCGGCGGTTCGCCCAACTCCGCCGCCGAATAAGCGTTCTTGCAGCGAATTGCTTGCGATTTCGCCGATGCGCGGCGACATTGTTCCCTGAAATCGTTTGCGATTCAGGGGATCTGCCATGTCGTCGCTGTCGCTGTTCGTGGCGTTGCTCGTTGCCGGTGCTCCCGTCGAAGTTCCCCGAGTTCTCGACGGCCGTTTGCAACTAGAGCTCATTCTGCAAGAGCCGGACATCGTCACGCCGACCGGCCTGACGATCGATGCCCGCGGGCGAATTCTCGTCATCGAGAGCCACACGCATTTTCGTCCCGACGGTTACCAAGGCCCGCCGCATGATCGCATTCTGCTGATCGACCCGACCGAGAAGCCGCGCAAGCCGAAGGTGTTCTTCGAAGGAACGAAGTTCACGATGAATTTGGCCAAAGCGCCGGACGACTCCATCTACGTCGCCACGCGCAGCGAAATCTTCCGCCTTCGCGATCTCGACGGCGACGACAAGGCCGACAAGCCGGAGGAACGCACGCCGATTGCGCACTTGGAGACCGCGGGCAATTACCCGCACAACGGACTCTCGGGCTTTGCGTTCGGCCCGTTTACCGGTGTTCCTGAGATAGCCGATCACGTCGAAGTTTACTTCGGCTTCGGCGAGAATTTGGGCGCCGATTACAAGCTCATAGGTTCCGACGGCACGTCGCTCGCGGGTGGCGGCGAGGGAGGCAACATCTACGCCTGTCGGTACGACGGATCAAAGCTCCGCCGCGTCGCTACCGGATTTTGGAATCCGTTCCACATGACATTCGCCGGGGCGGGGCAATTATTCGCAGTCGACAACGATCCCGATTCTCGCCCTCCATGTCGATTGCTGCATGTTGTGGAAGGCGGAGACTACGGCTACCGATTTCGCAACGGCCGCAAAGGGACGCACCCGTTTACTTCGTGGAACGGGGAACTCCCGGGCACGCTGCCGATGGTATCGGGGACGGGCGAAGCGCAGTGCGCCGTTATCGGAGCGAGTATCTTCGACGATGCCGCAAATCCTCAGAAAAATTCCTTCTTTGATGACCTGCTCGTCACTTCGTGGGGCGATCATCGGTTGGAAAGATACCGTTTGCAGTCGCGTGGCCGCAGTTACACGTCGCAAATGGAGCCGATCGTCGTCGGCGGTGAAAACTTTCGCCCCGTCGGCATGGCCGAAGCTCCCGACGGCTCGATCTTCTTCAGTGATTGGGTCGATCGCAGTTATCCGTTGCATGGCAAAGGACGCGTCTGGCGACTCAGTAAGAAACCGATCGATCGGAACGACGACTCCATCGGACTTGTTCGCAATCGCGGCGGGTTCACGACTCTGACGCTCAATGGACCGGAAGCAGACGCCAAGCGGAAAGCGATGGTTCGAGAGCAGTGGTCCGACGCATCACGTTTGGCGACCGACCCTTTCACTTGGCAAATCGCCTCGCAGTCACTGATGCAGCTACTGCAAGAGGGGCCTGTTCTCGATCGTAAGGCGGCCGCCGTCCTCCTCGCCGAATGGGGAACGCCCGGGCAGCCGGATGCGACAACATGGGCCGCCGTCGCCGCTCGCGACGCCCATCCCGAAAACGCCAAAGTTCTCACGCCGCTGTTGCTTGCGCACGACGACCCTCGCGTACGGCTGCTCGGCGTGATTTGGGCCGGGGAAGGGGCGATGCTCGACCAGCGGCCTGCGATCGAAGCAGGCTTGTCTCGACCTGGTCTGTCGCGCGAATTGTTCGAAGCCTCGCTCGCGGCGCTGGAGATGATCGACGCGGCTGCGGCCAAGGCCGAACCGGCGACCAAGCGCGATCCGAAGAAGGAGCCGAGCGGCGAACAGTACGTCTTGCAAATGTTGCGCAATGCGTCGACCTTACCGGGCGTGCGCCGTTTCGCACTCAAGGCCGTGCGGCCGGACCACCCCGAACTGAATTTCGACCTGCTTCAAAGGTTAGCGGCTGACGTCGACCCGGCCTTGCGGATCGAAGCCATCCGCACGATCCGCGAACGTCCGCAAGCCGAGCGAGGTGCACTCCTGCGCGAACGAGCCACGGCCGGCGATCGTCCGACCGCCGAACGTTTGGAATCCCTCGTCGGTCTATCGCCCGACGACTCGGCCGACCGTGCGGCCTTGCAACAACTAAGCACTTCCGACGACGCGCAACTCGCCGCTGCCGCCCATCGCATGCTGCAGCCCGCATCGCTTACCGAGTCGCCACTCACGCCCGATCAGGTTCCTGAAGGCGGCGACGCAGCAGCGGGCGAGCGGCTTTTCTTTCACCCCAAGATCGCCGGCTGCTACCGCTGCCATGAGTACGAAGGTCGTGGAGCGGCGATCGGCCCGGCGCTGACGACGTTCGGCCGCGGAGCTGATCGGACGCGGATCCTGCAATCGATCTTAGAGCCGAGTAAGGAAGTCGCGCCGCATTATGTGCCGTGGATTATTGAAACCACGGACGGCCGCACGCTCACCGGCCTCTACACGGGCGAAGAAGTCGACGGCACGCACCGCTACGCCGACAACCAGGGCAAAGTCTTCAAACTCCACCCGCGCGAGATCGAATCGCGCGCGGCGGCGAAGCAATCGATCATGCCCGCCGATTTCGGCCGCTCGTTAACGGGCGACGAAATACGCGATCTGGCGGCGTTTCTCCAACGCCGGTCGTCGAACTAACCGCCGGCCGCCGGCGGATGCGGCTCATATCCCGAGTAGCGGGCCGCTTCGCCGATTCCTTCGATGAAGTGCCGATTCGCGAAGAATTCGTTCGTCGGGATCGTGTCGTGCAGCTTGTCGTATTCATTGCGCATCGGCATCGTCAGCGCCGTCACTTGCTGGTAGCTCACTTGCGAAGGATCGTGAGCCCGTAGCGTGAAGAGCGCCTGCAGCTGGTCGCGATAAGCTTGAAACTGCGGCTGCATCAAGAGCGGCGGCCAGCGAATCTCGCCCGTCACCGGATCGAGTTGCGAAGGCGTGAGCTTCGGCCGCTTCGGCGGCGGCGCGTTGTAGTTGTAGGCGGCCTTCTCGCGAGCTTCCTTTTCGGCGACGTACTGTCGATTCAGTTCGCGGAGCTTGTCGTACGTCTCCGCCGACTTCAGTTTGTTGTCGAGCGCCAACGACTTCGCCTCCTCGGCGGTCTTCGCCGCTTCGGCCGTCATTTGGTTGTAGGCGCCTTGGGCTTGAATCATCGCGCCCATACCCATCGCCGTCGCGCCGGCTGCGGTGTTCGCACCCCAGCCGTAACCCGGATACCCATAGTCGCCGTAAGCGTAGGGCGTATACGGCCGATGATACGGACCGACGGCGATATACTGTGCCGCGATCTGTTGCAACATGGCCAGTGACGCCAAACCGCCCACCGCCAGGTAGGTCGCTCGGGCTGCAAACCACGTCGTGCGAATCATCGGCGGCTCTCCGCGCAAGGGTGCCAAGCTCTGTTGTAAAACTCAAACGTCGGGCGCTGAAATCTTGTCGGCGACCAGCTACGATGATGCCAAGCGGCCCGGGCACAAGCAAGCCTTGGCCGATGAGCAATAGATGAATTTATTTGCGACGGCGCGCCGCAGCCTTGCGACCTTAGCAACGGCTGCCTCCGCACGACGCCGCAAGCGCGCCCCGGTGACGCATCTTTGAGGAGTTTGCACCTATGCGAGTCGCCCCAGTCGGGTCGGCGGTCCGTTTTGCCGTCGCGGTCGGGTTTTGCATCGTCGCGGTTGCCGCACACGCGGCTGCGGCAGACGTCGGCGAGTTGACGAAACAACTCCCATCGACCACCGGCGAAGCTCGGCTGGCCGCGATCGATGCGCTGACGGACCTTGGTTCCGAAGCCGCGCCGGCCGCGGAAGCACTCGCTGCGTTGTTGACCGACGGCGACGAAGCCGTGCGCGGTCGCGCGGCCCGCGCTTTGGGCGCGATCGGCCCCGGCGCTGCGCCGGCCGTTGAGAAGCTCGCGGCCGCCGCCAAAGACGCCTCTCCGAAAGTTCGCTCCTACGCGCTCTACGCGCTCGGCATGATCGGCACGCCGTCGCAAAGCGCGTTCCCCGCCGTGGTCGAAGCCTTGAACGACGCCGACCCGGTCGTGCGCCGCGAAGCCGTCAAGGCGATGGGGCGCATTAAGCCGCCGCTCGATCAAGCGGTCCCCGCGCTCGTGCAAGCTTTGGAAAAAGCGCAAACCGCCGGCGAGACGATGCCCGCGCTTCATGCGTTGGCCGCGGCCGGCGCGGAAGCCGTGCCGCGCTTGATCCAAGGGCTCGACAAACCGGAAGCTCGCTATTGGGCCTGCCGCATCTTGGCGGAAATCGGTCCGCCGGCCAAAGACGCGGTGCCGGCCCTCACGAAGGTCCTCGGCGACGAGCGCACCGAAGTTCGCCGTGAAGCCGCGATCGCGCTGGGCCGCATCGGTCCCGATTCCAAAAGTGCCGCACCGAAGCTCATTGAGCTTTTGGCCGATGCCGATTCCGGCGTTCGTTCGGCGTCGCTCTGGGCGTTGTTGATGTCGGAAGCTCCCGCGGCCGACGTCCTGCCGAAGATTCAGCCGCTGCTGGAAGATCAAGATGAAATGGTCCGCGTCGTCGCTCACTGGGGCGCGGCGAAGCTCGATCCCAACGACCAACAAGCCCGCCGCAAGGCGATCGTCCTGTTGCTGCGAACCCTGCGCAACGACAACCCGCGCATTCGTGCTGCCGCGGCTCATTCGCTGGTCGACCTCCGTAGCGGGGAAGACGAAGGGGTGATGGCCGCCTTTATCGAACGGCTTACCCAGCAAGACGGCGCCGTGATTCACGTGGTCGGCGAGGCGCTGGTCAAGCGGGGCGAATCCGCGGTACCGCGGTTGCTGAAGGCGCTGGAGCGCAAGGAACTGCAAGGCTTCGTGATGGGCGTGCTCGGTCGCATCGGTCCGCCGGCCAAAGAAGCCGTGCCGCAACTGATGACGCTCTCCGCCGACCCCGACGCTCAAACGCGCGCCGGCGCCGTGATGGCCTTGGGTGCCATCGCCGGCAAGGATCCGCCGGTCGTGGAGCGACTCAAAGCCGCGCTCGACGACAAGAGTTCCGACGTTCGCTTGTCCGCCGTTGCGGCCCTGTCGCACGCCGGGCTCGATGATGCGATCCGCCCGGCGATCGAAAAGCTCACAAGCGACCCCGATCCGAAAGTCGCCGAAGCGGCCAAGTTCGAATTGGCTCAGAAGAAGCAGTAGTCGTCGATACAGAATACGAAAACGGGACGACGACTTAAGAATAGTCGTCGTCCCGTTTTTTTGTGTACTTACACCGCGGCGAACTTGTCGAGCTTTTCGCGGAGCGATTCGGCCGTGAACGGCTTCACCAAGTAGTCGGTCACGCCGGCCGAAATGGCTTCGAGCACGCGGCTCTTTTCCGCTTCGGTCGTCACCATGAAGATCGGCACGTCGGCGTTGATCGCACGGATGTCGCGGCAGAGTTCCAAGCCGTTTTTGTTCGGCATGTTCCAATCGGTCATCACCAGGTCGACCGCTTCGCGTTGAAACACGGCCAGGCCTTCGACGCCGTCGCCCGCTTCCACGACGTCGGTGTATCCCACCGCGTTCAATGCCCGAGTGATGATCTTGCGCATCGTGCCCGAATCGTCGACGACGAGAACCTTGCTCATGGAAACTACCCTTACGGAATGTTGCTGGCGAAATAGCGTCGCGGCGAGCGTCTGCCCGCCGACAGGCAACAGTAGGGCGCAGTTTTGCGGTGCGCCGCTGCGGTTCTCCGCCAAAATAGGCGGAGTGAGGCGTATCCGCTCGATTTGCCGAACAGAAATCGTCGGCCGTCGTTACGACCGGCACGTTCCGAACGTTCGAACTTAGCGATCTCTTTAGCGCTCGGAACCGGGCGTCAATCGCGAGTGCGAAAACAGTCGTTCGACGTCCTGGGCGCCGGCCGGCTTCGTGAGATGTTCGTCGAAGCCCGCTTCGGCCGCCTTCAGTCGCTCTTTCTCTCCCGAGAAGCCGGTGACCGCCACGAGCAGCGCGTCGGCCGTCGCCGGTTCGGCGCGCATCCGCCGGGCCACTTCGAAGCCGTTGAGATCCGGCAGGCCGATGTCCAGCAGTACGATCTCCGGCGCGAACCGCGCGGCGATCTCGAGCGCCGTGCGGCCGTCGTTGGCCGTTTCCACCGTGTGCCCCCAAAACTTCTTGAGCAGCAGGCCCATGACCTGCGTCGAGCCGGGGTTGTCGTCGACGACCAACACGCGCCGCGACGTCGTCGGCGAGGGCTTCCAAGCGGAGTTGTTCACGGCGAATCCAAGGGGAGCGGGCGACTTCTTTGTCCGTCAAATAGCATCGCACGAGCGTTGCCGAGTTCAAGTGTACGAACCTTGAGCATCCGCAGATCGCCCGGAAGGCGGAGATTTGTCGCATTCGGCGGATAAGCGCAGCCCCGCCGGTTACAATGTTTTGGACGTCCCGAACTCGGGACACGCGAGAGCCCCAAGTTTTGGTGAATGCATGATCGGTCCCACGACCGAACCCGTCGAACCGCGCGAAGTCGGCGCGCCGGCACGGCCCGCTAGTTCGGGCCTGCGCGAGCGCGTGCTCTCGTTGCAATTGCCGGCCGGTGCGAAGTCGCGGCCCGCCGTGCCGTGGCTCCGTTATGCGCTGGCCGGCCTCGCGATCGTCGGGCTTTTGGCCGTGGCGTTTAATGCCGCCGAGCCCTGGCTGGCGAAAGTGCGCGAGCAGCGCGACGAGCAAACGCTCGCGGAACCGGAGCCGGCGGGGCAGGGAACCGCCGCGCCGAATGTGGCCACTGCCGCCAATGCGACCACGCCGGCGGTTGCCGTCGCTCCCAGCTCGCCGACTGCCGCAAGCCCGTCGTCGACCGGCGCCGTCGCCGCTCCCACGGGCAAGATCGTGCTCGAATCGCGCGGCTACGTCGTGCCGGCCCATCAGATCTTGGTGAGCCCGAAAGTGCAGGGGATGGTCGTCAAGCTCGACATCGAAGAAGGTCGGCGCGTCGAGAAGGGGGCGCTGTTGGCCGAGATCGAGAGCATCGAATACCAACGCGATTACGAACGGGCCACGGCGATGCACGAGTTGGCGAAAGCTCGTTTGACCGAACTCGAGAACGGCAGCCGTCCGGAAGAGATCGGCCAAGCGGAAGCCGAACTCGCGCAGGCGAAGGAGGAACTCGTCGATATCGAGCGCATCTGGCGGCGCAACGTCGAACTTTGGAAAACTCGCTCGGTGACCGAGGCCGAGTGGCAACAATCGGAAAGCAAACATTTGGCGATGCTTCGCCGCATCGATCAGCTGCAATATGCGTTGCAGTTGCTTCGTAAGGGACCGCGCGAAGAGAGGATCGTGGCGGCCCGCGCCGAGGCACGACAGTACGAGGCCGATGCGCTGAAGGCGAAGTGGCGATTGGACAACTGCCGGATCGTCGCGCCGATTTCCGGCACGATTTTGAAGAAGAACGCCGAAGAGGGGAACCTCGTCAACACGCTGGCCATGAACGGCTCGTTCAGTCTTTGCGAAATGGCCGACCTGTCCGATCTGGAGATCGACCTGAAGATTCAGGAGCGGGACGTGGCGAAGGTGTTCGTCGATCAGGCCTGCCGCATCCGCTGCGAAGCGTATCCCGATCGGGTTTACGAGGGCTACGTGTCGCGCTTGATGCCGATCGCCGACAGGGCCCAAGCCGCGGTGCCCGTCCGGGTGAAAGTCCGCGTGCCGAGCGCGGAAGAGGGCGTCTATTTGAAGCCGGAAATGGGAGCGAACGTGTCGTTTTACGACGGCAAGGACCCGCAACGCCTTTCGGCCGGCAAGAAGTAACGAGCGCCAGGCGACCGATCCGTGTCTTAGCCCCCGTCGATAGCGGCGCAGCCGCGTACGCCGGGGGCGGCGTTCGACGAACTGCGACGTCGCTTCTTGTGCGACGCTGCCCCGGGCGACTCGCCCGGGGCTAAGACGCAGACTGAGTTGCGGAACAGAAGCCGCCTTCTGTTGGGAGCGCCCTCTGCGGCGTTCCGTCTGCCGTAATCGCAACAGATTTGCAATTTCGCCAAAACTGCAAGTGCGTACATCGGAGACCGCCATGTACGCACCCTTAGTTCTAAGTGAAGCGGTGCGTACTTTTTCGACCTCGATGTACGCACTTACGGTAGCGCGGCTGTAATTGCAACTCTGTCGTCAATAGTCTGCCTCGCCGAACAGAAATCGCGATGTCGAAAACGGTGACGCGTAAACCCCTCTCCCGTCGGCAGAGGGTGGCCGAAGGCCGGGTGAGGGTGACGTCGTCTAAAGGTTGGCAATGGTGATTCATAGACTCGGCCCTTTGCCCATCCTCGTGCTGCGAGGCGAACAAACTCCGGTCGCTTACGCTCCCGGCTCGCTGTTGTTGTCGTGAGTGATTCATGGACGTGGACTTTAGCCCCCGGTTCTTCAAACCGGGGGCATTGCGTGTGGATTGTTTGTCGCGGTGTTGATCGTCCGGAAAACGGCATGTCCCCTTGCTTGCGCGGCGGGGCTAGTACGTGGTGGTTGTCCATTGCGGAGGATCTACGTCGTTTGCCCCGGTTTGAAGAACCGGGGGCTAAGGTCGACGCCGAAAGCGCGCAGCGGCGCATTGCGTATTTTCCCAAGTTCTGGCCGGCGTTTCTAAGCACTTTTTGGCCGGCGGCGATTTTGCGGATAGGCCGGCGTTCCGCAGCGACGGGAGATCCCGGAGTCAAGCTCCGGGGCTAAATGCGGCCTACTTGCCGGCCAAAAACGGACTTGATTTCCGCGCGCGGATCGGCGTGGCCAAAAACAGACTTGACATGCGTGCACAGTGGGGAATGGGGAATCGCGGCGCCGCCTGACCCTTGATGCTGAAGCCTGAAAAACCGCCTGCCATACTCGGCCTAGCGGTAGGTCTGATTTGGGCAAAAGTGCGTTGGTGGGTTGCCGCAAGTTGCTGATTTGCATCAAGTTGCGGCAAGTGCTGAAAAACTGAATGCAGTTTTCCGGACTCCTTAGGGGGAAGCCGTTTCGGACGTTAATTCTCGCGCGCTCGGTTAACCGTCGTCGCGGCAACGGCTTGCCGCTGCGCCGCGCTCGCGTGCGACGACTTGTCGGTACATCGCTTGCGTCTCTCGCATCCTTGCCTCTGTCTCAACTCGACCGCCCGTCGCAACGGCGCCTCGCCGCACTTCATCGCCCCACTCGCGATGAGGGCGCAAGCCGAATTCTCACGCGACTCGTTCGGTCGGGCTTTGTATCGCCGGTCTGCTCTTCGAATTCCGCGGCGCGCAAGCGCGCGGCGGTCGAAGCCGGTTCCGCGTCGTCTGCGCCGAGGGTGCGCGCGGACGGAGAGGCACGAGTCGTTCGGCACTTCGTGCAACCGCTTGAGAATCCGCGATGCTTGGTTTTCTGCGCCGTGTTCGTTTAATACGCCGAGTCCGTTTTTGTGCGGCTCTGATCGCCGCGATCGGCCTGGCCGCGCCGCCGCAGCTTTTGGCGGACGCCTTCACTTGGACCGGCGGCGGAACCGCGAGCGCGCCGCTCGGCGGCTTCTTCTCGCTCGACGGAAATTGGCTCGGCGGCGACGCTCCGCCCGGCGCGACGCCGCCCGACACGCTGACCTTCGGCGGCGCGGGAGCGGCGGGCTACGCCGTCGTCCACGACCTGACGTTGAATCCGCCCGAGTTAAGCGGCCTGACGCTCGGCAGTTCGCGCGTGACGGCGGTGCTCCTCCGCGGCGAGCAGTTCAGCTTCTCCAATTCGTCGGAAATCCTGCAGACGGGCAGCGGGCAGTTTCTGATCGAGAACAATTTGGACCTCGTCAATCCGCTGACGTTGCGCGGCGCGGGGACCGGCCTCGTTTCGCTGGCGGGAATCATCTCCGGAACCGGCAACATCACGAAATCCGAAGCGAGCACCTACGTGCTGCGCGGGCTAAACACCTACGACGGCCTGACGACGATCAGCGCCGGGACGTTGATCGCCGCGGGGAATGTGAAATTCGGCGAAGCGGGAGCGCTCGGCAACTCGGGTTCGGCCGTCACGCTCAGCGGCGGCAGCTTCTACTTGGCCGGGCAGGCCACGATGTCGCGCAGTTTGGAAATCGGCGGCGCGGCGACGTTCGGCAACAACACCGTGGGCACGGTGACGATGTCGGGCGACCTTACCTTTAATACCAATGTCGCACTGACGCTCAACGCCGTGACCGGCGGGAACCTGCTGTTGCAGGGATCGATTCTCAGCCCGGGGAGCGTGACGATCGGCTCGGCAAGCACGTTTGCCGGCTCCGTGCGGATGACTTCGGCCAACAACTATACCGGCACGACGACGCTCACCAACGGCCGGCTTTCGATCGGCGCGAATACCAACTACACCGGCACGGCCGCCGCTCCCACCACGATCATCTCCGGACCGCTGGGGACGGGGACTTTTTCGTTCGGCAGCGGCACGACGGTGCTGGCGATCGGCGGCGCGCGCGAGATCGTGAATCCGATTGTGAACGTCAGCACGAGTTCGGCGCAAGTGTTCAACTTCGGCGGCGCCGACGATCTGACGTTCACGCGCAACTGGACCCTCTACGCATCGACGGCCGCGGTTTCCCGAACGTTTAATGTGGTGACGAACCCGGGCGTGATTACTTTTTCGGGAAATCTACTGCAGGGGGCCGCCGGCGCGATCACCATCTCGAAGACCGGTCGCGGCACGCTGGTGCTCGGCGGCTCGAATACGTTTAGCGGCGGACTGTCGGTGACCGGCGGCACGGTGCGGATTTCGTCGAACGCCGGCCTCGGCGCGACGGCGGCGGCACTTACGCTCAACGCCGGCACGCTGCAGGTGCTCAGCGACGTCGCGCTGCCGACGACCAGGGCCGTGGCGCTGGGGGCCAACGGCGGCACGCT
>JAFLCO010000116.1 GCA_017303535.1 Planctomycetota bacterium
GTGCCCCAATAGTCCTGCATTCGCCCGCCGCAGGAATAGATGAAGTTGATCCCTTTGGCGCAGTCCATGCTTGAGCCGCCCCCGAGGCCGACGATCAGATCGGGCCGGAACTCTTTGGCATGCGCGGTGCCGCGCTCGACGTGGGCCGTCGTGGGATTCTCGCCGACGTCGCTATAGATCGACGTCGCGATGCCGGCGGCGTGCAGCGAGTCGACGCCGCGGGCCGTGTGTCCGCAATGCACGATGCCCGGATCACTGACGACCAAAGCTCGTTTGGCGCCGAGCCCATTGGCCAACTCGCCGAGCTGCTCGATCCGCCCGGGACCGAACACCAGCCGCGTCGTGAGTTGGTAGTCGAATGAATGCATTCGAGATTCACCACAGAGTCACAGTGGCACAGAGGCACAGAGAGGAGAGAAGCCTGCGGACAAGATGAGAAAGGCTCGCCACACAGGCGAGTCGTTCCTTCTTCCCTCTTCTCCGTGTCTCTGTGCCTCTGTGGTGAAAAAGGAATTAGCCGAGCTTCGCCAACCGCTCCGGCGTCGTTTGGTAGGCCCGATTGCGGAAGAGAAACTCCACGATGTTTCCTTCGTGCGGCTGGAGCCAGTCGAGCTTGATCGTCGGGATCGGGCCGACGTTCAAGCGGTCGATGTGCGTGCAATCGGTGAGCTGCTGAGCCCAACGTTCGTCGTTGGTGATGGCCGTGGCGATCAGCGTCTGCCCGATCTGCTCCATCATCTGATCTTGCGGGCACTCGACGACGGTCGTGAACGGGAACATGTACTCGTCTTTGGCAATCGCGGCTTGCGAGCTGGTGCAGTGCACGACCGTGGGCCGCAGATATGCGCAGCGTTCCTTTTCGACAAGTCGCGGGCCGTACTTCTCGGTCACATGCGTGACGCCCGACTCTTTGAATTTGCTTTCGATCAGCTTCCAGATGGCTTGCGCGGCACCCGGAGTCGTGAAAGCCGCGAGGCCTGCGTTCGGGTCGTCCGGGGGCAAAGCTTCGACCGGCCCGATCTTCTCGGCGATGGCGGCGGCGATCTCTTTGGTATGCCGCGAGGCCCAAATGCCCGAGGTGTTGATGCAGCCGCGGCCGCTGTTGGCGTAGACGCTTTGCACCATGACGTCGAGATACTTCGGCCAATCGTCGACGATGTCGTCGCCTAATAGAATCTTGCTGAAGCCCGGGCCGTGCGCCTGCACGCGCGGGTTGCCTTTGTACTTTTCGATCGTCGCGGTGCCGCCGAAGATCATCGCGCGGTCGCAGGCCGAAAGCACGGCCGGACCGACGTCGTGCCCGCCCGGGTAAATGCTGATCGCTTCGCGCGGGATGCCGGCTTCGTAGAACGCGGCGGTGATGCGATACGGCGTCCACGGTTCCGACGAACCGGGCTTGAGCACGAGCCCGACTTGCAGCGGAATCACCGGGAGCCAGAGCGTGTGCACGCCCGGCGAGTTCGAAGGGAGCACCAAGCCGACGACCGGCGATTGGCACTGGTAGCTCACCGTCACGCCGCGGCTTTCGACGCCGTAACCGCGCGCGAGAATCTTGGGCGAGAGCCCGCGCGTCAGCGCGTCGAGCATCGTCGACATGTTCGTCAGCACGTAATGGTTCTTCTGCATATTGGCCTTGGCCATATGCACGGGCAGGCCGGTGCTGGCGGATTGCTGCCGAGCGAAGTCGTCCGGCGATTGCACGCCGTCGCCCATCGGCAGCGTGGCGTTGAGGTAGAGATCGGCGGCCTTCTTGATTCGCTCGAGCAGGTCGTCGTGCGGAATGTCGCGCAGTACGTCGCGGGCCCGCTTGGCGAACCGCATGTCGCGTTGCAACAGACCGCCGTTGGCTTGGCCGAGCCGAGCGATCGGTTCGCCCGTGAGGAAGTGCTTGACTTCGTCATGCTCGAGCGACTCGTACGGCTTGCCCCAACGGAGAACGGGAATGGTGAGCACGGATGTACCTGAGAAAAATGCTGAATGCAGAATGCCGACTGCTGAACATCGAGGCGACGGGGCGGCAAAAACTGCCGTCCGCCGCCTGCCCACTGCCGACTACGTTAGTAAACGCCGACCGTCGTCGCTTCCGCCAGTTGGTGGAACGGACGCACGCCGCTCACGCCGTCCCAGGGGTACTTGTCGAACGGCATTTCGCGTTCGCCTTCGTCGCGCTCCATGAAGCCCGGCACGAAAAGTTCTTTGGTGAGCGTCGTGAGTTTCACGCGGCCGGTCTGGCCGTAGCCGACGACCGTGTTGTAGTCGTTGAATTCGACGACTTCCGTCACGGCCCGCGGCTGCGGAGCGTAGTAGGCGATCTTGTACCCGTCGGCCGGACCGACCGGCTTCGAGCAGGCCAAGCCCATCAGCGTGTTGCCGTAGGTCGGCGTCATGTACACGCCGTCGAGGTATTCTTCGGTGACGAAGCGAGTCCACTGCGGCGTAAACTCGGTGCCGCCGGAGAAGATGCCTTTAATGCCCACGTCCTTGAGCGTCTTGCCTTGCTTCTCGAGCGCTTGGCAGAGCGATTCGAGGAGTTTGGGCGTCGTGAACATGCACTGCACGTTGTGGTTCGCGCCGAGAATCGTCAGCGCTTGGTCGATGCAGTGCTTCTTGTATTCTTCGAGGTGCTCCATCCAACCCTTCTTGATGAGCTTGATCACCCATCGCGGGTCGAGGTCGACGCAGAAGCAAATGCCGCCGCGCACCTGGGCCAAATGTTCGACGGCCAACCGCAACCGCCGCGGACCGCTCGGGCCGAGCATGAGCCAATTGGCGCCGCGCGGGAACTTGTCGTCCGGCAGCGTCTCGCTGAAGTTCGAATAGTCGGTCCGCCAATCGTCATGGCTCACGCGGCTCTTCGGCACGCCCGTGGTGCCGCCGGTTTCGAAGACGTACAGCGGCTTATCGGCCAAAGGTTGCGGCACCCAGCGACGCACCGGCCCGCCGCGGAGCCATTCGTCTTGAAACTCGGGGAACTTCTTCAGGTCGTCGTACGTTTTGACTTCCTTGAGCGGGTCGAACTTGATTTGCGTCTTAGCGTAGTCGAGCCAGAACGGGCAGCCGGTCGACGGGTGAAAGTGCCACTGCACGATTTCATACGTGTGGGCATCGAGACGGTCTTTGGCGGCTTTGGCCTTGGCTTGCACTTCGGGCGAAACGGCTTGGCTCATGAGGTTCCTCGGCGGACGATAGGGCTGACGTTGGCCGGCAATCCGCTCTACTATTCGAGGCCGCGCAAAGTGGCGGGCTCCCCAACGGCGGAGCGGCGGGATTTCAGGTCAGAAGATGGTTGTCGCAGGTGGGAATTCGGCGAGGCGGGCACGGTGCCGGAAGGCGTCATTTGATAGTATCCCGCCCGACCGGCCAAAGGTGCCGGCCCGACGGCCCTAAGAACGAGGCCGACCGCAACAACCGTGAACCCTTAAAACTACCCGACTTACACCCCCCAATCAACCGCCCGATTTGGCCGGCTTGAGGGCTAAATGACGCGGATTTTATGGTTCGGAAGGAAATAGCAGCCAAACTTGTGCTCGCGGTGTGTTTCACCAACACTCGACTACCGCTCAATGCTGTCCCCCGGCGACTCGTCGGGGGCTAAGCCAACGGAGCTTTCACCATGACGACGCGACGTGCGTTTCTTCAGACTTCACTAGCAATGACCGGCGCTGCAGCGGCTCATCGTTCGACGGCCGCAGAGCCGGCGGCGCCCATCAGCTCGCAAGAGTTGCAAACCATTCTCGACGCTCCTGTGCTCGATCGTTCTACGCTCAGGCAGCCGGTAAAGATTGCTTCGATTGAACTTCTGCAGAACGGCAATTCGCATTTGTTAAGGACTCGCTCCGCCGACGGGCTCGAAGCCATCACCGTGCCGCATCAGGCGAAGATCGGCGTGCTCACGCCGCTACTCCTGAAGAACGTGATTCCGGCGTTCGTCGGCCGTGACGCGCGCGAGATTGAGAAATTGCTCTGGGACGTCTATCGCCACGCCGACAACTACAAGCTGCAAGGTTTAGCACTTTGGGTCTGCGTAGCGGCGGTCGAGATGGGCATCTTGGAACTGCTGTGCCGGGCGGCGAAACGTCCGCTGGCCGATCTCTTCGGCGGACGGCGGAAGCGCGACGTCGCGGTCTACTACGCTTCCGGCACCCGCGGCAACACGCCGGAAGCGGAAGTCGCGGCGCTACAAAAAATGGTCGGCGAGTCTGGAGCGAGGGCCATCAAGTTTCGCCTCGGCGGGCGGATGAGCCGCAATGCCGATTCGCTCCCCGGTCGCACCGAGGCGCTCATTCCGCTGGTCCGCAAGACGTTCGGCGACGCAATGACGCTCTACGCCGACTCGAACAGTTCGTACGACGCCGCCGAAGGGATCCGCATCGGCCGGATCATGGAAGCCCACGGCTACGGCTTCTACGAAGAGCCGTGCGAGTTCGATGATCTATGGAGCACGAAGCAGGTGGCCGACGCACTGACGATCCCCGTCGCCGGCGGCGAGCAGGAGTTCAGTCTGCACCGCTGGCGGTGGATGATCGCCGAGCGAGGCGTCGACATCGTGCAACCGGATCTCCATTACGGCGGCGGCTTTATTCGCGCCACGCAAGTCGCCCGGATGGCCGCGGCGGCCGGAATGACCGTCGTGCCGCACATGTCCGGCGGCGGGCTCGGCTATCTCGAAGTCGTGCACTTCGCGTCGTTCACGCCGAACATCGGCCCGTACATGGAATTCAAAGGGAGCACGACGATCCCGGTGAGTTGCGACAGTTCGACGCTGCGTTGCGAGCAGGGCCTCGTGCAATGCCCGACCGGCATCGGCTTCGGCGTGACGATTGATCCGGAGTTTGTGCGGGCCGCGAAACCGGTGAAGCTCTAGGACGCGATTTCTCGGCCGCGGTACTGCCGGGGAGAAATTCGCAAGTGGCCAAAAACGCCCTGGAATTGACCTCGCAAAAGTGGAAAATACGGGGTTGGTTCTTTGGCAATTTGGTGCAGTTTTTAAGCGAGCGGCGGGGTTTATCCCCGCCGTCTGCGTTTGCCGCAATTTGCGTCGAAATGACCGGACGGCGGGGATAAACCCCGCCGCTCGCTAGGTTCGGAAATCGACGTAAGTCGCGCAAGCGAATCGGGACTTACGTCGACGCGCGCTGCGTACATTGAGGACGGGGTGCGCACTTCGAGCGCAAAAAAGTACGCACCGCATACTTTGGAATTAAGGGTGCGCACTAATTTGAAAAAGAGTACGCACTCGTAATTGCAACTGAATTGCGCTTTCGTCGTAAGTCACGCAAGCGTTCGGGCACTTACGTCGATTTTCGAGCGCTACATCGGTCGCGTTACTTGTCCTTCTTTTCCTTTTCCTTCTTCTCTTTCTCGCGATCTTTATTGCCGCCCGGGCCTTTGTCATTTGAGCCGCCCTTGGGGCCTTTGCCTTCGTCGGGTCGGGCCTGCGGTTGTGGGCGGTCTTGTTGCGGCGGTCGGGCTTCACGTTCAGGCCGACCTTGCGGAGACGGACGTTCGCGAGTTTCCGGAGGACGCATCACCGGCCACGGCTGATTGCCCGATGGTCGCTCGCCGGACGGCCGTCCGAAGTTCGGCAGTTGCGGCCGCTCTTGCGGACGATTTACCTGCGGCGGCACCGACTGTTGCGGATTAACTTGCGGCGGTGTCGCCTGCGGCGGCGGAACACTGTCGTTGCGTCGACCGCGGCCTTGGCCCGGCGTGACGGTACCGGGAGTCACAGTACCCGGCGTAACGGTGCCGCGATCGGCTTGACCCCGGCCGGGGAAGTTTCCGCGGCCCGGCATCGGACCGCGCGGCCGATCGCTGGGTGCGGGCAACGTTTGCGGCCGATCACCGGGCGACGCACGGTCGTCCGGCTTCGGAGTCGCACTCGGCGGCGTGACGTTTGGAATCTCAGAATTGGCCGGCGGAGCGACGTTGGGGATCGTCGCACCAGGCAAGTTCACCGACGGCATTTCGGCCGTGGGCCGTGGGCCTTCGCGACCCGGCGTGTTGCCTCGACCTGGCGCGCTGTCTCGACCCGGTGCGTTATCACGGCCCGGAGGATTGTCGCGACCCGGGGCATCTCGACCTGGCTGCGGACCACGGGGGCGATCGGTCGATGTGCCCGTCGGCGAAGCGTCCGGCATCGGCACGCCGGGGTTCGGAGCGCTGGGGTTCGGTTCGCCGACGGCGATGCCGGGGCGCGGTTGATCGCCGCGCGGTTGTCCAGGACCACGCCCGTCGCCCGGTTGTCGAGTCTCCCCGGCCGGCGGTTGTGGCGGCGTGCGATCGGCCGTTGGTTCAGCGGCGTTGCCGCGATCGGCGCGGGCCGTGTCGGTGGGAAGCGTGAGCTTCGGCAGTTCCAGAGGGCCGCGAGCTTGGGCGTTGCCGCGATCGGCCGGATTGCGCGGGCCGGGGCGATCGCCGGTTCGGCCCGGCTGCGAGTTGCCTGGCTGTGCGATGCGGTCGGCTTCCGCGCGGCCGTCGACCTTGGCTTGGGCCTCCAGCTTCGCACGTTGTTCCCGCGCGAATTGCTTGCGCTCTTGCGAACGTTGCTCAAATTGCTGCCGCTGCTGCGGATCGATGCGGCGAATCTCCTGCCGCAGAGCCGTCTGCACAATCTGCGGGTTGTTCACGACGTCGGTCAGCGACACGGCGAGGATGTTCGAACGGCCGTCGCGGTCGTCGAAGTTGGGGCGGCCGAAATCTGGGCGGCCGTCGCCGGGGCGACCATCGCGATCGGGCCGACCGTCGCGATCCATGCCGCGGGAGATACGGTCGCGGTTTTCATCCCACCAGCGACGTTGCTCGTCCCAAGTATGGCGCGGCCGAGCGTCACGATTGTTCACGTAGTAGTCGTGGCGGCGGCGATAGTCGTTGATCCAATCCGAATTGTTCCGGCCGTAGCGGGCGGCATTGTAGGCGTAGAACGGATCGTACCAGCCGCGGCTCCGGCCGGCCGTGTACCACGGTTGATAGCCGGCCGTCACGTAGCGCGGATCATAGTAATCGCCGAAGTAATAGCTGCCCCACGCCGGTCGCGCGAAGAGATGCACGAGCAGCTGGGTCGTCGCCAGCAGCACGCTCGGCGTATAGCGATAGCCGGGCCGCGCATAAACGCCCTGGCGGAAATAAACCGGCGCGTACATCACGGCGCGAGTCTGCGGCAGGTAGTCCCAATAGCCAACGTTGTGAATGTAGCCGCCGGGCGTGTAGCAATAGTACGACGGAACCCAAACCCATTGCTCTTGCGATTGGGCCCAGTAGCCCGGCTGCCAGACGTAGCGACCGTCGGTCCACATCCAGTTGCCCGGCACCCAGAAGAAGTTCGGGCCGGGAGCAGGCATGTTCGGTCCGGCCTCAAGACTCGCCGGCGGAGCGGGCAAGTAGTTGACGGTTTGAATCGTCGTCGGCGCCCAGAAACCGCCGATGCGCTGCCAGCCGCCGGGAGCTTCGGTCCAATAACCGGCGACCCAGCGATGCTCGGGCGGAGGCGCACGCCAAACGCCGCTGACCCAGAGGAAGTCTTGGCGTTCTTCATCCCAGGCCCAATAGCCGCCGATCCACTCGGCGCTGGCATCGCTGAGCGACACCTCGGGCGGAACTTCTTCGATATCGGCAGGCGGCTGCTTCGGCACGACGGGCGTCGCCGTGGGATCATTGCCGACTGGCACGGCGAACGCTTCGTGAATTGGTCCGCGCGTGAGCACCTCGACGTCGGCCGAAACGACCTCGCCGCCAGGAGCTTGGCCTAACACGTATTTCGGTGCGAGCAGCGACGGCGGCAAGACGGCCAGCCCGAAAACCCCGGCGACCAGAGCGAGCGCTCCGAACGTGCGGGCAGGTGAATTCAAGAAGCGGCGGAACCAATTTGTCGACATGACGCACTCTCCCGGAAACCGAGCGAACGGGCTGACCTCACCGTTTCGTAAGCAGCCTTTGTGCCGTATCCTGAACTTGTCGGAGAGAACGCGCCGAACCGGGCAAAACAGCGTGAATCCTCGACAAATTCGTTAATTCGACCGCGACCGGTGGTGTCGGAGTTGCGAAGATTGCCGTCGTTTCGACGACGCCGGTTCACCGGAACGCCGACACTCCGGCGGCCGGGTTGGTCGATGAACGTTCGCCGCTGCGGAACTTTTGCCCAAGTGCCGGGGTAGAACATCCGCACGGCCGATTTCTCAAAACTTGGGTGGCTGGGGCATAGCACAGCGGTGCCCCAGTTCCAGCGGCTTCGCGTTCCGCGCGACTCCGGCGACCCTTACTCATCCCCACGATAATATGCGAAAAACTTTGGTCACTTTGACGATTTGCGGACTTTTGGCCGGCGGACTATTGCTGCCCAAGGCTCGCCGCGGGCAGGCCGAGGCCGATGACGGGCCCGCCGCCGTGCGGCAAGGGCCGCGCGTGTTGAAGGGAGGCGATCACGGCATTGGTCGGATGGTGGCCGACGCGACATTCGTCGACCTGGCCGGGCAGGAGCATTCCCTCGCCGCGCTGTGCCGCGACCGGATCGTCGTCGTCGCACAAACGAGCACGAGTTGCCCGCTGAGTCAGAAGTATCTGCCGTCGCTGGTGGAGATCGCCAAAGAGTTCGCTCCGCGCGGCGTGCGGCTGGTGCTGGTCAACACCGTGTCGACGGACGACGTCTCGGCCATGCAGGACGCCGCGGCGCGGTTCGCCGAGTGGGGGAAAGACGATGCCGTTGTTTACGTGCACGATCCGAAAGCCGCGCTGGCCCGCACGGTCGGAGCAAAGACGACGACCGACGTCGTGGTGCTCGACGTCGCGCGAACGGTCGTTTATCACGGCGCGGTCGACGATCAATACGGCTTCGGCTACGCGAAAGACCGGCCGCAAGCTCGCTATCTACACGATGCGTTGGCCGCGCTCATGGCGGGCAAGTCGCCCGAGATCGCGGCGACCGACGCCCCCGGCTGTGCGCTCGACGCAGGCTCGGGCAAGTCGACCGCGGCCGCGAACGAGGTGACCTATCACAACCGCATCTCGCGGATCATTCAGCGGAATTGCCTCGAGTGCCATCGCGACGGCGGCTCCGGTCCGTTCTCGCTGGCTTCGTACGAAGACGTCGCAGCCCATGCTCCGATGATTCGCCAAGTCGTCGACCGCGGGCTCATGCCGCCGTGGTTCGCCGTGCCGTCGAAAGAGAGCAAGCACGCCGGCTTCGCGAACGACCGCAGCCTGGCCGCCGCCGAAAAGCGCGATCTCCTGGCGTGGCTCGCTTCGTCGAAACCGGAAGGCAATAAGGCCGACGCACCGCAGCCGATCGTATTTGCCGACGATTGGTCGATCGGTAAGCCGGATGCCGTGTTCACGTTCGCCGAACCGCAAAAGATCAAGGCGACCGGCACGATGCCGTATCAGAACATCGTCGTAGAAACGGATCTGCCGGAAGAAAAATGGGTGCAGGCCGTCGAGATTCGCCCGGGCAATCGGTCGGTCGTGCATCACGTGCTGGTGTTCGCCGTCGGTTCGGGAGACGATGTCGGCGCCGATGACCAACAAGAAGGACGCCAAGGTTATTGGGCCATTTATGTGCCGGGCAACGGGGCTCGCGTTTTTGATCCCGGTTTTGCCAAGCGGCTGCCGAAGGGGGCCAAGCTCCGTTTCCAGATGCACTACACGCCGAGCGGCACCGCCACGGAAGACAGCACTTCGATCGGCTTCATCTTCGCGAAAGAGCCGCCCGAGCACGAAGTACGGGTCGCGGGCATCGTCAACGTGCGACTGAAGATTCCGCCGGGGGAGGCCAACCACGAAGAAGTCGCACAACTGCGGCTACCTTTCGATGTGGCCGTGCTCGGCTTCCTGCCGCACATGCATGTGCGCGGGAAGGCGTGCAAGTACGAAGCCCAAGCGAGCGACGGTACGCAGACGCTGCTTGATATTCCGCGCTACGATTTTAATTGGCAGTTGCTATATCGGTTGACCGAGCCACTGGATCTGAAGCGGGGCGACTTGCTGAAGTTCACGGCTTGGTACGACAACAGCAAAGACAACCCGGCGAATCCCGATCCGACGAAGACGGTTCGCTGGGGTCCGCAAACGTACGATGAAATGCACCTCGGCTACGTCGAATATTACGTCCCCGGCGTGAAGCCCGGCGAAGCGAGCGGCGACACGGCGCAAAAGCCCGGCGGTCGGTTACAAAAAATCGTCGCGGCGGTCGCCGATCGGGCCCTGTTCGAACGGTTCGATAAGAACGACGACCAGAGCATCTCGGCTGAAGAACTCAACGACGGCCTACAGAACTTCCCCCGCTTGAAAGACAACCCCCGCTTCGGCAAACTGCTCTTCACCCGAGGCGATTCCGATCAAGACGGCAAGCTCGATTTTGCGGAGTTCGATAAGCTGCGAGAAGCGGTATCGAGCGGGCGTTTGAAGCCGGAGTGAGCCGGTCGGGCGCACTCTGGTACGCCGAAGGCGTTTCACAACAAAGCGAAGGGTCGTGGTACGCCGCGCACCCTTACTGCTCCCGTCCAACGACTCGACGATCGCGTCGCTCGCGGTCACAATGGATTGGCCTATTCGCAACATCCCTCTTTGCGACGACAACTATGTTCAGCTTCGATTACGAAAAAGTCGGTCAAGCGCGCGATATCGTGGCCGTGGTCTTGCACGGCAATTTGGATGAGTCGAATTGCCACTACTTGCTCGACTGCGTTGAGGAAGAAATTCTCGAAGGCCGCACGAAGCTCATCTTGGATTGCGGCCGCCTGGAATACGTCTCCAGCATGGGACTTGGCATGCTCGTGCGCGTGAACTCGCGAATGAAGAAACTCGGCGGCGACGTGAAGCTCGCCGCGGTGCAGGGGACCGTCGCGCAGATCTTGAGCGTGGTCGGCTTGAATCGCCTCTTTCAGATGTACCCGACGGTCACGGACGCCATCGCCGCCCACGGCGGGTGAATTGTCGGCCCGTCCGCACACGTTCGCTGACGCCAAAACGCGCGCCTCGGACACTCGGGCCCTGGCCGATGTGTACGCATTTGCGTCGGCGAATTTGATCGAATAATCGGCCCCGGCGGAGCGTCGTCGCTAGAGAGAGCGACGAATCGCCTTAAAATGGGGAATGTCCGACCGGTCGACCGGACGATGTTCCCCTGAAAATACCGCTAGCGGGAAAGTTGTGATGCACTGTACGCCGTTTAGCCGCCGCGTCTTGCGCGGCGCGTTTTTGATTGCCGGCTCGACGATTTTGCACGTTTGCGCATGTTGCAGTACAGCAATGTCGGCCGAGCCGGCCGCGCCGCAGAAAGCGGCCCGCGCGCAAGCCGAATTCTTCGAAACGCACATCCGGCCGGTGCTCGTCGAGCATTGCATCGAGTGCCATGGTCCGCAAAAGCAAGAGTCGGGCCTCAGGCTCGATTCGCGCGAGGCCCTCTTTAAGGGCGGGGCCGAAGGTGCCGCGGTCGTCGCCGGTCGGCCGGAGGAGAGCCTGCTCGTCGAAGCACTTCGTCACGAAGGGCTCGAGATGCCGCCGGAGAAGAAGCTCGACGACGCGACGATCGCAAACTTCGAATTGTGGGTCCGCCGCGGGGCGCAATGGCCGGCAGGCGAGGCCTTGTCGGCAAGCGGTTCCGGCGAGATCGCGCTCGGCGACCAAAAAGCGATCTTCGCGAAAGCTTCCTCGCACTGGGCTTTTCAACCGGTAACAAAGCCGACGCCGCCGGCCGTGCAAGACGCCGCGTGGGCGCGCGGGCCGATCGATCAGTTCGTGCTCGCCAAGCTCGAGGCGGCCGGCTTGCGGCCCTCGACGGAAGCGGAAGCGGCGACGCTCTGCCGACGTCTCTACTTCGACCTGATCGGCCTGCCGCCGACGCCGGAGGAAGTCGATGAGTTCGTCAAGAGCTACACGTCGCAAGATCGCGCTGCGGCCGAGCGCGCGTACTCCGAGTTGATCGACAAGCTGCTCGCCTCGAAACATTACGGCGAACGCTGGGGGCGGCACTGGCTCGACGTGGCCCGCTATGCCGACACTCGCGACTTCATCGCGGCGGGCGTCGATCGTCGGTACCCTTATGCGTACACGTATCGCGATTGGGTGGTGAAGGCCTTCAACGACGATCTGCCGTACGACCAGTTTATCCGTGAGCAACTCGCCGCGGATTTCTACGCGAGCGATAAGCAATCGCCGTCGCTGGCCGCACTTGGCCTGCTGACGGTCGGTCCGCGGTTTCAGAACAATCAAACTGAGCAAATCGCCGACCGCATCGACGTCGTTACCCGCGGGTTCCTCGGCCTTGCCGTCACCTGTGCCCGTTGCCACGACCACAAGTACGACCCGATTCCGACCGCCGATTATTACTCGCTGTACGGCGTGTTCGCCAGTTGCGAAGAGCCGACGGAAATGCCGCTGATGGCGGGCATGATCCCGCCGAAGGATCTGTTGGCCGATTATGAACAGGCCCGCGATGCGAAGGTGAAGGAACTCGACGACTACGCCGCCGGCCTACGCGACACGGCGGAAGCCGATTTAGCGAAGCGGATCGACGAGTACCTCATCGGCTTTTACGAACTGCACGTCACGAAGGAAGAGTCGATTCGCGGGCTGCTTTCGAAGCGGAAGCTGATGGAAACGGCGATGACTCCGCTGGGGCTGAACCTTGACGCGGCCCGCAAGCAACCGCAATCGCGGCGCGATCCGGTGCTGGGGCCGCTCTTCCATTTGCTGCAAGTGATCGACAAGAACTTCGAAGGGCATCTGCGGAAGATCACGAAGTTCGGCACGGTCGGCGACGACAAGCCGACGGAAGTCGATCCCGTGGTGCTCGAAATGTTGCGCAAGTCGCCGCCGAAATCGAAGCGAGAACTCGTCGAAGCCTACGGCAAGTTGCTCAAAGAGGCCGGCTCCGCCGAGCATAAGAGCGACGCCGATTGGCAGGCCGTTCGCGCGGCCTGTTCAACGGAGAGCGGACCGTTTGCTCTGGAGCCGAAAGCCTGTTTGCAGGCCTCGCGTCTTTTGGGCAACGGCCGCACAACGCTGGCCAAGCTGGAGAACGCGATTAAAGACGTCGACATCACGCATCCCGGCGCTCCGGCGCGGGCCTTCGTCGTGCAAGACAAAGATAAGCCGGTGAACCCGGTGATTTTTATTCGCGGCGATCAGCAACGAAAGGGTGATTCGGTACCGCGACAGTTTCTCGAAGTGCTGGCCGGCAAAGATCGCAAGCCGTTCGCAACCGGTAGCGGTCGCAAAGAGTTGGCCGAAGCAATCGCCGATTCGCGGAACCCGCTGACCGCGCGGGTGTACGTCAATCGCGTGTGGATGCACCATTTCGGCGAGGGGATCGTCGACACGCCCGCCGACTTCGGCTTCCGCAGCAATCCGCCGAGCCATCCGGAGTTGCTCGATTATCTCGCGGCGACCTTCGTGGAAAACGGTTGGTCGACGAAGCGTCTGCACCGCGAGATCCTGCTTTCAAGCGCGTATCGGCAAACGTCGGAGGTCGTCGAGACCGAGCTGACGAAGAAGGCTCGGCAAGTCGATCCTGACAACCGTCTGCTCTGGCGGGCCAACCGGCGCCGGCTCGATTTTGAAGCCCTGCGCGACGCGATGCTCGCCGTCAGCGGCAAGCTCGACGAATCCGTCGGCGGGCGAGCGGTGGAACTCACCGCCGCGCCGTACTCGCCGCGGCGCACGATCTACGGCCACGTCGATCGGCTGAATCTCGACCCGGTGTTTTCGACCTTCGACTTTGCTTCGCCGGAAGTCAGTACGCCGGAACGGGCCGTGACGCTGGTGCCGCAGCAGGCGCTCTTTGGGATGAACCACCCGTTCGTGATTGAGCAAGCTCGGGCCTTGTGCGATCTGTCGGAGTTCCGCGATGCCGCGAGCGACGACGAGCGGGCTCGCGTGCTGTATCGCCGGGTGTTCGAGCGGTCGCCGAGCGATGCCGAGATCGCACTCACCAAAGGTTTCCTCCAAGCGGCGGCCGAGGCGGAGCGAACGTCGACCGACCGCCGGCAAGTGTGGCGCTACGGTTGGGGCTCGGTCGAAGCGCCGTTTAACGATGCCGATCGGTTCCATGAGCTGAAGTTTTTCGACGGCAAGAACTATCAAGGCAGCAAGGACTGGCCCGACCCGACGACGGGGCACGTGCGGCTTTCGGCGGTCGGCGGTCACCCGGGCCGCGACCAAGAGCACGCGGCCATTCGACGCTGGACCGCACCGTACGACGGCGAAGTTTCCATCTCCGGCACGCTCGCGCACCTCCGCGACAACGGCGACGGCGTCCGTGCCCGAATCGTGACGTTCGACGGACGGAAGCTCGGCGAGTGGACGGCGAAGAACGAGAAGGTGTCGATCGAAGTGAAGGACATCGTCGTGAGAGCCGGCGACGTGATCGATTTCGTCGTCGATTGCCGCACGAAGCCGACGGCCGATACATTCACCTGGGCGCCGGTCGTGAGTCAAACGAGTCCGAAGAATGCGGAAGGAGAACTGGTGTGGAACGCGACCAGCGATTTCACAAGCCCGCCGCCGCCTCTGCTCACGCCTTGGGAACAGTGCGCCCAAGCGCTGCTGCTGACGAACGAATTTTGGTTTGTGGATTAGTTGTAGGGAACGCCCTCCGTGGCGTTCCGCTGATTGAATTTGACACCGCTGCCGCTTACCGGAACGCCACAGAGGGCGTTCCCTACAGATGAATGAAGAGCCTGCTATGAACCTGCCTTACTCTCGCCGCGATCTTCTCCAACACACGGGCTTCGGCATCGGGGCCGTCGCGCTCTCGGGCTTAATGAACGAGTGGGGCTTGGCCGCACCGGCCGGAGTCGAAGCATCGACCGGCTCCGCAACGGCCGCGCCCGCCGGATCGTCGCTCGCGCCGAAGGCTCCGCATTTCGCGCCGAAAGCGAAGCGAATCATCCATCTGTTCATGAACGGCGGCCCGTCGCAGATCGACACGTTCGATCCGAAGCCGGCCTTGCAGAAGTTCGACGGCAAGGTGCTCAAGAGCGATCTCAAGGGAGACAAACGCGTCGGCGGGGCCGGGTTTCCCTCGCCGTTTAAGTTCGCGAAGCACGGCCAAAGCGGCATCGAAATCAGCGAACTCTTCCCAAACCTCGCGAAGCACGCCGACGATCTCTGCATCATCCGCTCGACGAAGACCGACGTGCCGAATCATGAGCCGGGCCTCTTGATGATGAACTGCGGCGACATCAGCCGGCCGGTGCCGAGCATGGGCTCGTGGACTTTGTACGGCCTCGGAACCGAGAACCAAAGTCTGCCGGGCTTCGTCGTGATGTGCCCCGCCGGTTTGCCGACGGCCCAAGGAAGCAATTGGCGCAACGCGTTTCTGCCCGGCATTTATCAAGGGACGTACGTCGACAGCCAGCAGACCGATGCAGCGAAGCTCGTAGCCAATATCCGCAACGACGCGATCCTCCCGAAGCAGCAACGCCGCCAGCTTGATTACTTGCAGCAACTCAACGAAATGCACCGCAGCCGGCGATCGGAAGACGAGCAACTCGACGCGCGGATTCAATCGCTGGAGTTGGCGTTCCGGATGCAAAAGGAAGCCGGCGAAGCGTTCGACGTGACCAACGAACCGCAGCATGTCCGAGATCTGTACGGCGACACGCTCCACGGCCGGCAATGCCTGATCGCGCGACGATTAGCGGAGCGCGGCGTGCGGTACGTGCAGGTTTACCACGGGGCGGGGCAGCCGTGGGACTCGCACGCCAACGTGTTCGATGCGCACAAGCGGCTGACGCGCGAGAGCGATCAGCCGATCGCCGCACTGCTGGCCGATCTCAAGCAGCGGGACATGCTCAAAGATACGCTCGTGCTGTGGGGAGGCGAGATGGGACGGACGCCGACCGTGCAATTGCCCGTCGGTCCGAAGCCGGGCCGCGACCATCATCACGACGGCTTCACCGTCTGGATGGCCGGCGGCGGCGCCAGGGCCGGCTAC
>JAFLCO010000117.1 GCA_017303535.1 Planctomycetota bacterium
GACCCGCTTAAACAAATCCGTCACGCGTCTGGATCGCTGATCGGTCGACTCCTCACCGCCGTTAATTGGTCAGAAGCAGTAAAGACCGAAGTGACCGTCGCGTCGGGCGAGATTCAAATGGCTTTCGGCAAAGAGTCGGGGGTTGTCTCGATTCAAGACGCTCTCAGCGAGAACTGGCGGATCGTGCACGATGGCTCCGTGTACGGCGGCGTCGCGATCCGGCCGATCGGCAAACGTTTTGAGGACGTATTGCGAAACATCGAGGCGGTTTTTTCGCCGTCGCCGGGGAGTACCGAGGATCCGCTCGAGCGGCTGAGCGACGGACAGCGGTCGCTGTTTTATCTGGCGATGGTGGGGGCGATTTTCGACATCGAAGAGCACGTCCTTGCGTCGGATGCGGTAGGTGCGCATTTCGATAGCGATCGAGTGGCCCCGCCGTCACTCACGATCATTGCCCTGGAGGAGCCCGAAAACCACATTGCTCCGCACTACCTGGGGCGGATCATGGACTTGCTTCGAAGAATTGCAGGAACCCGGCGGGCGCAAGTCATTCTGACCAGTCATTCTACATCGATTATGCATCGCGTTGAGCCCACGGAAGTTCGACATGTACGGCTCGATCCGGCAAGTCGCGCGTCGCTCGTGCGCTCCATCGCCTTACCGGCGGAAACTGACGAGGCTTATAAGTTCATCCGGGAAGCGGTACAAGCATTTCCGGAACTCTATTTCGCTCGGTTCGTCATTCTTGGGGAGGGGGACAGCGAAGAGATTGTCCTGCCCCGAATTTCCGAGGCGCTCGGCGTGCGTGTGGACCAAAGCTTTGTGTCGGTCGTGCCGTTAGGCGGCCGACACGTCAATCATTTCTGGCGTTTGCTGCATTCGTTAAACATTCCGTATGTGACGCTGCTCGATTTTGATTTGGAACGCGAGGGCGGCGGTTGGGGTCGGATCAAGTATGCACTCAATCAACTCATCGCTGTGGGCACGCCCAAATCCGGACTTTTGGGACTTGCCGACGGTACTCAGCTTAGCGATAAGCACCTCGCCGAGATGCATGGATGGGACGTTACCAATGCCCATCTCTCTTCGTGGCAACAGCGGCTCGAAGAATACGGGGTTTTCTTTTCGGCACCGCTCGACTTGGACTTTCTCATGCTCACGGCCTACCCAGACGCTTACAAGGCTCTGGAGACCGGCGCCACCGGACCGAATATTCCGAAGCAAGACGCCACGGATTACGGGCCGCGCCTGAAATCGGCTATCCAAGCCGTTCTCAAGGACGCGGGAGGTGACGGCCGAACCTACGGGTCGGAGGCGCAAGTAGAATTCTTTTGGTATCGCTACTTATTCCTCGGCCGTGGAAAGCCCACGACCCATTTGCGGGCGTTGGCATCATTGAGCGGCGCACAACTGAACGACAAGTGTCCGCCGGTGCTAGGCCGTCTAATTTTGCGAATGCAACAATCGTTAAATGCACCGTCAACCAAGACCGGCAATGGCACCAAGAGTTGATCCCGGGGTATGGCGACCCGTTGGAGTGAAAGCGCTGGAACCAGCCGCCGAGGTCGTTGTGCGCTCCGATTCAAATAACCTCGTGATAGCTGGGCCCGGCGCTGGTAAGACTGAGCTGCTCGCACAACGCGCATGCTATCTCCTTCAAGCGGAGCGCTGTCCGCGGCCTAAACGGATTCTGGCGATCAGTTTCAAACGCGATGCGGCCAGAAACCTTCAGGACCGCGTTGTAGAGCGTTGCGGCCGCGACCTAGCCGGTCGGTTTGAATCCATGACGTTCGATGCCTTTGCGAAAGGGTTAGTGGATCGATTTCGTGGAGCGATTCCGGCCACTTGGCGTCCCACGGCGGATTACGAACTGACGTTTTCCTTACGCGAGGATACGACGGGAAACTGGCTTGAGCAGATTCCCGCCCGGTTCGGGCCTCCTTCTGCTGCGGAGCTCGCTCAATTGAATCCGGCGCGGCTCTATCGTGATGTATTCGTCGGGCGGCAGTTACCCGTAGATTCGGAGGAGCTTGTCGGCAGCCCACAGCGGATTGCGTTCTCTCTCTGGCAATACCTGCTGCGAGGCAATGCTCGATCTACGCTAAGTTTTCCGATGATCGGGCGGCTCGCCGAACTTGTCTTGCGATCCAATCCTCTAATTCTGCGCGCCTTGCGCGTGTCGTACGCGTTTGTCTTTCTAGATGAGTTCCAGGATACAACCTCGATTCAGTATCAGTTGACGGAAACGGCCTTTCTCGGGTCAACCGCGGTGCTGACTGCGGTTGGTGACAACAAGCAGAGGATTATGGGGTGGGCCGGAGCGCTTGAAACCGTTTTTGCCGACTTCGAAACTCGATTCGGCGCATCAATTGTTCGGCTGCAGAACAATTATCGGTCTGCTCCCGAGTTGGTTCGAATTCTTAGCTATCTGACGACGGCTCTTGACGATCAGGCAGCGATTCCGATCGCTATTGATGACGGTCATGACGGTAACGGCGAGTGCCGCATTTGGCTGTTCCGAGATCATTTAGCCGAGGCCGATCACATTGCGCAGGTCGTCGAGCACTCGATCAAAAAACAAGGTCTTCGGCCGAGAGATATTTGTATATTGACCCGTAATCGACCTGGGGACTACACCCAGGCGCTTCGTGGAGCGATTCTCGCCCGCGGTATTGAGGCAAGAGTTGAGTCCGAATTGCAAGATCTATTATCGGAACCGTTCGTTTCCGCAGCTCTTCAAATTCTGCATCTCGCCGCGAATCCTCAAGCGCCGGAGGCCCGATCAGCGATCTTAGATCTCCTCATCGATTTCGAGGGTGAAGATCAAGAAGCGGTGGGGCGCGATGTCGAACGCCGCCTCAACCGGTTCGTAAGCACTCTTCGAAGCAAATTATCCGAGAGTCAGAAGGATCCTGCGAGCGTCGAAACGCGGCTGAGCGAGATTTTGAAATTCTTCGGTCGCGATCGATTGGCCGCCGCCTACTCACAGTATGCCCAGGGAGCGTTCTTGGACGACACGCTCCGACAGTTGGCGAAGTCTCTAATGAGCTATTTGGCGGCGTCCCCTTGGTCCGCCGCGCTCAAGGGCTTGGAGGGTGAGGCGTCGATTCCCATCATGACTATGCACAAGAGCAAAGGACTCGAATATCACACGGTGATTTTTGTCGGACTAGAAGACTCAGCACTATGGACGTTTGCGAGTCGAGAATCAGAGGAGACATGCGGTTTCTTCGTGGCATTTTCTCGCGCACGCAAGCGAGTGTTTTTTACCTTTTGCGATTCGCGTCCCAAGAAACCTGACGGCCCCGCGATTCCACAGCAGCGTAAATCGATCGGACGGTTGTACGAACTTCTGAAGGCCGCAGGTATCAACCCAGAGTCCATTTCGTAGGAGAAATACGGGCTACACAATTGTGGCTTAACAAGTCGGCCTGAACCCTCGATAGGACCGAAGCAACGCAGCGAACGGTCATGGTACCGTGCATCTGCTACGGTTTGCTTGTGCAACTCGTGAAAATATGCCGCTTTCGGCCGGATTTCGGACAGTTCCGGTCGCTCGCCTGTAAAATCGCAAGACGCTAGAATAGCGCCTGGAGCGACACCTTGGCTAAGCGACGCAGAAACAGAAATTGGCGCCGGCGATATAGACCGGCGGCGAGTAACTCGCCGAATAGCGGCGACTCTCCGGCCGTCGTTGGAGCGGCCGCCGGAGCGGCCGCTGGCGTCGTCGCAGCTGAAACCGTCCTTGATTTTACAGCAGCAGACTATGACAAACAGCGAACTGCGTGCATAGCGCTGCTGCACGAGAATACGGCGCAGCATGACAAGGCGATCTTGACCTTGGCAGCCGGTGCCTTAGGTCTCTCAGTCACTTTTCTAAAGGACATTTCGAAGAATCCGGCAGAGGGGATCGCTTGGTTAGGATTCGGTTGGTTCTTCTTGATAGCTAGCCTCATCTGCATGATCGGCTCATTTCTCACGGGTCGAAAGGCATGTAAACATCAGATTTCAACTCTAGATAAGCACTACAGCGAGCAACAACGTCCTTCGGACGAAAACTTTTGGTCGGATCAAACTGAGCATCTCAATCTAGCGGCATTCGTAAGTTTTCTGTTGGGTGTAGGATGTTTGGTCTTTTTCAGTTGGGTTAATCTCGAAAAACATGGTGAACCAAATAAACCTGACGCATTGCAGCAAACCGTGGAGTCGTTGAAGGTGTCGGTAGAATCGTTGGTTGAACAGTCAAACGCAGGCTCCGAAGGAAAGCAGACCAACTCATTAAGGCAGTCCATGGAATCACTAAAGGTTGCAGTAGAAGCTTTGATCAAGAGAGTCAAGGCTGAGGCCAAAGCAAGAAAGCAGGCTGCGGTCGGACGAGAGCTAGGAAGCCTGAGAGTTGTGGTTGAAACACTGGTTCAACAGTCCAATAGCGCTAGTAGCGGAGTCCAAAATGGCGAAAGAATCTTCTGGAAAAGTCCCGCCAACTACAGTGAAAGTCACCGTTGCGGAAGGATTGGTGCCGACCCCTACGCCGGTGTCCGTTGGCTTGCCGAATAAGTCGCAGGCCGGATTTGTGCCTGTGACTACTCCGGTCAACGTAGGAAAACCGATAACGCCCGCGCCGACTCAATCTCCGCCGCCAAGTGACAGTGGAAAATAGGTGACGACATGGACAATAATCATCTAGCGCCGGATTGCGGCGGATTTGTTCCGCCGCCAACAGCCACTGCTACCGGTAAGGAAGATCGTGGACATACGCCCCCGCCACCCCCGCCCCCACCGCCGAGACCCTCACCGCCCCCACCGCCGAAACCGAAATGATAGTTAGGAGGAAACATGGACAAGGAAAGTGGTCATACTCCAGCTCCGCCGCCCCCACCGCCGCCACGACCTACACCGCCATTGCCGCCGCAGCGGCCGAACGGCTAATGGGAGAAGATGGAATGAAGACGCATCGAGCACCTATGAATGCAATTTCACCAGACGACTTTGAGAGCGGATTCACACCGGCGCCAACGCCCCAACCGCCGCCTCCGCCGCCAAAGCCAACGCCGCCGCCACCTAGCAATTAGAGCGGTAGGAAATTTGAAGTTGGTTCACACCTCGGGTGTTTTGCGGCGTCTATCTCCGGTATCGCCGCAATCTCTTTGGGCTGCAGTGCTGGGCAAAGGACGAAATTTTAGTTGGGCTGATACCCCAATCGGCGTGATCTTGATCACGCCAAATCTGGAGGTACGTGCCGTGACGCCAAAATCCCTGTCCGAAAGTCTGTCTGTTCCGAGATCATTCGTCTGCAGCCGACACGTTTGCTGTTCACGACGCGCTGATTGACGTCGATTTCGAATTCGACACCATCGTCAGCGTGGCGCAGGGAGCGTACCGTCAAGTTGCTCAAGCATCGAGCACCTCCGAACGGCATTTTTAAAAATTCAACCGGTCTTCTTGGCCACCTGTTTCGCCTCACCGCAGATTTTCCTGACCAATGCGAGCCGCTGTGCGTCGTTGACCGGGCAGAGCGTCATCAGGAGATCGATGAGATGGTAGACCCCGGCGTAGTCGATATCCGTATCGATAAGCAAGTGCCGAACGAGCGTCACCGCGTTCTTGTCATCGAGCATGAGCTTGATGTCTTCGCGCAGGTCGGTTCGTGACGACAGGAACTCTAAGGAAATCGGGCTTTCGGCGCGGCGATTGTTACGCTGCGTCTCGATCTTCCCGCTTCGCGTCGCGCCCTTGAAGCCACGTTTCTCATGACCCTTCACGTCCTTCGACAGATACTTCAGGCGGAATGTCTCGCGTGGTTGCATCGTTGCATCCTCAAATTGGACGTGCGCTACTCTGTCGTCGTGCATCCCGACGACAAAACAGAGAATTTATAACCGCAGGTGGCGAATTTCTTAACTCTATCAGCAACGCATCGAGATCGAACAGATCATTAGCGCTTCTATTACGACGTTTGCAGGCGAAAAGTGCTCGCCGTTTGTACGGCGGCGTCCGTGGCAGGAATGCAGTGCGGTGATAAAATTGGTTCTTTCGCCCGTCCGCACTTTTGAGACTGCATGATGGTCGTGCTCACCGCCAACATTCTGAGCCTGATTGAAGACGCCGCCCTCAAGTCCTACTGGCGAAAGCCGAAACTGCGGTCATTTCTTCGACGAGTCGGTGTGCCGGATCGTTTACTTTCGGCAGTACCTGATTCTGCATCCAAGCGAGAATTGCTTAGCGAACTCATTCCACGACTAGAAACGTCGGAGAGCGGGCATCTCGTTTTAAAGAGAATGGCGAGAGAGCTTGCAAGCCAGACGACGTTTCCAGATCTCGTGGGCTGGGAAGAATCCAAAAAGATGACCGAGGAGGCGCGGCATGCCGTAGCCGGCCTCAAGCATGCGTTGGAGGAGGCTGACCGGGATATTGAAGCTGAAGCTCGCGAGAAGGAAGAACGCGAGAAGAAGATCAAGAAGGCCGCTGCGGACCGGGCGGCGATGGGCACGCTCGATTCGTTCAAAGCGAGCTTCGAAAAGGTGGGGATGGAGAAGCTTGGCACGCAAGAAGGCGGCTTCGAGTTCGAAAAATGGTTCTTCGACCTTGTCGTTTTCTCTGAGTTGGAGCATCGTCGGCCGTATCGGACCGCGGAGAAACGACAAATCGACGGGAGCGTAACTCTCGAAGGGACAACCTACATCGTCGAACTGAAGTTCGAAGCAAAGCAAACGGATGTTGTCGATACGGCGGTGTTCTTGAAAAAGGTGAAAGATAAGTCCGATAACACGATGGGGATCATGGTTGCGGTGTCGGGATTCAATCAAGGTGCGATCAACGACGCCTCGGGTGGGGGAAGTCCATTACTGTTGCTCGACGCCACGCACTTGTATGTCGTGCTCACGGGGCAAATGACGCTTGGCGAAGTGATCGCTCGCGTTCGACGACACACATCTCAGTACGGCCAAGCTTATTTGCCGGTTGGCAAGTTTTCGGATTAGAGGTACCTAGTCGCGGCGTCGATCACATCGTCGATCGAGGTAATGACGACGATGGACCCTCACCATTTGCCGTGGAACTTCTGCTGATCCGGTGTGCCGCCGCTTGCCCTGCGGGCGGGAGTCATCCTTGATCCCTGCAAACAGGCTTCGTCTGCCGCGCCCGCCGCGGCAACGATCGGATTGGCTGGCTGGCCGTCCCGCGCAACGCTGACGGCTTGACAGCTTTCTTGAACGGTGGTCGCACAAAGGGGTAGACTCTGCTCATCCCCGCCAAGGTCACAAATAAAATCGCCTGAAAGTCGGTGGAAGAAAAGCGGTGGACTCAGGCGTAGTAGAAAAGCAATCTGGCAATCTGTCGAGATGTCTTCAGCGGCGCTTTTAAGGAAAACGCAAAAAGGCTCGAAGCAAATAGGCGAGAACATCAGCGATGCGAAAATCAGAGTTCATGCTCGGAGAAAGCTTCTCGGCGACGGGGCGATGGTGGCTTCCTGAGAATCCGGACGTGAAGGTGTACGGCACGCTGAACTACTCGCGCACCAAGATTGAATTGGTGCTCAGCGGGGAATTTGAGACCGTCCCGCTGGAAAAGCTGATGATAGTCGGCGAAAAGAAGTTCAAGGATCGTCCATGTATCCACGGCCTCGCGAACGATCGTGAGAAATTCACGCTCCTTCAATCCTCCTGTTCCCTCTCCGGCCAAACGACCAACTACGCCGTGCGCTTCGTCATCGTCGGCGAGCAGACGACCGACGCCGAAAACATCAAAATCGCCTCGATGTCGTTGTATTGCTCGCACCTCGACTCGTTCCTCGTATGCAATGTTCTGGGCTTCACGAACGATGGAGAACGAGAATCGCTCAAGAGTGTGACGATTGAGTACAAGCATCCCGAGAAGCTAAGGTACCGGATCAATCCGATCAATGCGGCTGTCGATTTTCAAGTTGAGCCGCTGCTTTCAATACAGCGGATGAAGCACGCGATCGAAGCGAGAGCCCTCATACATCTCACTCCGGACACGCCACAAAACGTCTTCTACTATCTGAGCGCTGTCTGGAAAATCTGCTATCTGTTGACGCTCCTGACGGATGAGCGAGTCTCGCCGACCGGCATGATCATCTTGCTCGAAAGCGACAAGTATGTGAAATCGTTTCTCTGTGCGGAGTCTTCGTTTGCGTCGCCTCCCGACGAGAATTCGGGACCGTTGTTTCTATTCCATTTCGGACACATCGCCGAACAGTTTCAGGGGGCAATCGACCGCTGGTTCTCGGTGCCCGACACGCTGCTTGAAGCCATCCAATTAACAATGGATGCCCATCGAAACGAATACCACTCGATTCAAGGCAGATTCCTCATGCTTGCCCAAGCCGTCGAAGTGACGAGTCGGACCCTGAGTTCGTCGAAATACATGTCGGAGGAAGACTTCAAAGAGGTGACGAAAACGCTTGCAGAAGCAATCCCGCGGTCAGTTAGCTCCGACCATCGCCAGAGTCTCGCGCAACGGATCAGTTTCCTGTACGAGTATTCCTTCAAGAAGCGAATCGTGACTCTTCTGAACGAGTTGTTACCTGAGACGGTCGGAATTATCTGCATGAATACCAAGGAGTTTGCCGCCGGGGTTGCTGACACGCGAAACTATTTCACGCACTACACCGACGACCTTCGTAAGGTGACGCTTAAGGATTCGGATCTTTTCTGGGCATCGGAGAAGCTGCTTCTCCTGTTGCGCATCATATTCATCAAACATCTGGGGATCGACGAGAAGCTGATCGTCGACCAGATCAAAGACCATCATCGGCTGATGCAGCGTATCGTCATCGCGCGAAGGCATAAGGAATGCGTTAAGACCTCATAGGATTTCGATGGATCCCGAACGGCAATTAGCCGTCCAAGTGCGACTCAAGTGCCGATTCCATTTCCTAAACGGATTCAAGGCAGATAGACGAGAACACTACCGTTCATGCGATAACCGCGCCCAATCCTGCTGTGAGCTCCCCGGCCAGCCCTTTATACGGCTGTGATTGAGTCATAAGCGATGCTGCTGAAACAACTTAGGAATGTAACTGCAAAGCGGTATTAGGCTCGCGTGCCTGTCGGCACGCGTCCCTTTTTTGGTTGAAAAAAATGACGGTGAAATTATTCTAAGAGCGCATATGGCTAAGGGCGTTGAACGTCATGGCTTGGCTGCGGAAGATCGAAGAGTACTTGGTGTATCCGGCCGCTTGGACGTTAGACCCAGCGCCTACGCCGTGGGCCACCTTGTCGATGACGCTCGTGCCGCCGGACGATGAGATTGGCACGCGGATCGTGTTCTTGCTGGCCGACAGGTTACTCGTTCTCGTTCTTCGCCTTCAGTGACCGGACATATTCCAGCTCCTTTGCCGCGCGCGCGTCGGCTGGGTCGGACTCCAGGCACTGCAGATAAAGTTTCTCCGCCTCGTCAAGTTTGCCGAGCTCGATGTGGTTGTAGGCCAGCCCACGTCGGGCCCGTCCGAGGTCGATCGCTTTCGAAACGTCCGGCGAAAACTCGACGTTTTTTAATGCGGCCGTGTATTGCTTGGAGGATTCTTCCCAGTTTTTTTCCAGTTGATGGACCATGCCGAGCTCGCATAGGTACCGTGCGTTGACGGGAGAGAGCTCCAAGGCCTTGGCGATCGCCGCCTTGGCGTCGTCCACGCGACGGAGCTCGATCAGAGCGTAAGCCTTCACGAAGTACGCATCCGACCACGTCGATGAAAGTACCTTAGCCCCCTTCGCATCGGCAGCCGTTGCGGTCCCACGGTCGGCGTCGGCGCTATTTTTGAGCAGGTAGAAGAGCACCTCGGGTTGCGATCGGGCACAATACACGCGCTGTGCATCGGGGATCAGATAGTAGTCCAGAAACTTCTTGACGACGGCGTCGCACTTTTCCAGAGCTTCAGACGCCTTATGCTCCGTCAGTAATGTCTGGGCTTCTTGCAACAATTGCGCGAGGTTCTCGTCCTTATCGGGCTCGACGTCCGGTGCTGCGGCGATCGCCGTCAGAGCAAAAAGACAAGCAGCGAGGCTATGGCAGAGCCGAGACGTCATTCGCATAAAACACCTTGTCTAGCAGTAAGTAAAGCGGCAATCGACAGAGTAGGCGAGACTCGCTTTGATCAGCCAGCGTTGGTTAGTCGCTCGGCGCAACATCGCGGCGAAGCATCGTTTGCGGGCCGGTTTTGTCGAACGATCTACCTGTAGCCGATTCTGCCTCCCGCAACAGAATTGTCAGCCATGCCACGACGCATCGAACCCAGCAAACTACGACGCCGACCGCTAGGATAGCGCAGAGAACGCCGCTAGGAAGCAAAGGCATCTGCCCGAAGGCCAACAACGGCGTGCCGGCACGGCGAACCACGCCATCCCGCCGAACAAACAAAGCCAATACGTACGTCGGAGGCGAACATAGCGCCGGAAAGCGTCCTGCCTTTCGCTTGTGTCGAGGGTGCTCATGCGGGCAGCACGCAGGGGCTGAACATGGACCACATCGAGCCACCTATCTCCGAAGACGAGTATCCCGCCGCCGTTCATCACGGCGGTAGCCAGGACGTACCACAGCGCAAGGTTTCCCGTGAGTTGCGTTCGCTTGTCGAACCCGTATTCTAATTTTCAAAAAGCTCCTCGGATACGGCGCGACTCTACGGCCGATCGATTCCTCGTGCAGATCAACTTTCCCGTGCTTCTCGCCAACATCAGCAAGGCGGACCATAGCAAAAAGTGGAACGAGACTGAGCTGAAGCTGTGACTCACGTCAGAGGAATTTATTCAGCGGAGCGACGGCTGGCTCTGCGAGGAGATTTCCCTCGCGTTGCTTGATCCAACGGAAGTGATTTCATCACGAGAGGTTGCCTAACGATGCCTCGCGACACATGGCGGAACTCTCGGAAGCCGAAAGAATTCAAGGGCGACGACACCTCCATTCCCTATCAAACGGAAGCGGAGCGAACGGCCTACTACAAAAACAACGCCGAGAAAATCAGGCGCGAGCACAAGCAGCACCTTCAGTATCTCAAAGACGAGCGAGAGATGGAGAAGGCCGCGGCGGAAAGGAAGCGGAAGAAGCAGGCCGAAAAATCCCGGAAGGCCACGGAACGAAACCGATTGATAAAGCTTGGTTTTCTTCCGGATAAGAGAAAGAAGAAGCCGGGGAAGAAGAAGTGATCGCCCTCTCGTCTCTCGTTGCCAATGATTCCTGAAGGCACGAACTGACCTTGCGGCTACGCCTGCAAGCCCGTAACCGCCGCGATGCCGTATCCAGGTCGCGCGTGACGAGTACGACCAAACGCTACACGACATCGAAGCACTACGGGCCAAGCTCTACAAGCAACTGCCGCAAGGCAACAGTGTGTCTCTGGCCGCAGCCATTCAGGCCGTGATGCCGCAAGACCGCGAGTTTACCGTCTCGGTCATCATGACGGCGCTTGAGGCCGGATAACGGACCACCATGCCGCCGAATGCGTTTCGGACCGTGGTGGTCAAGACTCTTGGCGATAAGGGCTATAGGCGGTTGGGCGGGAAGTGGTTGGCGGGGTGAAACCTCTGCGCAACTTTCGCGCATTTTGTGCTATGTCGTCCGAACCGCCCAGACTAACTTGCCGTCCGTTCAACAGGGCTCCATAATGCCCTCAAGAAAGGAGGTCCAGCTATGTCATACCCAGCTAGAACTATAGCCAATTGGTTTTTGTCGCGAGCAGCCAGAGACGGCGACGCGCTGACGCAGATGAAGCTGCAAAAGCTTGTCTACATCGCGCATGGCTGGCATCTCGGACTGTATGGCGAACCGCTGATTATGGAGGACGTCGAAGCGTGGCGGTGGGGTCCAGTCATCAAGGCGCTATATCGAGACTTCGCGGATTTCGGATCGTCGCCGATCACCGCAATCTCCCCCACTCTCGTTCAAGTCGACAACCCGACAAACTTGTTTCTTGAACGCGTTTGGAGTCAGTACGGCAAGTTTTCTGCGGTTCAACTCTCCGCAATGACGCATGCTCCCAACACACCGTGGAGCCTGAATTACGGTGGAGAGTCGCAGACTATCCGCACGATTCCCAGCAGCACCATTGAGCAGCACTACAAAGAGAAACTGGCGAACGCGTAATGTCGACAGGCGGGCCACAAGGCGACCCGCGCTTAAATTCGATTGTCGCAGAAGCTGTTCCAAAAGAACCTGCAAAAGCTGCGGAGTCTTTTTCGGAAGAGAGTGCGTTTCTTGACAACGAACTGAAGCGTATCAACGTTGAAAGCGCTCGGCAGGATATGGCCGAGCGCAAGAACTACGCCAACAAGCTATTCTGGCTAATCGTCGGGTGGCTTGTTGGTGTCTTTTTGTTCTTGCTCATGGCTGGATTCAAGAAAGTTCAGCTAGTGCCGTTTGTAGACGGCTATTTTGTACTTTCCGATAACGTGCTGCTTGCATTGATCGGCGGCACGACGACGACCGTTATCGGGCTATTTCTAGTTGTGGTGTGGAACCTGTTCCCCAACCAGAACAACAAGAAATAGCTAGAAGTTTTCTAAGGCGCGTTGCCCTTGGTAGCAAACGGGCTTGATGATTCGCAAGCCATCAACGATCGGCTTGCCGTTCAGTTTTAGATGGCGTACCTGTATCGCCACAGCTTGGAACTGAAGCTGAAGAATCTCATTGATCTCGGCGTCGAGCTGACGGTCATTGAAAAGACAGACAAGCTGATCGAGGACCTCGGCGGGCACAACCTCGCGAAGCCCTGGAACCCGGCGAAGCCTTCTGCTCTACCGATGGCCGACGTCGGACCCGACGCCGCTGCTCGCTGCCGAGCAAGTCATCTTCGAATTCCACCGAACGGACCCGAATGGCCAAATATTCCGGTACCAGACGAACAAGGACGGACAGTACCACCGGCACCCGACGCTACCGGCGACGATCAACCTCGCGAACCTCCGGACGACGATGGACGGCACGTTCTCGTTTCTGGAAGGCTGCGAGTCGGAACTCGCGGATAACCTCCAAAGTCTCCTCGACAATATGTGCGGCTGGGATCGGTGAAAATCGCTCGCGCCAGATCGACGTGAGCGCTAGCTTCGTCAATGCACCATCAGACCGCGGCACGATAGAATGTGTTCTCGATCACGTCCGACTCGCCTCCCTAGTCGCGACGATCAGTGCCCGCGACAAGCCGTAATGACCTCGCAAATAGGAATGACGCCGATGCGAACGCAACGTTGGAGACAGTCGTGTTGGAGCGTCGTGCAATCGGTGTTGGTCGCAGCCGCTTGTCTGGCGGAAGAGAAAACGCCGATTAGCGGCGCTTCACCAGCTGCTGCGACAGTCGATTCGCACCTACCCGCGTCCGCGTTCTCGCTCTTAAAACAGACGCACGCGAAAACCGGGAGCACCATGGTCCCCATGAGCGAGCTCAATTGCCTGATCGACAAGGACGGCGGAGGCGCGTGCGCGAGCGCGGCGGGGATCAACGTGCTTCAAGCACTCCGCGTCATGTGCGGCGAGAGCCCGTTGGCGAATCCGCACCAAGCGGTTCTCGCATCCTTTGCCGACCAAAAGGAACTACTCAAGGGCCGCGTCAGTAACGATCAATTCAGCCGGCTCGTCAGCTTCTATCAAGCCTATCTCGGCGACGCCAAAGTAAACGTCGCCGTCGAATCTGCACCGAACTCATCCTACGCGACCGATAATCGGCGGTGGGCCGCGACGACGGGACCCGATCTGCGAGTCGCTCCGCGGGAAATAAAGATCATCAGCTATACCGTGACCAAGGCGAATGGCGACGTGCCGGGACGTCATTTCGTGCTTCTGCAAGAGCAGAAGCAAAACGAGGTCGTGGTCATCGATCCGATGAAACCGACGGGCGAGCGACGGTACATCCTGGAATACCGGGCGGGAGACAAAGGCGACTTTGATCGGCTGTTTCTTCTCCAGCCCGCGGGGGCGCCGGTGCGTTCGGACATCTTTGAACTGAATACGGTCTTTCGAGTAACTGCAGTCGAGACGGAGGCCGCGGTAGGTCCGAAACCGGCCGGCACTGTCTCCATTGAGAGCGTGCAGCAAAAGATCGATCAAACAGCGAGCGAACTTCGCGGTACCGGCCCGGGACTGTTGCCGACGTTTCTGTCTCCGCGGATTTGGCGAGAGAAGACGGCCTCGTTCGGCCTTCCCAGCCTGGACTTGCCGGTCGAACTCGGCGGAGCGAACTGGACCACGACTACGATGCTCGAAGTCTTTCGACATGCCGGCCGGTACAATCTGAACTTTCGAGACGTGGTGGGAGGGGCGCACGGTCGACTGCTGCTCCACTCGAAGCATCCGACAGTGTTGAACATCGTTCGAGAGGTAGCGGCTGGAAAGGCGTACATCGCAGTCGCGATGACGGAACCGGACGCCGGCAGCGACTTCAACTCGATCAAGACCTTCGCGACAAAAGTCGACGGCGGCTACCGAATTACGGGGGAGAAGAGATACGTTGCGCGGCTGGAGCAAGCGACGCACCTCGTACTCTTCACGCGGGCGACGAGCGGAAAAGAGCGCGAATTGAGCGCTTTCGTGTTGCCGATGGCGACGGAAGGGCTTATGCACGTTCCGCTGGAGGCCCACGGGCTTGTCGGGAATTCGTTCGGCGGAATCAAATTGGACAACGTGTTTGTTCCAGACAGTCACCTCCTCGGCGAGGACGGCAAAGGAACGGACATTTTCGTGAACCATTTTCGTTATTGGCGATTGATGCAGGTCGCGACGGCGCTCGGAACGGCTGAAGACGCGTTGAGGCAAATGGCGGAGCGGTTGAAGACACGTGAAGCCTACGGTGCTCCGATTGGCCGGTTCACGCATTTGCAACAAGCGCTCGGCCAACACGCGACGGAACTCCGCATGGCCCTTTCTCTCGCGAGGGAGGCGGCCGCATTGGTCGACCAGAAGGACTATCGTGAAGCGGATAAGAACATCAGCGGGTTAAAAGCCGAAGGAATTGAAATCTCCTTGAACGCGGTCGACGCCGCCGTGCGTTCTTTCGGGGGCGAGGGCTATTCCAATCGAGTGGACCTGGGCGACCGGTTGCGCGATCTAAACGGGCTACGCATCGCTGACGGCACGACGGATGTGATGCGCATGGATGTTGTTCGCCGAACGTATGGCCAAGAGTTGTGGGATATGGCTGTAAGGGCGCGAGAGTAGCGTGTGCCGACGCCTTGTACCTCACCGTCCGCGTCGAATCGGGCAATCGATCAGGCGTTGCAGTACAGCATTTGGAAAGTTCAACGGATGTTGGCTTTCTTCGCGGAGCAAATTGCGCTGTACTCGGAAGGCGTCGTGCCGATTTATTTGGCCGCGCGGCTCTGTGCAGTGCATCGTGAAACGCTACTGCACGCCGTGGCGACGGGCCGCATGCGATCGCGGCAAAGCGTCTCACATTGCTCGACCGTATCTTTCGCGGTCTTCACGCATCCGAAGGGCTGCCCAGAAGCCGCAGTCCATTGAAGATGACCAATAACGAGGCTCCCGTGTCGGCCGCAATTGCAGCCCAGAGGGAGGCGTGGCCAAGGAGGGTGAGCAACACGAAAACGGCCTTTAAGGCGAGCGAGAAGAAGATGTTTTGGCGGATGATCGTAAGGGCTCGCCGCGAATGCTTGATCAGCCAGGGCAATTGACTGATGTCGTCGCCCATTAGAGCGATGTCGGCGGTCTCGATGGCGGCGTCGCTGCCGATGCCTCCCATCGCAATGCCCACCGTAGCGCGACCTAAGACCGGCGCGTCGTTAATGCCGTCGCCGATCATGGCGACGCTGCCGTAGCGCTCCACCAGCTTCTCCATGGCCGTCACTTTATCTGCCGGCAGCAGTTCGGCGAGAACCTCGTCGACGC
>JAFLCO010000118.1 GCA_017303535.1 Planctomycetota bacterium
ACGGCGTCTTGCGGAATCAGCAGCACTTCGTCGCGCTTCTCGACCGGCAACCAAACTCGTGCAAACATGCCCGAGCGAACCTCCGGATTTCCTTCGGCGTCGAACTTGTTTTTCAATCGGACCTTCCCCGGGAAGTTGCGCGAGCGCTCGTCGCCGCGCGGCACGATGGCCGTTACCTGCCCGACGAATTTCTCGTTGGGCAAGGCCGGGATTTCGATCCGGGCACTGCTGCCGATGCGGACGAAGTCCAGATAATTTTCCAGCACCTGAGCTTCGACCTCGACCTCGCTCAAGTCCTCGACCTCGGCCACCAACTCGCCCGACTTGATCCATTGCCCGACCTCCGTGTGTTCGGCGACGACGAAGCCGTCGAACGGCGTGGTGATCGTGTGTTTGACCAGCAGGTCCTTCAGCCGATTCACTTCCTCGGTCGCGATCATCACGCGGGCCTCGGCTTGCGCGATCTTCTCGATTCGCGGACCGGCGACGATCAGATCGTGCGCCGCCTTGGCCGCTTCGTAAAGTTGCGCGGCGGCCAACGATTTCGAGACGTCGTCCTGCAGCGTGTCTTCGGCGATGGCGTTCCGCTCGAAGAGGGCCTTGCTCCGTTGCAGCTTGAGCTGCATGTAGTCGTAGGCGGCCTGCGCGGCGGCCATCTTGGCGTTGGCTTCCCGCTTCTCTTCCAGGCGGGCGCCGTTTTGCAGTTCGCGAAGTTCTTCTTGCTTGAGCTTCAGGTCGGCTTCGGCCGCCGCGATTTGGATCTCCATCTGCTTGCTGAGCAGTTGGCAAAGCTTCTGCTTCGCCGTCACGCGGTCGCCGGCGTTGATGGGGAATTCGACGACCCGCCCGTCAACGGCGCTGCCGATCACGGAGCGGCGAATCGGATGCACGTGGGCCACGAACGACTGGCCGGCTTCAATATTCTGCTGAGCCACGACCGGGGCGACCGAAACAATGGCCGGGCCGGCCTGAGCCAAGAGCGTGCCGCAAAAGCACAGCGGCGCAAGAAACGTCAGCGTACGGAGCATCACGGGAGCAAAACGCATGGAGGGTCCGCGCAGAGCACAACGGGGCGAAGGAATGCGGTGAGGCGAGCATTTCAGTATAGGCAGCGGCCTGCGCCACCGACAACCGTGCGAATGTCGCGAAAGTGTTATTCCGCAAGGGCTTAGCACCCCTCAACACTAGGGACGCCGGAATGTCGTAGCGGGTTCGCGGCGATTATAAAACGACGCTGCTAAGTCGTTCGCCCCAGATATTCATCTGGGGCTATTGAACGGAAGGAATTAAAGCGTTGGACGCGTTTTCCTTTTAATGCCTGTTCAATAGCCCCACGTGAATACCTGGGGCAGAACGTCCAAGGCGCGTCATTCCCTTATTCTAGGTGCGGGCGCACCACTCGGTTGAGAATCTCGTAACCTGCATCATTGAAGTGGAGCATGTCCTTCAAATGGAGGGCCGGCTGCGGTTCGCCGGTCTTCAAGAGCAGGTGCTCCTCGAGCGACACAAACTCGACCTTGTCCGACTTCATCTCCGCGATCGATTGCTTGATCAGCCCGTTCGCGGCCCGCTGCTTTTCGATCTGGCTCCAGCGCTTCGGGTTCGGCGCGATGGCGAGGTACGTGAGCTTTGCTTCCGGCAGCTTCTCGCGGACCAGCTTCGCGAAGGCCAAGAAGTCGCGATGCACCTGCTCCGGCGTCTTGCCGGAGTTCAGATCGTTGCTGCCGCTGTAGAGCACGACCTGCCGCGGACGCAGCGGCGTGATGAGTCGATCGAAGTAGTAGACGGCGTCGACGATTTGCGAGCCGCCGAAGCCGTGGTTGACGACCGGCAGATCGGAGAACCCTTCCTCCAGTTTCCACATCCGCACGGTGCTGCTGCCGGTGAAGACGATGCCCCCCGTCGGCGGCGGCGTCTCGCGATCGCGAGCCTCGATCTTGGCGATCTCCGCTTCCCAGCGTACCGAGGCGGCATACGACTTCGGCAACTGCCCGCGCACGCGCTCGATGATCGTGTCTTCCACTTCCGGTGCAAAATGCTGCGGCTGGTCGTAGTAGTACATCGAGCCGTCGACTTCATAGCCCCCTTCGGCCAGCACCCGCTTGGAAGCGATGTAGCACGGCGAGGCGTTGGCATACGCGTTGACCCACAGCCGCTTGGCGTCGAGTTCGCGCTTCAGGCGCAGCTGATAATCGACGACCACCTCGCCGGGCAGAAAGACCATCGCCAGCGCGTTGCCGAACTGCCAAGTTTGTGCGGAGTACGGCACCGTGGTCGGCAGCGACTTGCCCGCGGCTAGCCTCTCAAGCTGCGTCTGCGCGTGATAAGCGATCGGGCCTTTCGTGGCGGCCCGACGTTCGAACTCGGCCTTCGTCGGCAATTCGGCCAGCGGTAGCGCAAACTCTTCGCGGGCCGCCGTGATCGGGCCGGCGATCGGCGTCCACGATTTGTCGCTCTTCAACAATCGCCCGATTTCGCGAGCGATCTGGTCGCCGTGGCCCCGGACGATCGTGAGGTCGTCCTTGCGCGGTTCGGGATTGGCATCCGCGCCGCAGCCGATGCTGACCAAGGCCGTAACGCCCGGGTGTTCGCGTTCAAGTTGCTCTTGCGCACAGCCGGCCCAATCGCCGTGAATCTTGTTGAAGCTGCCGCCCAGTGTCGTGCAGTGGCAGGCATAGTTAACGAGGACCGCGCGGAGCTTTTTTCCGTCGGCATCGCGCACGACCAGCACGGGTAACGTGTGATCAACCACGCCCTCGGGCACGACGCCGAAGCCTGACCATTTGCCTTCCTTCAGCGCTCGGCGATTGATCGCAAACTTGGCCGTGCCGTAAGCGTAGGCCAGTTGCGCCGGCTGAAGCTTTTCGCAGGCCGCCACTGCGACGTCGCCGAGCTTCTTCGTCAGTTCGGCTTCGTACTGCCGCATGTGCGCCAGATGGTCGGCAGGCGTCAGCTTCGGCGAAAAGATCAAAGCGGCCACGCTCGGCAAGGCCGGCGCGCTATGCGTATGCGACGCACAAACGGCGACGTTGGCCCTCGGTACGTTGTGCTCCTGCTTCAAGCGGGCCGCCACGGCCTCGGTCATCGCCGCGGAAACGCCGAGCGTGTCGACGGTGACGAGGACCGTCGGCGCGGCGTCGCCGTGGCGAATCGCCAGGGCTTTCGCAAACAGCGGCTGCTCGACTTCGGTGGCTTCCGTCGCGCGGTTGCCGTAACCGCTCAAGCGGACGGGAAAGCTGGGGGTGATTTCAACCCGCGCGACGCCCACTTGATAGCCGGAGTCCGAATCGGCAGCGGTCGCAGATCGGCAGTGCGTCAGCACGGCTGCGAGAACGACAAGCCAAGAAGCAACAAAGCGGCGGCAATGCATGGCGAGAATCTCCGAGGGGGCGGGCCAGCGTGTACTAGCCCCGAAGCGCAAGCGAGGGGACATGGGCGGGTGACGCACAGTCTAATACCCCCAATGGCGCGAATCAAAGCTCGGAGTTGACGGCCGGCTGACGCCGGCCGCTCGCCAAATACGATGTTCGCGACGTGCCGAAACGTTTGACCTTCGCCGGCCGCCGGGCGAAAATCGAATCCGCCTCCCTGAACCTGCCCGCATCGTCCGCCCTCGCCTCCCGCCCATAACGAGTTCTCAAATGAACGTTCGCCCCCTCGGGCCGCTCGCGGTCTGTTGCTGCGCCGTGCTTGCCGCCGCGTCGCTCCCTGCGGCCGAACTGGCTATTCTCACGCCGGAGACTTGGCAAGAGTTCGCGCCCGCCGGCAAAGAGGTCGATGCGATCTACGGCGACATCGTCTTACGCAACAATCGGCTGACGGCCGTCGTCGCGCAGCCGCTGCCGACGCGCAACGCCAACATGACGGTGAAAAACGTCGGCGGCTGCCTCATCGATTTCACCTCGCGCGAGAACGGCAACGACCAACTCGGTGCATTCTTCCCGCTGGGCAAAGAAACCAACTGGCGTACGGTTCACACCAAGCCGGAGTTTCCGAATCCGGAAGTGCGCGTCAAAGCGGCGAGCGTCTCCGTCATCTTCACGGCCGTGCTGAAGGAAAACGAAGTCTCGGCCGAGACGACTTACACGCTCGCCGACGACGCCGATTGTCTGCTCGTCGAAACACGACTCCTCAACACGAGCGAAAGCTTGAAGAAGGTGCTGGCCAAGGATGAAACCCGATGCGACGGCACCGGCTATCTGAAAGGCTCGACCGGCCGGCTCACGTGGTTTTACGAACGGTGGTGGGACGCGGCCTACGGCATCATCGACGCCGAGCACACCACGCAATACCCGGCGGGCGTTAAAGCCGTGGCTGATCTCGACAAGAAGCCGGCCGCGAACGAATACACCGTGCCCGTGCAAGGGAGCGTGACGCTCTCGCGGCGGTTGTATGTCGACTTCGATTTGGCACGCTTGCAAAAGCGCGTCGATCCGGAGAAATGGAAGGCGACCGAAGTCACGACGATCGCCGTGTTCGACGCCGCAGGCGAAACTGTCGATGACGCGTATGTCGAAGTGAACGTCGGCAAGAAGCTACTGACGGCGGGCAAAGTTGATCCGGACAGCGGGCGGTTGACCGCTCCGATCGACGATGTGGCGGAAGTCACCGTTTCAACGCCCGCGCACCAACCGGTGACACAATCGGTTAAGAAAGGCGAGGCCGTTAAGATCGTGCTACCGACCGCAGGCACGGTCGTCGCCGCGATCACCAACGCCGACGGCGGCCCGACGCCGTGCAAGGTGCAATTCCGCGGCAACGGAGATACGAAGGATCCGTTCTTCTTCGATAAGTCGGGCGAGCACGCCGTCGGCAATTTGTATTACAGCCACGACGGCAAGTTCGAACTCGCCGTTCCGCCCGGCAAGTACGATTGCACGGTCAGCTACGGCCCGGAGTACGACATCGTCGAACAAGAACTCACGGTCGAGCCCGGCTCGAAGGCCACGCTCTCCGCGAAGCTCGTGCGCTCGGTGCAAACTCCGGGCTTCTTGAGCGCCGACTTTCACAGCCATTCGAGCCCGTCGGGCGATAACGTTTCCAGCCAGTTCGGTCGCGTGCTCAATCTGCTCTGCGAGCACATCGAATACGCCCCCTGCACCGAACACAATCGGCTGTCGACTTATACACCGCATTTGAAGCGGCTCGGCGTCGAGCATTTGCTCGGCACCTGCGTCGGCATGGAGTTGACGAGCCGGCCGCTGCCCACGTCGCACTTCAACGCCTTCCCGCTCAAGTTACACGAGCATCGCCAAGACGGCGGCGGACCGGTCGCCGACCCCGATCCGGAGTTACAAGTCGCGCATCTCGCGATGTGGGACGACCGCTCGGCGAAAGTCATCCAGCAAAACCATCCGGATATCGGCTGGCTCTTCTACGACAAAGACGGCGACGGCAAGCCCGACTCCGGCTTCTTCACCAACGCGCTGCCGCACATCGACGTCGTCGAAATCCATCCGCCGCACGAGATCTTCTTGAAGCCGCTCATCGGCGACGGCGACAAACAGCAGAACAACACGATCTTCAATTGGCTGCAACTGCTGAACCAAGGCCACCGCCTGCCGGGCGTCGTCAACACCGACGCGCATTACAACATCCACGGCTCCGGCTGGCTCCGCATCTATTTTGAGAGCCCGACCGATGATCCGTCGAAAGTGACGACCGACGACGTCGTGCATGCCGCCGAGCACGGGCACATCGTCATGACCAATGGGCCGTACCTTGAAGTGCGGGCCGAGACGAACGACGGTAAGAAGAAAACCAGCGACGGCCCGGGCGGCGATCTCATCGCGGCCGACGGCAAAGTACAACTGAAGATCCGCGTGCAATGCGCCAATTGGCTCGACGTCGACCGCGTGCAAGTGTTCGTCAATGGTCGACCGGACCCGAAGCTGAACTTCACGCGCAATGACAACGCCGACGCGTTCCAAGACGGCGTCCTCAAATTCGAACGCACCTTGGAACTCGACCTGAAAGCAGACGCCCACCTGATCGTAGCGACGATCGGCGACGGGCACAGCCTAGGGCACGTAATGGGGCCGGACCACGGCAAAGACAAACCGTGCGCGGTGTCGAACCCAATCTACATCGACCTCGACGGCGAAGGCTTCACGCCGAACAAAGACACGCTGGGAGCGCCGCTGCCGACGAAGGCGAAGGGATCCAAGTAGGCGCTAGCTGCTAGGAGCTAGGCGCTAGGGAAGGTATGTATGGCTAGCGCCTAATCGAAAAAGTTGACTGACACTTGTCGAGTGCCGCGCGGCGGTCGATAAACCTTGTAGGAAGGCGGAAGTTATGAACGCTTGGCGGCGATTTCTCTGCGGCGCACTCTTTCTCTGCGTCGCGCTCTCCATGCCTGGCCTCGTGGCCACGGCCCTGGCTGCCGCTCCTTCCCAAACGCCCAATGCCGCCGCCGCGGTAAAAACGCCGCCGTCGCAGCAGACGCCCTCACAACCAACCGCAGTCGCGGCCGACGAAGATGATCCCGAGAAGCTCCGCGAAGGACATTCCTACCACGGCGAAGCCTTCAACGAAGGTCCGCGTCAGGCCGCTTACCTCATGCCCGGCATGGGGAACGTCGACTTTCGCGTGACGACCAAGTCGCCCGAGGCGCAGAAGTTTTTCAACCAGGGCCTGGCCCAACTACACGGCTTCTGGTACTTCGAAGCCGAGCGGTCGTTTCGCCAAGTCGCCATGCTCGATCCCGACTGCGCGATGGCCTATTGGGGGATGTGCCTGGCCAACACGAACAACGCCAAGCGGGCCGAAAAGTTCATTGCCGAAGCCGTCGAGCGTGTGGCGAAGGTGAGCCCACGCGAGAAGCTTTGGATCGAGGCCTGGAGCGCCTATCACAAGGCCGATCCCAAGAAAGACAAAGAACGTCGCCAGGCGCTGATCAAGGCGATCGAGAACATCGTTCACGAGAACCCGACCGATGTCGAAGCCAAGGCCTATCTGGCTTTGATCATTTGGCAAAGTCGCGGGCCGCTGCCGATGTCGAGTCCTCAAGCGGTCGACGCTTTGATCGATCAGGTGCTCGCCGCGAACCCGATGCATCCGGTACATCACTACCGGATTCATCTCTGGGACGATCAGAAGGCCGTCCGCGCGCTCGGCTCGGCGGCCTTGGGGGGCCAGTCGACTCCCGGCATCGCCCACATGTGGCACATGCCCGGTCATACGTTCTCGAAGCTGCAACGCTTCGACGACGCCGCGTGGCAGCAAGAAGCGGCCTCGCGCACCGATCATGCCTACATGATTCGCGATCGCGTGATGCCGGACCAAATTCACAACTACGCGCACAACCACGAATGGCTTATCCGCGACCTGAGCCACATCGGCCGCGTACGGTACGGCATCGAACTCGCGAAGAATCTCACCGAGATGCCGCGCCATCCGAAGTACAACGTCCTCACGAAGAACGGCTCGGCGCAATACGGCCGCACGCGTTTAGTCGAACTCCTGCAACGCTTCGAGCTTTACGCCGATCTGCTGGCCTTGGCCGATTCGCCGTATTTCGAAGCGACCGACGTGCCGCGCGAGCAGGTGAAGCGGCTCCGCGCGCTCGGTGTGGCCGCCCAAGAGACGCGAAGCGCCGCGGCTGCCGCGAAGTACCAAGGTGAAATCGAAAAGCTCCTCAAGAAGGAACTCGCCGCGCAGAAAACCGCCGCCGACAAAGCCGAGGCGGCCGCCACTCAGAAGAAAGAGCCGAAGGAAAAGATCGCGAAGGCCAAGACCGACGCACAGAACCCGTTCCGTGCGCAGATTTCCCAACTCGAAGCGGCCCTGGCCGACGTCAAGGCCCGCGGCCTAGTGCGTGAGAAGAAATACGCCGACGCACTGGCGCAGCTCAAGAAAGCGGGCATCACCGGCGGCGAGTATCTCTCGCGCGTGCAACTGCTCTCGGGCAACAAAGCCGAGGCCGAGAAACTGGCCCGGGCCGTTTATAGCTCGAGCGCGAAGCAAGTCGTGCCGACGGCCAATCTGGCCTACGTGCTCTGGAAGTGCGGCAAGCTCGACGACGCCAAGAAGACGTTCGCCGAACTACGCACGCTCGCCGCGGCCGCCAATCTCGACGTGCCGGCGATGGAGCGTCTCGCGCCGCTGGCCGCGGAGCTGAAATACCCGGCCGATTGGCGCACGCCGCGGGCCGCGAAGAAAGATATCGGCGTTCGTCCGCCGCTGGATTCGCTCGGCCCCATTGTATGGAATCCGCCGGCCGCGCCGCAGTTCACCGTCGTCGACGCCGCCGGCAAAACGCATACGCTCTCCGAGTATCATGGGCGCAACGTTTTAGTCGTCGGCTACTTAGGTTTCGGATGCTTGCACTGCGTCGATCAGCTTAAGGCCCTGCAAGCGCAAACCGCGGAGTTTAAGCAAGCGGGCATCGAAGTCATCGCGATCAGCACCGACAAGGTCGACGCGCTGCAAACTGCCGTTGCCGCATTGAAGCCGGAAGAGCAATACTCTTTCACGATCTACTCGGGCGGGGATCTCGAAGCCTTCAAGGCGCTGCGCGCTTTCGACGACTTCGAGCAGCAACCGCTGCACGCGACGATGCTCGTCGACGCGGCCGGACGGCTGCGGTGGATCGACGTCGGCGCGGAACCGTTTATGGACGTCAAATTTTTACTCGCAGAGAGTAAGCGCTTGTTGAGCCTCGGCTCGCAGCCGCACTCGAGCACGCACGCCGTGCAAGGACCTGCCGAATAAAACAGGAGATCGCCGAATGGGACGACTGCGGAACACCAAACTTACGGCACGACGCGCGCTTGCGTGGTGCGTCATTTCCTTGGCTTCGGCGTCATCGGCGTCGCTCCTCTTCAAACCTTCCACGGCCGCGGAACTCGCCGGGCTGATCGCGCCGGCGGACCGCGTTATCCGCACGGATCCGTCGGTGCCCGTTTCCGGAGCCTTGCTGCTGTGCGGCGGCGGAAAATTACCCGAACGCGTCTACGAAGAGTTTCACAAGCTCGCCGGCGGCGCCGAAGGCCGGCTCGTCGTCATCACCACGGCGTCGATGTATGCCGGCACTTCGCGCGAAGAATCGTATCTGGTCGACCGCTGGCGTCGGCAAGGTTGGAAATCGGTCGAGGTGTTGCATACCCGCGACCGTGCTGCTGCGTCGGCCCCCGCGTTTTCGCAACGGTTGCGCGAGGCGACGGCCGTGTGGATGGTCGGCGGCGAGCAACAGCGGCTCTTCGACGCTTACGCCGACACGCCCGTCCATGACGAACTGCACGACGTCCTGGCCCGCGGCGGCATCATCGGCGGAACTTCGGCGGGCATGGCGCTGGCCGGCGAACACGCGATTTACGGCGGAGCGGTAACGCCGCAGATCGGCGAGGGCTTCGGCTTCGTGTCCAACGTCATCTTCGATCAACATTTTTCCGAGCGACGTCGCGAAACCCGCTTAGCCTCGGCCGTCGCGGCGCGGCCCGGCTCGGTCGGCTTCGGCGTCGATGAATCGACCGGCCTGCTGATCCGCGGACGCGAACTGCTCGTCGTCGGCGACGGCAACGTGCACGTGCAACTCGGCAAGTCGTCGCGCGTCGATCGGCCGATCCGGTTGCGCGAGTTCATGCGCGACGATCTCGTCGCTCTCTCCCGTGCGGCCATCGCGCGGGCCGAAGGTTTTATGCCCGCCGTGAAGCCGCAGGTGCCGCGCGTCGAGAAGGGGTCGCTGCTCATCGTCGGCGGCGGCCGCATGGCGCCGGCCATTCAAAAGAAGTTTTTAGAGTTGGCCGGCGGACTCGAGGCGAAGTTCGTCGTCGTCCCCACGGCCGCCGACGCGCGACGCGACGACGACGAGGAAACGGCCTGGCTCAAGAAGGTCGGCGCGAAGAACGTGAGCGTCGTGCATGCCGAAAGCCGCGACGAAGCCGAGTCGAGCGCACTGTTGGAAATTCTCAAAACGGCCGACGCGGTCTGGTTCGGCGGCGGTCGGCAATGGCGATTCGTCGACGCCTACGAAGGCACCGCTTGCTTCGAAGCGTTCCATGAAGTGCTCCGCCGCGGCGGCGTGATCGGCGGCAGCTCGGCCGGAGCGACGATTCAAGGCGAGTACTTGGTGCGCGGCAGTCCGCTGGGGAACACGATCATGATGGCCGAAGGGTACGAGCGGGGCTTCGGCTTTCTGCCCGGCACGGCCGTCGATCAGCACTTCACCCAGCGCGGGCGGGCTCCCGACATGCAACTGCTGAAGCGCACGTTCCCGCAGTTGCTCGGCCTGGGAATCGACGAAGCGACGGCCGTCGTCGTCCGCGGTAGTGAGTTGGAAGTCGTCGGCGAAAATCAGGTGTCGGTCTACAAACCGCTGCCGGAGATGATAGCTTCGGCCGACGCGAACGACTCGTCGGAGACCGACGCCGACGCGACGACCTTTGAGCCGGATGTGCTGAAGCCGGGGGAACGCTACGACCTCGAGCGCTTCGCACGCTTCACGCCGATCTCCACCGCATCGGCCGAGTAAGCGCACGCTCTTCCGACGTTTAGCCGCCGCGCTTGCGCGGCGCGTTCGCGCATCGCAAGCGATGCGGCTAAACAGTTAATTAGGCGATTCCGCGCGTTTCCAGTGCAGCGGCGCTTTCGAGCGGCCGGCTTTCCAGAGATCGTATTGCGGATCGGCGTACCGCGCGAAGAATGCTTCGAGTCGCGCAAGCAGCGCTTCGCGCGTGGCGGCGTACTCCGGTACGTCGTGTAAGTTCCGCGTTTCGCCGGGATCGGTCTGCAAATCGTACAACTCGTGCGGCCCGTCGGGATGCCGGCGGATGAGCTTCATCGTCCGCGTGCGCACGGCCCGGACCGTTTCGAACTCGAAGAACATCGCGTCGTCGTCGCTTGTCGCAAGTCGCTCGCCGCGTAAGACCGGTGAGAAGTCGCGGCCAGGTGATTGGAGATAGCTTGGCGTTGTAGACTCCGGTCGCTCACGCTCCCGGCTCGCTGTTGATGCGTTTTGAACCTCCAGCGCCGCGAGCACCGTCGCCAGGAAATCGTAGTTGCTCACCAGCGCGTCGCTTCGCAGCCCGGCTTGCACCTGCCCGGGCCGACGACAAATCAGCGGGATGTGCATCGTCCAGTCGTACGCGGTGAGCGGCCGCGTGTGATCCCCCATCCCCCAGAAACCTTGGTGACCGCCGGCAAGACCCTGATCGGCCGTGAAGACGACGAGCGTGTTCTCGTCGAGCTTGGCTTGCTTCAGAGCTTCCATCACGCGGCCGACGCCGTCGTCGACCGCGCTGATCTCGGCCGCGTAACGCCGCATGGAAACAGGGTTGTTGATGAACTCGCGGTTGTTGAAGAGCCAAGCGTGCGGCTCGTGCCGCGGAAACGACGGCAGGAGCTTGTCGGCGTAATAATCCTTGTGTCGATTCCGGGCCTCGTTCAAGAGCAGCTTGCCCAAACCGTACGGCCCGTTGTAGGCAAGAAACAAGAAGAACGGCCGGTCGCGATGTTTCGAAATGAACTCGACACCGCGATCCGTCCACAGGTCGGTCAGGTACTGCGGCTCTTTACGAACGCGGCCGTCTTCGATCACTTCCTGATCGTAAAACTCCGCGCTGGAACCGGCGGGCTTGGTGATCCAGAAGTCGTCGAAGCCCTCCTGCGGCGACATGTTCGCGCCGAGATGCCATTTGCCGCTGAGGCCGCACGCGTAGCCGGCGTCTTTCAAGATTTCGCCGAGCGAACGAAACTCGCCGATCGTGCAATAAGAACCTTCGCCGACCTGCGGCGGTCCGCCGGCCAGAAAACAATGCACGCCGTGCTGCGACGGAATCAGCCCGGTCAGAAACGTGGCCCGAGTCGGCGAGCAGACGGCGTTGGAACTTAAGGCGTGCGTGAACAGCGTCCCTTCCGCGGCAAGCCGATCGATGTGCGGCGTGCGAACGTCCCGATTGCCGTAGCAACCCAAGGTCCACGGACCGTGATTGTCGGTCATGATCAGCACGAGGTTCGGCTTCGCGCGCGGCGCGGCTGCCGTTTCTGCGGCGCAGGCGGCGGCCGTGTACGACACGAAGAGCCCGACGACGGCAGACGTCGCACCTGCCATGAGCGCTAAGCATTTCATAATTCGCCCCTCGAATTTCGGCCGCCGCCGATACGATTCATGCCGCTCGATCGATGCGTCGGCCGGTCGATTCTAATCCTTCGCCGGTGCGAGATGTTGCAACGGCGGCCGGCGGCGTGCAGATTGGTAGGTCCGCACCCTTCAACCGCCGCCTCACCTTTCCACTTGGGAATGTCTTCCGATGCGCATTTGTTCCTTCCTGGCCGCAGCGCTCGTGCTTTCGACGACCGCCGCGCGTGCCGACGTCAAGCTTCCGGCGATCTTCTCCGAGCACATGGTCGTGCAGGCCGACGCGAAGGTGCCGGTCTGGGGGTGGGCCGAACCGAAGGAAGAGGTCCGCGTGTCGCTGGCCGGCGCGGAAGCGACGGCGAGCGCCGACGTCAACGGCCGCTGGCGCGTCGAACTGCCGAAGCTCAAAGTCGGCGGCCCGCATCAGCTCGTCGTGCAAGGGAAGAACAAGCTGACGATCGGCGACGTGCTGGTCGGCGAGGTGTGGCTGGGCAGCGGGCAGTCGAATATGGCGATGACCGTGAACCGCTGCTTGAACTACGAAGCCGAACAGAAAGCGGCCAACCTGCCGCAGCTGCGGATGTTCACCGTCCGCAGCACCGCCGCGAACGAACCGCAAGCCGACTGCACGGGCGAGTGGGTCGTGTGCAAGCCCGACACCGTCGGCGGGTTTTCGGCCACGGCCTATTTCTTCGGTCGCGAAATTCACAAGGCGATCAAGCAGCCGGTGGGGCTGATCAATTCGTCGGTCGGCGGCACGCCGATCGAGTCGTGGATTCCGGCCGGCGCGCAACGGGCCGAGCCGAAGCTCGCGGAGTTTCTCAAGGCGCATGACGAGGCTTATCAGTCGTTTGACCCGGTGAAGGCCAAGGCGGCTTTTGAAAAGCAGCTCGCGAAGTGGAAGACCGACGTCGCCGCGGCCAAGGCGGCGAAGAAACCGCTGCCGCGCAAGCCGAACGACCCGATCGAGAATCGCAACCGCAAGGGAGACGTCGGCGGTTTGTATAACGGCAAGATCGCGCCGCTCGTCGGCTACGCGATTCGCGGCGCCCTGTGGTACCAAGGGGAAGCGAACAGCACGCCGCAAAAGGCTCCGTACTATCAAGTGCAACTGCCGCTGCTGGTCGGCGAGTGGCGGCGAGCCTGGAACCAAGGGGAGTTTCCGTTCGCTTGGGTGCAACTGCCGAACTTCGGCGGCGATCGGCCGGGCTGGCCGGTCGTGCGCGAGGCGATGGCGAAGACGCTCGCCGTGCCGAACACGGGCATGGCCGTGACGACCGACATCGGCGATTCGAAAGATATCCATCCCAAGAACAAGCAAGACGTCGGCAAGCGGCTCGCGCTGTGGGCCTTGGCCAAGGTGTACGGCCAAGACATCGCGTACAGCGGCCCGATGCTGAAGAGCGCCGCGGCGTCGGGCGACGGGATGGTCGTTACGTTCGACCATGCCGACGGTTTGAAATCCGGCGGCGACAAACTCCTCGGCTTCGAACTGGCCGGCGCCGATAAGAAGTGGCACCCGGCCGAAGCCAAGATCGAAGGCGCAACGGTCGTCGTCTCCTCGCCGGAAGTGAAAGAGCCGGCCGCGGTCCGCTACAACTGGCACGAAGAACCAACCGGCAACCTCACGAACGCGACCGGTTTGCCGGCGGGGCCGTTCCGTTCGCAGGAGTGGGAGTAGATACACGACCGGCTTAGCGAGTCATCTATGGACAACTCGTCCCCATTCACATCTCATCAATTTCAATTACTAAATCGCTTCGCGGAATTACTTGCACATACGGCTGATGCAGTAGGTGACTGGGAAGAGATATTTCATGACATTCGTCGTGAAAGAGATTGTTCGCTAGATCGCACTATTTTGTTGTATGCGGGCACCCGACAGCTAATTAGGCTGCCAACCAACGCAGTTGAAGTTCAAACCAGATTGCTTCAACTGAATGAGCTTGCCAATGACCGTGAGTGGTATGGGTTGTCTATCCATATCAACAATGTTGGTCATTGCGATGTTCAATACAACTTTGATCCAAATTGCATTGAAACTTTTGCTGCTGACGAAAAGGCTCACAGGCCATTTTGATTAGAGCATCAGTAAGAGTGTCAGGACCGTTCTCGCATCCCTCTTCCGCCGCGGTTTGGCTCCCTCGCCCCGTGCTTCAGCTTTGGCGATGCCGTCGGTTCGGCCAACGGGGAGAGGGCGGGGGTGAGGGGCATGAGCGAATGACGAAGCACGAATGGCGAAGGGCGAACAACCCGCCTTCGTCATTCGTCCTTCTTTCGTCATTCGTGCTTCGACATTCGTCATTTCAAAAGGCCCCTCACCCTATCCCTCTCCCCCGAATCGCGCTCGCTAACACTCGATGTGGTGCCGGGGGCGAGGGGACCAGACGGAGTCTGAAGACTTCAGACTTCAGACGGCAGGCGCGGCGGGGTTTTGCAATGCAGATTACGCACTGGGAACCCGGAGGGTTCCGAGCGATTAGCCGGTGGTCGAGGCTGAAGGCCGAACACCACCGGAACAGGTCGTCCATAAGAATCGATCGCACCCCGGAGGGGTGCCAGAACCGAATCCGCGGAGTTCCGGCACCCCTCCGGGGTGCACGTGTCTATTTTTGTCCGGCAACCGGTGGTGTCGCTGCGCTCAACCACCGGCTAATCGCCGTGAACCCTCCGGGTTCACGAACGACGCGTCGCGTAAGTAAGTAGCCGCGCCGTCGGTTGTTGGACGTCACCCTCATCCGCCCTTCGGCCGATCGCTTCCGGTAGGAGGCGACAAGCAACACAGTCTCCCGGAGGGAGAAGGGTTGGTGTCGGCCTCGTTCTTCATCTCTAAGATCTCCTGCTCATCCCCGTCATCCCCCCTTCCTCTTTGTGTCTTTCTCTCTGCGTCTTTGCGCGAGATTTTGCCGAGTCGAAAGCGTGTGGCCAAGAACAAGGCGATTCTTGGCCGAACGGCGCGAATTCACAAAATAGTCGCCGGCCAAAAACTTCCTTGAACGGATTCCTCGATTCGCTAAGCTGCGGAGTGGCGCGGAGGGCATCCGAAGGGGAGAAAAACGGCATGGAAAATCGACGTAAGTGCTCGAAGATTTCAACAAAACGAAAACAACTTACGTCGCTCGCGCTGCGCACATCTGCGCACTGCGCAGGCCCGGAAGTGCGCACCACAAACTTAGGAATTAAGGGTGCGCACATCGGAAGCGAAGAAGTGCGCAGTGACCAAAAACGAGTCGACGTAAGTGTGGCCAAAAAATGTTTTTTGCTAGGAGACTTACGGCGACAAAGAGCTAGGAGACTGGAGCTAAGAGCTGGGAGACTTCAGACGCCGGAATTCCGAAAAAATCCGGCGGGCGCTGTAGGGAACGCCCTCCGTGGCGTTCCGCGCTACGGGTACCAAGTTCTGCCCCCTCATCCGGTCCTTCGGACCACCTTCTCCCACGAGGGGAGAAGGGAAGAGCGAGCGGGCTGTCTACAGCGAGCCGCACATGCGGAGGGTCAGGCGGCCGAAGATCAGCAGGCCGATCACGACGGAGCCGATCGCGGTCAGCAGCACGGCGCCGCTCGCCATGTCGAGCGCGTCGCGGAGGTGCGGGTGAAAGTCGCGGCTGACGGCCCTGGCCAGTTGTTCCAAGGCCGTGTTGAGCATTTCCGTCGTCAGCACGAGCGTGATGCAGAACACGAGCGCGTACCATTCGTAGCGATCGGCCCCCAGCGCGAAGCCGGCCGTGACGACGGTGGCC
>JAFLCO010000119.1 GCA_017303535.1 Planctomycetota bacterium
CGCAGCGGCTGGGCGTCGCGCAAGGCCCGCTCGGCCGCATCGAGATACAAGACATACTGCCGAGCCTTGGCCATCTCGGCGTCCATCTCGCGGTTCCACTCGGCGCGATCGCCCGAGAACCGCTGAGCCAAATTGATGTAGCGACCGATCTCCGGCTTATATGGGTTCAGATCGTTGATCACTTTCCACAGCAGAGCCCGCAGCGGTGAGTAGTCGCGTTCCTTCGCATAGGTGCCGCGGTCGCGCAAGTCGGGCAAGAACGGCCGCATGAGTTCGAAGTCGAAGACCGTCGTGTCGCGGCGGAAGAGATCCAGCTCGGGACTCGGCAACATCAGAAACATGCCGCCGGTCTCACGCGCGAGTCGCACCTGTTCATACGGTCCGAAGCCGCTGGGGTGGGCGTCCATGCGCTTCTGAAAACCCTCGGTCTGCAGCAGCTCGATCATCGGCGTCTCCGGCCCGCGATCGACCGGTACGACGTAGCTGCGTGACATCGTTCCGCCGCCGACCGCCGGCCGCGTCACCGTCCAGTTCATGTGAGCAAACGGATAGCCGAACACGGCTTCGCGGCCGAGCACGTACACCGAAGCCTGCGACTTCTTGCAAACCGCGATCGTCGGCTCGAGCGAGCGGACGTTATCGTCGGGATTGCCGCTCTCGTCGCTCACGAGTACGAGCATCAACTGCCGGCCGCCGTTGGTGCCGCTGAATTGCCGGAAGTTGGCGACGGTTTCCGCCACGGCCGTGCACATGATCTCTTCGCCCGATTCGTCCACCGGCACGGCGTCGATCGCCGCATCGATGTCCTTTTGGCGAACGGTCGGGCGTGTCGTATGCACGGCGAACGCTCGGCCGTAACTGACGACGCCGGTCATCAGCGCGTCGCCCCGCGCGGCGCTCGAGAGTCCGAGCTCTTCATATACGCGGCCGATCCGCGATTTGATCTCCGCCTGATCGTCTTTCATCGAGAGCGATTGGTCGAACACCCACACCACGAGCACCTTGCCGCGGGCCAGGCGATTGAGAATCTCCTGCGTGAGGATGTCCATCGCCGTGCCGTAGCCGTCGGCCGTAGCTAGCGCCTCGCCGAGCGTACCTTGCGGCACGCTCGTGGCCATGGTCGTGCCGCTGGTGGTGAACACGTTCAGCGCGCCGACGTCGATGCTCACCTGCGTCGGCCTGTCGACCACGGCGGCGTTGAGTTTCGGTGGTTGCACCATCGTCGCCTGCGTCATGCTCTGCATGGCGATGGCCGATTGCACCGACGACGCACTCGATGCCTCGGCCAACTGCGTAGCGGCTTCCAGGTTGCGATCGAGCCTGTGAACGATCTCTTCGATCTTGCGCGGCTCTTCGATCGACGACTCAAGAATCTCGATCTTCGGTCGCAAGATCGGCGGCACGATCCACAAGCCGAGCAACAAGATCAGCACGAAGTGAACGGCGGTCGACGTCAGCGCGGCGACGCCCGTATGGAAGAAGTCGCGGCCGATGGTGAAGCGGCGCGGCTCATGCCCCTCTTCGCCGGTCGCTTCGTCCGTGGTCGTCGCAGTTGCAGGCGCGTGCGACGTGATCGGCGGCGGGGAGGGAGCCGATTGCGGCGGCGAAGCGTCGTCGTACACCGGCTCGGCCACGTACGGCACGGCCGTGTAGACGATCCCTTGCGGAACCGGCGGCGGCGTCGGATTTCCCCAGGCCGACGTGCTCAAGACCGACACTCCCAGCAGAGCGATGACGCGACACAGGCCCGCCTGGCCGGGCTGTAAGTAAACAGCGGCCGTTTTTGCGACAACCCTACTATAGGGGCGTCGCGCCGGCGGGGTCAATAAAACCTCGCCGCCGTCCGGTAAGGTATGCTGGTGAAGACCGCCGGGCGAAACCCAACCGCCCCGCGAACCCGTCCGCATCCCTTCCGAGCCTGCACCATGAAGCAAGTTCTTTCGATCGACGTCGGCGGCACCAACGTCAAGTTTCTCGCCACCGGCCAGACCGAGTCGCGCCGCTTTCCCTCGGGCCCCATGCTCACGCCGAGCCAGATGGCCGAGCAGATCCTCGAAGCGACGAAAGACTGGGAATACGAGGTCGTTTCGATCGGCTATCCGGGCCCGGTCGTTTACGGCAAGCCGCTCTTGGAGCCGCGAAACTTGGGTCGCGGTTGGGTCGGCTTCGACTTCGCAGCCCGCCTCGGCAAGCCGACGCGCGTGATCAACGACGCCGCGATGCAGGCCTTGGGAAGCTACGACGGCGGACGAATGCTCTTCCTCGGCCTCGGCACCGGCCTGGGAACGACGCTGATCATCGACAAGGTGATCGCCCCCATGGAACTGGCTCACCTGCCGTACCGCAAAGGGCACACGTTTGAGGACTACGTCGGCAGCCGGGGTTTGGAGAAGCTCGGCAAGAAGAAGTGGCAACGGGCCGTCCACGATGTGACGACTCGCCTGAAGGCCGCCCTCGTGGCCGACTACGTGGTGCTCGGCGGCGGCAACTCGAAGAAGCTCGACGAACTTCCGCCCGGCGCCCGCCTGGGGAACAACGCCAACGCCTTTACGGGCGGCTTCCGCTTGTGGCACGACTACGAGTAACGGCCGGTTCACGCCGGCCGCTCGCCGACGTTGCGTGGAGATTTGCGGAGCATAAACCGCCATCTGTAGGGAACGCCCTCCGTGGCGTTCCGCCGGCGCTAATCGCAACAGATTTGCAATTGCCTCAAAATCGCACGTGCGTACATCGAAGCCCGGAATGTACGCACCCTTAGTTCTAAGTGATTCCGTGCGTACATTTCGCCGGCCGATGTACGCACCCCCTCCGTTTTGTACGCAGTAACCGTAGCGCGGTTGTAATTGCAAAACGATCGTCAATAAGCCGCGTCGCCGAACAGAAATCGGACGTTGATGCGTCCCTTCTCCCCTTGTGGGAGAAGGTGCCCAAAGGGCGGATGAGGGGGCGGACCTTCGTATCGACGCCGCAAGACTCCGGTCGCTGACGCTCCCGGCTCGCTGTTGATGTCGTGAATGATTCAGGCGTTGCTGGTTCATGGACCTCGACCTTAGCCCCCGGCACTTCATGCCGGGGGCAATGCGGGTTTGATTGCTGTACGAAATTACGGATTGGAAACGTCGCCATGTCCCCTCGCTTGCGCTTCGGGGCTAGTGCGTGGTCGCTGCGGTTTGCGGCGATGCGGCCTCGTTTGCCCCCGGCGGCTCGCCGGGGGCTAAAACTTCGGCAACGTCGCTCGCAGCGCGCAGCGGCGCATTCCGTATTCTCCGCTTTCCCACAATCGGTTCCAGCAAACTTTTGGCCGGCCCACATCTTGTAGCCCCGCGCCGGCCGACCACAAAATAACCGCCGGCCAAAAACAGCCTTGACGCGGCAAGAAACCGCCGCGCGGCCAAAAAGCTCCTTGACGCGACCGACGTTCGAGGAGTAGCTCAGGTTTTTCCCTTGCGTCGCGTTAAGGAGTAATCGAATCAGTCAACGCTGCAGATCAGTTCGCGGTGCTTCCGCAGATCAGCGAACATGCGGCGTAACGACCAAGTTCACGCGGCGGGCTCATGAGACGTTGAAGTCAAAACGACATTGCCCCCCGCTCGCGTGCAACGCCTTGTTATGCCCATTTTCGTGAAGAACGTGGACGATGTCCAGCATCCGTCAATGTAACCGTAGACACATCGCCATTTGCCACGCGGAGCCCGAACAGTCCGTCAAGTGATTGTACGCGAGCTGGTACAGCGACGGCGGTGAGCCAAGCATTGTCGGCAAAGAGCGAGCGAATATAGACGCCTAAAGTTTGAGTCGTACGGCGTGGCAGTTCGCCATTCGGTGCCGATGGGCCATCATCGATCAGGTGATGAAGCTGTGCACGACCAAGCGATTCATTTGCAATAAACGCAGCGATCGGTTCCAAGCGCCCGCGCGTCCCGTCCAAAACGTAAACGAATCGACAACCAACGACGAGACTTGCAGACTCGTCGAACTGGTCGGGATCAATGCGGTGGCCTGATAGCCGGCCGTCGTAAACATGAAAGGTCACTGGCCCCGGCAACGACCGCATCATGTCCCGGAGGATCTCGGCGAGATTCTCATGCGCGGCAATATTGGTGGGTAACGCGAGCGACATTTCTAGTGGGCATAACTTGTTATTAACACGCGCCGGCGCGGGATATAAAAGGTTGGCCTATTAGCCTGCCGCCGGCGTTAGTCGTTTTCTTTCAAGCACTTGCTGCGATATTACAGTGCGCTAATTGACCGGACAATTCCTGCACGGCGAAATCTCGCGAGCTGTCGCGCGCGGCGTCGTTTTACTCGGTCAGCCCCGTGATCGGCGTGAGTTCTAGTTTGCGGAACTCGACTTCCGAGCCTTCGGCTTGCAGCGCGAGTCGGCCTTTCGTGGCCGTGCAGCCGGTGCCGTGGTTGACGAGGTGACCGTTGACCCAGACCTTCACCGCGTCGCCGACGCACTCGATCGTCATCGTGTTCCACTGGCCCGGCGGCGCTTCCGAGTCGTCGGTCAGGTTCAGGATCCGCCGCCCCTTCCCTTCCGTGATGCCCCAGTTCTCGCGCGGGCCGCGACGTTTTTCCATGTCGGGCACAGTGATGTCTTCGACGATGCACCAGAAATCGCCGGCGTGGCCGTGGTTCATCTGCACTTCGATCGACTTGGGAAACATCTTATAGAGGGCCCGCGGCGTCGAGGCATGCACGAGCACGCCGCAGTTGCCCGGCTTGGCCGCGAATCGATACTCGACCTGCAAGCGATAGTTCGCATACTCGGCGTCGGTGAGCAAATGCCCGCCGGGCTGACCAAGACTGACGAGCATTCCGTCGCGAACGATGAACGGGCCCGGGGCGTCGGGCTTGTCGTCGAGCTGCGGCACGTCGGCGTGCCAGCCGGAGAGATCGCGGCCGTTGAAAAGGCTTTGGGTTTTCGCCGCGGCCGGGGCCGTAGACGCCGGCTTTTCGGAATCGGCCGGCTCGGCGGAGGCGGCCATCGACACGGGGATCGTAAACACGGCAACGGCGATGAGCGTATGGAGGTAGCGAGGCATGAGAATCTCGGGAAGATTGAGCGATGCGATGCGGGGAAAATACCGGCCGCGCGTCCGATGCGAGGGCTCGAAAACTGGCCGCGAACGACGATCGTAACCGCTGGATGATCGCGCGCGACGGGAGTTTGTTCAAGCGCGAAGGCTGGCGGCGGGCGGACGGAGCACGGCCGGAGAGAATCGGCCCCTCACCCTAACCCTCTCCCCGCTGCGCGGGGCGAGGGGACCAAACTGGTGTTAGTTTAGACCCTGGTGTCAGTAGCCTTTCGACGTTGGAAGACTCCGGTCGCTGACGCTCCCGGCTCGCTGTCCGCGCCGTGCCCGAAACGACGTCGGTTTCGCCACCAAGAATCAAGAATCAAGAACCAAGAACGAAATTTCCGGCTCTCCGCTCCAAGCTCCAAGCTCCAAGCTCTAGCCTCCCGGCAGCGGGTGCTTCTCAAAAAACTCCCAAATCAGGTCATTGGCCGAGATGTCTTTCGTCGTCTTACCGAGCCAGGGGAGTTGCATGTCTCGGCCGGGCCAGGTGTGGCCGCCATTCGTGATTTTTATGAGCACGACTTCGCTGCCGTTCTTGCCGCCCGTGTAGGTGAAGCGGCGGACCGTCGTGCCGTCGTCGGCCTTGTCCGGCAGGTCTGCCGTGCGCGGCTGCGGGTTGCAGCCGTTGTGGCGGACCCAATAGTCGATCGTCGCGTCGACGCCGCGAAATTTGAACGGCAGCTTGGTCTTGCCCTGCCCCATGCCTTGCCACGGCACGAGCGTATCGGCCGTGCCGTGAAGTTGCAGCACCGGCACGGCTCGCATTGGCATGGGCTTCTCTAAGGCCAGCGTTCCGGCGACCGGCGCGATCGCCGCGATCCGGTCGCTCAGTTCGACCGCCAGCCGATGGCACATCATGCCGCCGTTGGAGATACCGGTCGCGAACACGCGCCGCGGATCGACATTGGCTACGGCCGCCAAATCGTCGAGCAGCATGGCCGTGAACTTCACGTCGTCGCGCTTCGCCTCTTCGACGGCCGAGGGAATGCCGCCGGAGTTCCACGTAAACACCAGGCCGTTGCGACCGGTGCCGTTGGGGTAGACGACGAGGAACCCGGCCTCGTCGGCCTTCTTGTTCAAGCCGGTCAGAAATACGGTGATCGGGCCGTTGGTGATCGCCCCGTGGTAACAAAGCACGACCGGCGTCGGCTTCGTGGAGTCGTACCCTTTCGGCACGTAGAGCACATAGCTCCGCTCCAACTCATTGACGGTCAGCTTCCGCTCGCTCAGGCCCGGCTTCAACGCTTCGGCAGGCTTCACAGCATCCGGAGTCACTGTGCCCGGCATCGGCGCTGATTGAGCGCAGGCGACGCGTGCGCTTGCTGCGAGCACAACGAGTAGAACGGCCGCGATCGTGTGCATGGCTTAGTCCTTCTCCACCTTCAAGTACTTCGCAAACCACTCCTTCATCGCCGGGGCGATCGTCTGCGCGTTTTGTTCCGGAGTGAAGCCGTGGGCCGCTCCTTCGATGATAATCAGGCGATGCGGCACGCCGGCCGTCTCCATGGCCGCGACAAACTTCTCGCTGTGGTCGAGCGTGACGAGTTCGTCTTTGTCGCCGTGCACCAAGAGCGCGGGCGCCGTGCGGTCGCTCACGTGCAACAGCGGCGAGACGTCGGGCTCGAGCTTGCTGTCGAACGCCAGCGACGGTTTGAGGCCGGCATGTTTCTTAATCTCGGCCGGCGGGTCGGTCGTCCACTTGCGCAAGTCGGTCGGCGGATACAGCACCGCCGCCGCCGCGACTCGGCTACTGTTGCGTAACACAGGATCGGCATTCTTTGGGTCGCCGTCGTCGCCGGTTGTCGCAATCATCAGGCTCAAGTGACCGCCCGCGCTGCCGCCGGTGACGCCGATTCGCTCCGGATCAACTCCGAAACGTTTGGCATCACCGCGAATGTGGCGGATCGCGCGGCGCACGTCGCCGGCGGCGTCGACCACGTGATACTTGGGCGAACTGCCGTGGCGCACGATGTAGAGGGCGTAGCCGTCGTCGAGATACGCCTTGCCGGCAAACTTGAAGTTCTCCGGACTGCGCCAGCCGGAATACCAGCCGCCGCTTTGAATCCAGACGATCGCCGCGCCGTTGGGCTTGGGCGGCACAAGCACGTCGTACGTCAGGGCCATGCCGTCTTTGTGGCCGTAAACAACGTCCGGCGTGATTTGCACTTCACCGCTTGCTGATGCGGCAGCCGGAGTTGTTTCCGCCGGCTTCTCGGCGGCCGACGTGGAAACCGGCGCTAACGGGGCGACGGTCAACAGCAGTGCGATGGCGAACCATTTCATGGGCGGGCGTCCTCCGAGGAGTTGTCTTCTTCGAGGTGGAATTTATGGATGATGCGATGAAAGATCGGGGCCGTGAGCACCGCCATCATCGACAAGAACGCGATGCCCGAGTAGAGGGCATAAAAGGCGGCAAAAAGTTTGCCGCCGGCGGTCGTCATGCGGTCGACAGGACCCATGCCGGTGAGGATCATCGCGGCGTTGAGCAGGCCGTCGACCGCGGAGAGGTCGGCGAAGTAGCAATAACCGGCGGTTCCCAAAGCCAGCGACAAGACGGCGATCGCCGCTACCCACAGCCCGCTGCGCCCCATGCGGGCGGCGAACTGCGCGATCGTCAACAACCGCTGGGATTTGTGTTCAAACATGGGAGCAAGATAAGGTATCGGGTGCCACTGGTGGCTCGCCCACCAGTGACTGAGGGGGCGTCGATGATTGCACTGGTGGGCAAGCCACCAGTGGCACCCTTGCAAGGTAACCGTCGCGATTCTAGCCGAAGTCCGCACAACGGGCGTAACCGAGCGGCCGCGGCGGTCAAAAGGGATTAGATTATGTTTGGTCGATGCATTGGTGCGGGTAGACTTAAAACTGCCCGCCGCCGCCTGATTCCCGCCCGGTTTGCTGAAACTGCATTTGCTCGAGATCGACGTCGTTTCCCCCGGCGACTCTCTGGGGGCTAAGACGGATTGTTCCCGCCCCGCCCTTCCCTGCCGGTGACCTTCATGCTTGCGACGCCTTGTCGTTTGCTCGGCTGGTTCGTTTGCGCATGCGTTGCGCTGGGTGCGTCTTCGTCGCTGTTGCAAGCGGCCGACGCCGAGCCGCTGACAAAGCGAATTGACCGGTTGATCGATGCCAAGTATTCCGGTCCGCGAGCCGCTCAGGCCGACGATGCCGAACTCGTCCGCCGGACCTACTTGGACCTCGTCGGGCGGGTGCCGACCGTCGCCGAGGTGCGCGAGTATTTGAATGACAAGGCCGGCGACAAGCGAACGAAGCTGGTCGACCGGCTTCTCGCATCGCCGGAGCATCCGCGACGGATGGCCGAGGCGTTTCATGCCATGCTCATGGAACGGCGCGGCGAGCACGAAGAGTGGACGAAGTTTCTCACGACGGCGTTCGAGAAGAATATGCCGTGGGACGAGTTGGCTCGGCACTTGGTCGATCCTCGCGATGATGATGAAGCGTTGCGCGGGGCGGCGTTCTTCGCAGTCAATCGGTTGTCGAAGGTCGGTCAACAGGAAACCGACTACCCGGGCCTGACTCGCGATATCGGCCGATTGCTGCTCGGCAAAGACTTGGCCTGTGCCCAGTGCCACAACCATCTCTTTATCGACGACTACAAACAGGTCGACTTCCAAGGGCTCTACACCGTGTTTCTCAACACGGCGATTCGGACCGACGAGAAGTTTCCGGCGGTCGGCGAGAATTTGATGACCAAGCCGATCGAGTTTATGTCGGTGTTTGAGAAGAAGCCGTTGGCGACCGGGCCGCGCGTGCCGGGCCTCAAAGAGATTGCCATTCCGGCGTTTGCCAAAGGGGAAGAGTATCTCACGCCGCCCGACCGCAAGACGAAGCAAATGGGCGTGCCGAAATTCAGCCCGCTCCAGGAACTGGCGCGGCAAATCACCTCGCGCGATAACCGCGCCTTCCGCGAAAACATCGCCAACCGCATGTGGTGGCTCGCGATGGGGCGCGGCCTTGTTGACCCGCTCGACCAAATGCACGCGGCCAACCCGTCGTCGCACACGGAGCTTTTGACTTTGCTGGCCGATGAGATGCTCGCCCGCAAGTACGACCTGCGAGGCTCTCTGCGGGAGTTGGTCCTCACGGACGTTTATGCTCGCGGCAGTGCGTGGGATGCGAAGAACGGCGGCCGACCCGAGCCGGCGACTTACGCCACCGCCGTGGCCAAGCCGCTTTCGGCCGAGCAGATGTATCACAGTTATCTCGCGGCGTCCGGCCCGCACGGCGAGAATGCTCATGACGCGAAGGCCCTGCGCGAGCGATTTACCAAGGCGTTCGCCAACCCGCCGAAGGAGCCCGAGATCGAATTCGCGCCGAGCGTGAAGGCAGCGCTGTTTCTTTCCAACGACGACGAAGTCTTGCGGCTCACGGTGCGGCACGAAGGGAACTTGGTCGACCGGCTCACGGCGATCGACAAGGAAAAAGGAGCGGATGCGGCGGCCGAAGAATTGTACCTGGCCGTGCTCGCGCGTAAGCCGACGACGGACGAAACGGCCGAAGTCGCCGAATTGGTGAAGAAGTACAAAGACAACCGTCCGCAACTTTTCGGCCAACTGGCGTGGGCTCTGTTGAGCTCGACGGAGTTTTGCCTCAATCACTGAAGAAATGTTGAATGCTGAGTGCTGAATGCTGAACAGAAGGCAAGAACCCTCGGCACGATAAATTGAGACCAGCGTATGACACGACGAAGATCAGCGAATCACGCGGCAGCGTCCGCCGTTCAGCATTCAGCATTCAGCACTCGGCATTTGCAGACCGGCACTCAGCATTCGCCGCTTTGTACGCCTTCCGAACATCGCCTCTCGCGGCGCAAGCTGCTCGGCGGCGCGGCGGTTGCCGGAGCGGCGGCCGTCGGCGGTTCGCTCGGTCTCGTTGATATGCTGGCCGCCGCCGAGAGCGGCGCGATTAAGAAGAAGCATAAGCAGGTGCTGTTTGTCTGGATCGACGGCGGCATGAGTCAGTACGAAAGTTGGGATCCCAAGCCCAACACGAAGTTCGGCGGGCCGTTTCGGGCCATCCCGACGAGCGTGCCGGGCATCCACGTCAGCGAACTCTTGCCGCACTCCGCCAAGCAGATGCACCATCTGTCGCTGGTCCGCGGCATGTGCACGAAGGACAACGCCCATTCCTCCGGCGTCGGCCGCATCCAGCGCGGCGATCCGAAGAACCGGGGCGTCGTGTATCCGTTCTTCGGGTCGGCCGTGGCGAACTTTTTGGGCCAAGGCCCCAGCGGTCTGCCGCCGTACGTACTGATCAAGCCGGGGAGCGGCGGGTTCCTGTATCAGGACGCCGGCTTTCTCGGACCCAAGTACGGCGCCTTGGCCTTCGGCGACGGCAAGCCGCCCGAGAATCTTCTGCGCAGCGAGCGCGTGACCACGGCCGACGACGATCTGCGCAACGACCTGCGCCGCCGGGCCAACGCGCGCTTCGCCTTGTCGCATCGGGCCGAACCCGTCGAAGCGATGGACTTCGTGTACGACACGGCTCGCGAATTGATGAAGCGCGGCGACCTGTTCGACGAAGCGAACTTCACGGCCAAAGATCGCGAGCGTTACGGAGCCGGCGAGTTCGGCCGGCACATGCTCTTAGGCCGGAAGATGCTTGAGGCCGGCGTGACGTTCGTGAAAGTCACCAGCTACGGTTGGGATACGCACGGCGACAACTTCAACGGTCATGCCAACATCATGCCGAAGTTCGACCGCGCGTTCGCCGCGATCGTCGAAGACCTCGCCGAGCGCGGGATGCTCGACGACGTCCTCGTGATCTGTCTTTCGGAGTTCGGCCGCACTCCGCGAATCAACGGGCATGTCGGTCGCGACCACTATCCCGAGGCGTGGAGCCTCGTAACGACCGGCACCGGCATCCGGCGCGGCATCACGGTCGGCAAGACGAACGAACTGGGCACATACGTGTCGGGCGACGAGTACGACATCGGGCATTTGTTTCACACTTGGTTCGCGGCGCTCGGGATCAATTCCAAAGGCGTGGAGTACGACAATCACGGCCAACCGCTGCCGCTGGCGCACGACGATTGTTTCCCGATTCAAGAATTGCTCGCGTAACCGCAGCGACGATACATCCCCGTTTAGCCGCCTCGCTCACGAGGCGCGGAGCGATAAACAACATGCCGGACACGAAAGCAAAGAAACAACCGCCGGCTAAGCCGAAAGGAAAACCGCTCGGCAAGCCGGGTGAGCCGACGGTCGTCGCCGAAGTCAACGCGAAGTACCAACTGTGCGCCGCCCGCTTTTCGCCGTGCGGGAAGTTTCTCGCGGCCGGCGGCATGGAGGGCCAGGTCTTGCGCTGGGACGCGAGTGCGGCCGACGACGCCTTTCCCGAACTTCCGGCGCTTCAAGGGCACGGCGGCTGGATCGGCGCGCTGGAGTTCGCACGCACGGGGAATCGACTTTACACGGGCGACTCCTGGGGCCGACTCTCCGCGTGGGACTACGCCGCCCAAGAGACGAAGCCGCTCTGGACGACGGCTGATGCGCATGCCGGCTGGCTGCGGTCGGTCGCCGTATCGCCCGACGGCCGGACCTTGGCGACCTGCGGGGCCGATCGAGTCGTAAACCTCTGGGACGCCGCGACCGGCAAGAAGACCGCGGAGTTGACGGGCCACACCGACGATACGTTTTGCGTCGCCTTTACACCCGACGGCGCGACGCTCGCCTCGGGCGATCTGCTCGGCGTCGTGAAGCTGTGGGACGTAAAAGCCCACAAGCTGCGGCAGGAGTTCGATGCCAAAAGGCTTTCGATCGTCGATCGGCTGCAGACCGTCGGCGGCGTGCGGCTCTTGATGTTCACGCTTGACGGCAAACAACTACTAGTCGGCGGCACGAAGCCGAAAAACGGCGGCAACGTGCAAGGCAACGCCACGCTCTTAGTGTTCGACGCCGCGACCGGCAAGGAATCGAAGCAGCTCGAACTGAGCACGGGGCATGTTTACATTCACGATCTGCAATTTCTGCCCGGCGGCGACTGGGCCGTCGTATTGAGCGGCAACCCCGGCTCCGGGAAGTTCGCTCTGCACAAGGCCGGCGAAGAGAAGCCGTACTTCGAAACGACGAAGCTCTCCAACTGCCACGGCGTGACGGTTCACCCGGCGGGCAAGCGCGTCGCGGTGATGGCGATGAACCCCAACAGCTCCGGCAACGGCCGCGTCAAAAACAAAGACGGCAGCAGCGAATATCCCGGCAATTGGTCGCCGCTGCACATCGTGGAACTGACGAGCTAAGGCGAAAGGGTGTCTGGGGCAAAACGAAGTGGCGCCCCAGTGAGGCAACGTCGATGATCCTGGGGCACCGCTGCGCTATGCCCCAGCCACCCGCCGGAAGAAATCCAACTCGCCTAGGCTCGCGCTCCGCCGGCCGGCGTCGCTTCGCCGTTCGTCGCCGCCGGCTCGTCCGACTTCATCTTCAGCAGCGTTTCCGGCAGCTCAATGCCGGCGACGTCGCGCATCACTTGCATCATCGGCGGGAGCGTGCGCGACATGTTTTGCAGGAAGTTCGCGGTGCTCGAGCCTTTTTCGCCGCCGTTCTCCCAGACCACGATCTTGTCGAACTTGATGTTCGAGATCGCTTTCGCCGAGGCGTCGGTGAGGTGGTTGAGGTGTTCGAGCATGAGCAGTTGAAACGCTTGTTGGGCTCCGCCGCAGCTGTCGACGAGTTGCTTCAAGCCTTCCGCCTTCTTCGCGAGAATCTCGTACTGTCCGCGAGCTTCGGCGTCGAGCTTGGCGAAAATCGCGGACGCTTCGCCTTCCGCTTCGATCCGTCGCTTCTCGGCTTCGGCTTCCGCATCGACGATCATCCGGGCCTTGGCCGCCTTCGCCGGGGCTTCCACCGCAGCACGCTGCTCGGCTTCGACGCGTTCGGCATCCGCGAGCGCGGCTTTCGCCATGGCCCGGTTTTGCGCTTCGAGCACCGCCGCTTCCGCTTCGCGTTTCTTGGTTTCCGCCTGTTGATAAGCCTCGGCCTGTTTCACGGCGAGGTTCGCCTTCGACACGGCGACGAACTCTTGGGCCGTATTTTCGCCCTCGATGGCCTTGGCGTTGGCGTCGGCCGTGCGGACGCGCATCTCGCGTTCGGCGTCCTTGATCTGCACGTCGCGCTGATAGGCGGCCGTCTGCTCGCCGATCTTCTGTTCTTTTTCGAGTTCGGCCAGGCGGATCAATTGGGCCCGCATGGCTTCCTTCATGCCGATTTCTTTGTCGCGCGACGCGTTGGAGACTTGAATCGTTCGATCGCGAAGGGCCTCGGCTACGCGCGTTTCGCCGAGCTTTTCTTGCTCGGCCACGTCGCCGCGAGCCTGTTGAATGGCTTGCGACGCGGCTTTCTGACCGATGGCGTCGATGTAGCCGGCTTCATCGGTGATGTCCGTGATGTTTACGTTGATTAGCGTCAGGCCGATCTTCTTGAGTTCGGGCTCGAGCGAGTTCATCACGTGCGTGAGGAACGTATCGCGGTCGCGGTTGATGTCTTCAATCCGCATCGACGCGATCACTTGTCGCAACTGGCCGAAGATGATTTCCTGCGCCTGCTTTTCGATTTGCTTTGGGTTCAAACCGAGCAATCGCATCGCCGCGTTTTGCATGACGTCGGGCATCGTGCCGATCGCCACGGTGAAAACGCTCGGCACGTTCACGCGGATGTTCTCCGCCGAGAGTGCGCCGCGGAGCGGGATTTCGATTTGAATCGGTTCCAGGCTCAAGTAGGCGTGGTCTTGAATGAGCGGCCAGACGAACGTCGCTCCGCCGTGAATGCATTTCACGGCCTTGCCGCCGCCGGCCTTGCCGTAGATGACCAAGATGCGATTGCTCGGGCAGCGCCGATACCGCTTGACGATGAGCACGACGAAGCTGAAGAACAACAGCGCCGCGCAGACGGCGATCGCCGCATAGAAGACGACGGCGCCGCCGCCGGACGACGATGCCGACGTTTGCAAGTTGCGCAGCGGCGATTGAGCGAAGAGCAGCGTGTTCATGGTCATCTCGATGTGGGTGCGAAAGTCCGGTACGGACCATCTCCGTCATTCAGCAGTCAGCAGTCTTCATTCAGCATTGATTGATCACACGCTGACCGCGGCCGGCGCGACTTCGACGGCGTCGGGCCCGACCACTTTGGTCACGACAATCCTAGCTCCCGTGGGGAGGGGCTCGTCGCCGGTGAGGGCGTTTAGTTCGACGGTCCGGCCTTGCAATGTGAGCGTCACCTTGCCCTGGCCGGCCCTATGACCCGGAATCTTGATATAAACCGACCCCACGGCGCCGACCGCTTCCTGGATGCGGGTCGTTCCCTCGGCCTTCAACAGCGCGAGCGACCGCATCATCCAGTGGACGAAGTACATCGAGGCGACGCCTGCCGCAGCGGCGACGGCGAGCGAGGCGGATTGACCGACGCCGTTGGCCTCCATCGCCAAACCGGTGAGGCCGAAGAAGGCCATGGCGGCCGTGACGGTGCGAAACGAGATGACGCCGAAGAACCAGTTGCTGCCGTGGGCGTGTGAATCGGCGTGTCCTTCGGGCGCATCGTGCGCGCCGTCGGGGCCGCCGATATCGTGTCCGTCGACGTCGAGATCATCGGCTTCCGAAAGGCCGGTGACCGTCAGAAAGAACTGACAAGCCAAGACCGTGCAGCCGAGCACCGCGCAGATCGTGAAGAAGATGGTCATAAGCGTGATACGGAGAGAGTTGCGAAGTCGGCCGGAAACCGGACGTCACAAGAGTGTATTCGCCGCCCGTGAACAAATCTTAGCTTAATCGCGCAACTGCTTGCTGGGCAAACAGAAAGGGAGTGCGGAAGCGGCGTTTTCGCTCGATTGTTGGGCGACGTAACGGCCGGCTTATGCCGGCCGCTCGCCTCGAGCGCGCTTCGTGAATATAGAAAGCAATACTCCGGCGACGAGCGTCGCCGCCAGCGAGCAAGGCTGCACCCAGGTGAAGCTGATCGATTGCGCGAGCCCGAAGATCTCCTGGCTGAACGCAATTCCGATGCTTACCGCCGTGCCGACGACGCCCGCCGCCGTCGCCGTGAAATTGCAGCAGCGCGGCACGAACATGCCGAGCATGAATAGTCCGCCGAGCGGTCCGGTGAAGCAGTTGAACGAACGGCCCATCATTTCGATGATGTTGCGGTCGCGCGTGAGGACGTCGAGCCCGAAGGCGGCGGCGGTGACAAAGGCGCCGAGCAGAAACGTGAGCAACTTTGCGCCGCGGAGGCCGCCGCCGTTGCGTTCTTCGCGCGAATGCGGAAAGTGTCGATGCCATTCGACGGTGAGCACGCTCGAGGCCGCGTTGATGCCGGAGTCGATGCTCGACATGGCGGCCGCCAACATCGCGGCGATCCACGCGCCGGCCAAGCCGGCCGGAAGGCGATGGATCGCGAACAGCGGAAAGATCAGATCGGCCTCTTTGCCGGCGGGGTTCACTCCTTCGGGCGACGACGACTGGCGATAATAGTAAAAGAGCGCCAAGCCGACCAAGAGCAACAGCAGGGTGATGACGACGCCGGCGAGCGACCCGACAACGAAACTGCGCCGCGCCCGGGCCGCTGAGCCGGCGGAAAAGTAGCGCTGAACCGTCATTTGGTTGCCGACGTGCGTGCAAACATGCCAGACGAACA
>JAFLCO010000012.1:0-9555 GCA_017303535.1 Planctomycetota bacterium
GAGGGAGGCCTTTTTTGTCGGTGTCGGCCTGTTCAGCAGTCAGCAGTCCGCAGTCCGCAGTCCGCAGTCCGCAGTCCGCAGTCCGCAGTCAGCATTTGTCTTCCGTCCCCCCAGTCCCCGTCTGCAGGTCCCCCTAGTCTCCTGTTGTGTTTCGCAACGGACAACGGACAACGGACCACCAACAAAAAAGCCGGCTCTTCCGATCTGGCGGAAGAGCCGGCACTTCGTCGTTGTCTGTTTAGCGTCGGAGCATCGCTTGAGCGACGCCGCGCGATTAGTAGCGGCGTCCGCCGCCGCCACCGCCGCCGTAGCCGCCGCCGCCACCGTAACCGCCGCCACCGCCGCCGCGCGGGCTGTTTTCCCGGGGCTTGGCTTCGTTCACCGTCAGCGGGCGACCATTGTTTTCCTTGTCGTTCAAGCCGTTGATCGCGGCTTGAGCTTCCGAATCCGACGACATCTCGACGAACCCGAATCCTTTGCTGCGACCGGTGTCACGGTCTTGAATGACCTGAGCGCTGGTCACCTTGCCGAAAGCTCCGAACATCGCTTCCAAATCGGCGCTGCTCGTGCTGTACGGCAAATTTCCTACGTACAACCGCTTACCCATACGAACTCTCCAAACAAACACTGCCTCGTGGCTCGACCCAGCGCAGGATCGAACCGTACTGAAAACATGGCCGGCGCATCGGCCCGGAAGGTAGGAGCGGAAATCGAGCGGAGACTTGTCGACGTCGGATCACGACCGTGGCAAACGTCTTCTTCGAACCCGGACAACGGACCATCCGAGCGGAGTATATCCGTTTGTTTAGGGGGGCGACAACGTCGATACGGCAAATCTGAATATTTTGCCGGCGGCTTTGAAAGCCCGGCGTCGGAGGACCTCGAAGCGCGTCGTAAACGGGCGGGAGGAGCACCGTCGAGCTACTTGGAAACGCCGGTTTTTACGGCGTTTGGCGCTGCGGGCCGGCCGGCGAGATGCGGCGGCGTGCGCTTCGCCGAGCCGCGGAAGTGCGGACGCGGAAGCGGATGGGCGCCCGGCCGAGCGACGACTGCCGGCGGCGTTTCCGCACAGTCGAACATTTCGACGACTTCCGGCGATGGAATCACCTTCGCGGCCATGAGACGAGTTGTTCGCTCGAAGCAGGTGCGCAGGATCAGGCGGCCGAAGTGTGAAGGGGTCGCCAAGAAACGATTTGTACCCATGGGTCGCTCGCGAAGCGCCGAGGTGGGCTCGGCAATACCGATCGACGAAACGCCGAACAAAAATGGCCGAACAAAAAAAGCTTCCCGCGAGCGCTGCGTTCAGGATGGCGCAACGACTCGCGGGAAGCATGGCCCGCATCAAATTAAACGACCGCGCGACGACGGGAGAGAGAGTCGTCGTCGCGACGTTCGACTAACCGGGAGCAGGCAAATACGTCGCCCCTTCCGGAGCCGCCGAGACGGTCGGACCAGGAGCATAGGGGCTGCCGCCGCTCGGGCACGTATCGCAGTGGGGACCGCGACGGAACCGATCGCACAACCCGCATCCGGCCGCGACGACCGTTACAGCCGCTACGACCGCCAACAACATTAGCCGTTTCATGGCTCGAACCTCCGCTACACGTAGAACGTCCCGACGGCGAGCCGCCGAGATCGAGCAACCATACATCACCCCAGACGATGTGCAAATGAAACGCGGATGTTTCCCCGACAAGACGTCGTTGACTTTTCGCAACAAATTTTTTGCCGCGCGCGAAACAGGATGTATGTTTCAAAGGACATGCCTTGGGGAGTGCTGCGCTCGTGACGGTGCGCGGCAAGATCGATCGACGGTAACGATCGTAACGAGGCGCTGCGGTGAACCATCGGCAGGCGGTTTTTGGGCCGCCGCCGGTTGGCCGCGTTCACGGACGATAGGACCAGTTATGCGACGGAGCGAACTCTCGATTTCGACCCCCGCGCGCTCCTCGCGCGAAGCGAGCGTGCCGCGCGATGCGCGATCCGCGCTACGTACCGCAGTCGCGTTATTGCTGCTCTTCGCGGCGATCGTCGTCGGCGCCGTGTTGCCGGCCGCCCAAGCTCGCGGCGAAGACCTTTACGAACGAGTGCGGTCGGCGGAATCGGCTTCCGACGCCGACTTTGCCCCGTTCGCAGGCGAAGAATCTGCTGAAGAATCGCGAGATGCCGCGACGGCCGCGCTGGAACAATTGACGCCCGAGGATGCGGCGGCGCTCGTGGCCGATGAGGAGGCGGCGGCCTTCGGCGGCAATTCCGACCCGGCGCCGGCCCTGACGGCCTCGCTCGCCCGCAGTGCGACGAATACCAACAGTGCCGCTACCAACAACACCGCGGCGGAACTCGCCGCCGATTTGCGAGACCGCGACGAGCTTTGGTTTGTTTCCTCGCGTCGGGCTCGCATCACGCCGGACGGCCCGACCGGTTACGACGTCTGGCGTTACGACGGGGCCGGGCACTGGCAAACGTCGAGCCTCGACGCGCTTGTGGCCGCCGATCATTCGGTTCCGACTTGCTTTCACGTTCACGGCAATCGCGTCAACTTTTGCGAGGCTCACAGTGGCGGCTGGGCCTATTACACGGCGTTCACCGGGTGTGCGTGCCGCGATCGTGGGCCGATTCGCTGGGTGATCTTCACCTGGCCCAGTGATCGCTGCTCGGACACCGGTCCGCGCACAGACGTGCAAATCAAAGCCGTGCGCGCCGAGTGCTACGGCTACTACTTGGCGTGGCTCGTCGATCAGTTGCCGCAATCGGCTCGCAAGAGCATGATCGGCTACAGCTTCGGCACGCGCGTCATCGGTTCGAGCCTGCACCTATTGGGCGGCGGACAAATTCGCGGCCGCGCACTGGCGGAGCGCAACACGCACGAACACGAAGTTCGCGCCGTGCTCCTAGCCGCGGCTTTGGACAACGACCACTTTCTGCCCGGCCGGCAAATGCAGATGGCCCCGAGCGTGCTCGATCAATTGCTCGTGGCCCGCAACGTAAAAGACCCGGCGCTCAAGTGGTACCCGCTACTTTACGAACTGCGGTTCCGTCGGCGACTCGGGCAACAATCGCTGGGCTATACCGGTTTGGCCGGCATGAATTGCCTGCCTGATCTTTACGGACGCGTCGAGCACTATGAGATGTCGAGCGTCGTCGGCCGCGAGCACGATACGCACGGCTGCCGATACTTGGCGCCGTGCTTCCTGGAAATCATGCGCGACTACGTGTATCACATGCCGCGCGAGACGGCCGCGGAGTAAACGGCTCTGCGGGTGCCACGGGCGGCTTGCCCACCCGTGCTTCGATGGACTCCGCTTGGTAGGCACTGGTGGACGAGCCACCAGTGGCACCCATCGCGTTCCGATTACAGTTCCAGCGGTTCCAAGTGTTCTACTTGAGACAGATCGCGGAGTTTGTCGAGGGCCCGCATTTGAAGCTGGCGCACGCGTTCCTTGCAGATCGACATCTCGTCGGCCAACTCTTGCAGCGAGAGTTCCTCGCGGTCGGCTTCGAGCCCGTAACGGCGCGTGATGACCGTTCGTTCGCGGTCGTCGAGTTTGGCCAGCATTTTGCCAAGCGCGCGATGTCGACGGAGGGCCGCTTGATGGTCGGCCGGACTGCGTCGATGGTCGATGACGTCGGGCAGCCCTTCCTCGTCGCGGCCGAGCAACCCGACATGCGGCTTCTTCCCGCCGACGGCTCGTGCAAAATTGTATTGCATGGCCCAAGTGGCGTACGTGCTGAAGCGGAAGCCGCGCGAACAATCGAACTTTTCGACGGCCCGAAACAGCGTAAGGTTGCCGTCGCTGACAAGCTCGGCGAAGGGATGCCGGGCCGAAGCGAACTTCTTGGCGACCGACGAAACCAACCGCAGGTTGGCGCGGATCAGCACATTGCGGGCTTCGGCCGCTTGTTGCAGCAGGCCTTCGAGGCGACGCACGATCGTCGGAGCTTCGGCCGAAAACGACAACTTCTCCCGCAATCGATTCGCCTGAAACTTCAGCAGGTTCATCCGAAAGAAAAGGTCGCGCTCTTGCTGGGGCGTGAGGAGTTCGCCGTCGGCGAGTTGCGGCAGGGGAGCGAGTTTGGAACTGCCGGACGCGACCGCGACGTCGACCGGAGCGGTCCGAGAGAAATCGGGATGGTCGACATATTCAATGTCGGTCTCCATCCAATGGCGGACGGCTTCGCGTTGCCGCTCGTTGAGCGCGAGCTTCTGCCGCTTTGAAAGACCGGATTTCGTCGAGGGGGCGGAGCTTGGGGACTGAGCGGAGCCTCGGGATCGCGAGCGGGGGAGCACGATAACCATGTCGGGCCGTCCGTTTCTAAAAATCGTTCAAATCGTTCACTTAGTTCTAGGGGCGAACCGGAGTGACGGCAACGCGGTTAACACGGGATATTCGGAAATTCACTGGAAAATTGGTGGTGAAGTCGTTTCTAGGTCGCGACTTACGCTATTCTGAGTATTTCTGAAAATTGGCCAAATCGTTCCTTGCGACTACGATAACCCTGGAAGATCGACAGGCGGCTTGCACCCGCTCTGAACGATTTAATCCCGCTCGCTCATCAGCCTGTCCGCACGCTTTCGCCATGTCGCAATTCTTTACACCGCTGCAGGTTGCGCGAGCCCTCGGCGTGAGCGAATCGACGCTCAAGCGATGGTGCGACAAAGGCGTCCTGCCGACGGTTCGCACGGCCGGCGGCCATCGTCGGGTCACGTTTGAAGCGGTCTCCGAGTACGTGCGGCAGTCGGGGCAGGAACTTGTTGGGCCCGAGGTTCTCGGCCTTCCGCCGGCAGCCGGCCAGGGAGCGACGGTTCGCAATCGCGCCGTGCGGCAACTCGTGTCGGCCCTGCGGAAGGGAGACGGTCCGGTCGTCGCGCGAATCATCGCCGATCTCTATCTGACGAAGCACCCGATCTGGCAGATCGGCGACGAGGTCGTGGCGCCGACGCTCGCCGAGATCGGTCATGCCTGGGAGTGCGGCGAACTGCCCGTTTATCGCGAGCGGCTGGGTTGCGAGATCGCTCAACGCGCGCTCTTCGCGCTGCAAGATATGGTGCCGCAACCACCGACCGACGCGCCGACGGCGATCGGCGGTACGCTCGACGGCGATCCGTATCGCTTAGCGACGACGCTCTGCGAATCGGTATTACGCGAAGCCGGCTGGCGAGCGCAATCGCTCGGGACGGCGATCCCGCCGGAATCGTTTTGCGACGCCTTGCGCGACCTGCGCCCGCACATCTGCTGGCTGAGCGTCTCGCACGCGCCGGATGCGGAGCGGTTCGTGGCCCAAATGGCGACGATCGCTGCGGCGGCCAAGCAAAGCGGTGCGGCGCTGGTCGTCGGCGGTCGCGGGTTTACGGAAGAGTTTCGCCGGCGGTGCGACTACACCGTTTACTGCGAGCGGCTCAAAGACCTGCGGTCGTTCGCCGATTCGCTGATGGCGGCAAGCGACGCTGCTCTCAACACTACGGCGCAAAAATAACGCGGCCTCGCGCCGCATAGTGCGCGAGGTCGCGTAACTTGTCGACCGGGCAGGTCGTTTCTAGGGGCCTCATTGGCGGCCCCGAATTCGCGCCTTCAAAAGCCCAAGCATACCGAGCGGTCGTCGCTTCGCGGCCGCTCGGCGGCGCAGGTGCTCAGGCTTTTCGTACCTTGATCATCGTCGGCTTGGTCTCCTTGGATTTCGGGAGCGTGACGTGCAAGACTCCGTCGCGAAATTCTGCGTCGACCGCAGCTTCATTCACGGCGCCCGGCAGCGGGATCAGCCGGTGGAACGTTCCGTGGACCCGTTCCACACGGTGAAACGTCTTGCCCTTCTCTTCCTTCTCTCCTTTGCGTTCTCCGGTGACCCAGAGGCCCCCTTCGCGCATTTCCGCTTTCACTTCTTCCGGCTTCAGTCCGGGGAGATCCAGCGTGACTTCATAGGCCGTTTCGGTTTCGGCCACATTGGCCGGCGGCATCATCTCACCGGCTTCGTTCCAGCCGACCATCGGCGCCCAGACGCGATCGAACAGCCTTTCGAAGCCGCGCGGGAATTCGCCGAGCAGGGCCGGCATTCGTCCGCGAGTCGTTAGATCCCGTAACATGATCCACCTTCCTTTCTCAAACCGAAGCCCGCCCCGGCGGCCACCATTCCCGCTTGCAGCCGGGGCGGGCACCCTTCCAACCGCTCTCTCGGCCCCACGCCGAGCTTTCTGTGTTCCCCTTTGTCCTGCTTGTCTCTCTCGCTTCCGAAGATAAGGGAAGCAAACGCTTTGCCGATTTCACGAAAGCGCACGGTTCTTCGCGACGATTTTCCCAAACAATTGTCGCGGCAAGGGTTGCGAGAACCGGCCGAAAATCGCGAATAATACCGTCGGGTTAGGCGGCGACTGCGACGGGCGCGCGGCCTCGCGCAGTTGGGCGGGCAACGCACGTGCGGCTAGCGTGAAGAGTCCGGGCCGCGGCGTCGGCGGGTGTTTTCGTAGAGAACTTCCGCCAGCAATTCGGGAGAACCGACGAAACTATCGCGGCGATAATGCCACAGCCGATCGGTCGGGCGATGTTCGGCGTCGAGCGGCCAAGGGTCGAACGGTTGATAGCCGATGGCGCGCACGAGCTTCGACGAGTCCATCGCGACGTTGCCGGCCCGCGGCGGAATCGGCCCGGCGTGCAAACGTGGGCAGCCCATCAGCAGATCTGGATCGTAGCCGCCGACACGATTGACGACCTGCGCGATTTCAAAGAGCGACAGCGCGTGCGGTGCGCCGGCGTGAAACAGCCCCCGCAGCGGTTCTTGCAAAGTTTCGTACGAAAGTACCGTTTCGCAAAGTTCGTTCAAGCAATCGGTGTACGTCGGCGTGCGGAATTCGTCGAAATAGAGCGTGGCCTTGCGACCTTTGGCGAATCGCGATTGAATCCAATCGATCGCGCCGGCGTGACCGTTGAAGCTGACGCCCATCGGCAGCGAGATGCGCAGCACGCACGCTTCGGGCATTTCGGCGAGCAGCAACTGTTCGGCGGCGACCATCGTCTTGCCATAGGCGGTGACCGGATCGGTCGGATCGGTTTCCACGTGCCGGCCGTAGCCGTTGCCGGAGTAGACCAGGTCGATCGAGAGATGCACGAGCCGCGTCGGTTCGTCTTGTCGACCGGCGGTGCGAATGGCCGTGATGAGGTTGCGCACCCCTTCGACGTTGATCCGCCACGCCAGATCCGGATCGAGTTCACAGGCCTTTAATGCGCAGTTGCCGGCGCAATCGAGCACGGCGCGAAACTTGTGCTCGGCGAACAATTCGGCGAGGCGCTCCGGGTCTTCGGCGTCGCAGGCCACGACGCCCTCGCCGACGAGGCGGAAGTTGTCACGCTGACGAATGCCGACGACCTGGCCCGGGTAGCGGTCGCGGAAGTAATGAAACGCGTTGTACCCGGCAACTCCCGCGATGCCGGTGACCAAGAGCGGCAACGGCACGCACGGCGCGGGAATTCCGGAGTCGGTCGCCTCGGCGGAGCGAGGAAACGGCGGCGGGTTGGCGAGCGACTGATGCACGGCGGGTTCGTAAACGGTTCTGGAGCGGCACAGCCGACGAAGAGGTTAATGGGCGAAGCTCCCTATTGTCGTCGGCCGGGCGAAATCGTCCAAGGCCCGTCAAAGGCCGGGAATTTCGTGGCTCCCGAGCAAGGCCGCCGACTGGTCGACTTGGCGGACGGTTTGTTGGAGACCGCTCGCCAGGGTGGTATGCTGCGGGCGGTCCCTCCCCGCCCGGTTTGCTGTTTCTCGCGGTTGCCTCCGAGACGTTTATGAACAAGTCATTCGATATCGGCACGTTGAACAAGATCGGCGTGGCATTGGTGATGGCGGTCGTGTTCGGCGGGTTCCTGCTGTCGCCGAACAAGAGTTCGGAATCGATCGGCTATGCCGTCGGCATGATGCTGGCGCTCGTCGGGTTGCCGCTGCTCATCGGCTGGACGGCGTGGCGAATATCCGGACGCGGTGATATCACCGGCCGGTTGGCGTTTTCGGTCGTGCTGATCTTGGGCGTGATGGGGCAAGTCGCGGTGCTGGCGCGACGAGGCGACGACCAGCGGAAGCAAGATGCGCTATTTGCCGACATGCAGCGCAGTCAACAAGCGATCCGCACGCAGCAGCTTAACCCCGATGATCCCGAGGCCCATAACGCGGCCATCGAGAAATATCAGCAATCGATGAGCAAGAACTTCGATGCTCTTGCTCAGACAGGCGACCCCGACGAGCGAAAGTTTTTCGAGATCTTGAGCGCTATTACCAAAGAGCAGTTGGCCAAAGAACAAACTTGGCAAAACGCGTACTTCGCCGTAACCACCGAAGGGCGCGTGTTGGACTATGCGACGCTCGACACGGCCGCCGACTTTTCCGAGCAGCGCCGGCTCGTCGAAGAATATCGCAAGCAGACCGACACTCTCAAGCAGTCGCTCGACTCATTGGAAGGCGAGGTGACGAAACGGCTCAAAGCGGCGGGCCTTGCGGACAGAATCATCCAGTCCTGCATGGAGGGCGTTCGCCGCGGCAGGTCGCGACAGAAGCCGATTCAAGATCCGCTCTTTCGCACGCATCTTGAGTACGCCCAAACGATGCTCGACCTTCTCGACGCTTTAGAAAAGAAGCCGCGCAAATGGTCGTGGGATAAGAAGCAATCGCAGTTGCTCGTTGACGACGACGCGCTGCTCGAGCGAGTCAACGGGCTCGTCGACCGGCTCGAAAAGCAGGAAACGACGATCGCCGACTTGGCGCAGCAACTCGTGAAGACGATGTAACGACGAGGTCGTTTCGGCGGAGTTTTCGGAGTTCCGCCTTGTCGGCCTACCCGCGGGCCTTCCAATCGAAGTTCGCCAGGCGGGCCAGGGCGAGTTGCAGCGATTGGGTGCCGTCGCGGCCGTGGCCTTGGGCTTTGAGCGAAACGTACAGTTGGTGGGCCAGCGCGAGGCCGGGCATCGCGATGCCCATCCGTTTCGACTCTTCCAGGGCGATGCCCATGTCTTTGATGAAGTGTTCGACCGCGAAGCCCGGCGCGAAATCGTTCTTGATGATCCGCGGTCCGTAGTTCGCCAGCGACCAACTTCCCGCCGCGCCGGGGCCGACCGAAAGCAGCACGGTGTTCAGATCGAGGCCGGCCTTGTACGCGTAGAGGAGGCCTTCGCAGAGGGCGATCATGCCCGAGGCGATCAGCGTTTGGTTGACCATTTTCGTATGTTGGCCGGCGCCGGCGGGGCCTTGGTGCACGATGGTCTTGCCCATCGCTTCCCAGCACGGCTTCAAAGCGTCGATCACTACCTTCTCGCCGCCGATCATGATCGAGAGCCGGGCTTCGCGAGCGCCGATATCGCCGCCGGAAACGGGAGCGTCGACCGCGTGCACGCCCTTCTTCTTCGCGGCTTCGGCGATTTCCACGGCCAGCGACGGTTCGCTCGTCGTCATGTTATGCTTGCAGCCAGGGGAAATCTTGGTGCAACCCGTCGTTGGGTTCCACGTCTGCTCCGTCCATTCGATGCGTGATTGGGTCGTCATTTCACCCTCCATCTTAGTTGATGTTGTGGCTCATATCGC
>JAFLCO010000012.1:9565-41820 GCA_017303535.1 Planctomycetota bacterium
AGGCGCCGTCGGCGCCGAGGATGACGCTCCGCACGTCGGCCGGAAAGCCGACGATCGAGAAGACGACGTCGCTCGCCTCGGCGACGGCCTTCGGCGTGTCGGCCCATTTGGCGCCCTTGTCCACGAGCGGTTGGGCTTTGTCTTTCGAGCGGTTGTAGACCGTCATCGAGAAACCTTTGTCCATCAGGTGGCCGGCCATGCTTTTGCCCATCACGCCGGTGCCGATCCAACCAAGCCGCGTCTTACCGGGAACAATTTCAGGAGCGCTCATTTGCGAATGTCTTTGGTTGCTTGTTAATTCTTGTGTTCAAAAAATCATGCGGTCGAGGGCTGGTCTTTCCCCTCACCCCCTGCCCCTCTCCCCTTGCAGGGGCGAGGGGAGCCAAACCGGTGCACTTTTGCACGGTCGCCGGGCTAAAGAGTACGCCCTAGTATCAAGATTGACGGCCGTGTTGCAACCGGCCAACTAAGTCAATGAATGCAAAGATAGGCCGCTCTACCAGCGTTCTACCGGCGGGCGGAGCACTTCTTGCAGGACGATCGCGGTCGCCACGTGTTGCGGCTCGCGCAAGAGGGCCGCGATCTGTTCGGCGGGCGTAGCTGCCACGACCGTTTGTCCGCCGGCGTCGGCCTTCGCCAACGTGCCGACTTGGTGATCGAATACCGATTTGACGTGACCGCCGATGTCCTGCTCGACCGTCTTCTGCAGCTGCGAAAGTCGGCCGGCGCGTTCGTCGAATCGGCTGGTGTCGAGATGCTGCTGTACGTGTTCGGAGACGGTGCCGCGAAAGGTTTCTTCCTCGGAAGAAAGCTCCAGCTTCGATTGCAGTTGCCGCTCGGCAAGCGGGACTTTCTTGCGCGCCGCCGCTTCTTGTTGAGCTTTCTTCTTAGCCGCGGCTTCGCGCTGCTGTTGTTGTTGCTTGCGCTGAGCCGCCTTGCGTTGCCATTGCTCGCGCTGCAGCTGTTCAGACGGCTGCGGCGTGCGACGCGGTTGCTGCGGTTGCAGCGGGGCCACGGGCTGCTGCTGCTTCGGCGGACGATTCTGGGCCTGCTCCGTCGCCTTGCGGGCTTCCTGCAAGAACCGCTCGACCTCGTCGAGAATATTTTTCGCGCCCCCTTGGTTCGGCTGGGGCGGGCGTTTCGGCGGCTGCTTCTTTTTGTCGCCGCCGAGCAATTGGTTGAGCACGCCGACGGCGATCACGACCAGCCAGATGACCGCCGTCCAATCGGCGATCAGCACCGGTGCCGCTGCGAAGATCGTCGTTGGTGGAAGGAGCATCGTGGGTGGATCGCGGACTCAAGGTCCGCGGCTAAATAGGACGTTCGGATCGGAGCGATCGCGCTTCTATTCTAGTATTCGCTCTTGCGGACGACGTCACCCTTGTTGCGCGCGTCGGGCGCCGCCTTGAGCGTTTCCTGCTCCCGCGATGCTGGCCCTCATATCCGTATCGGCCTGGACATTTCGGAGCTTGTAATAATCCATGATGCCGAGCTTGCCGGTTTGAATGGCCGCGGCAATCGCCTTCGGCACCTGCGCTTCGGCCAGCGTCACCTGGGCCCGGCTTTGCTCAATGGCGGCGAAGTTCTCTTGCTCTTCGGCCACGGCCATGGCCCGGCGTCCTTCGGCGTTGGCTCGCGCGACGCGCGTATCCGCCTCGGCCTGATCGGCCTGCAAGCGAGCGCCGACATTATCACCGACGTCGATATCCGCGATGTCGATCGAAACAATCTCGAACGCGGTTTGCGAGTCGAGCCGGCGGGCCAACACGGCCTTCGAAATACGGTCGGGGTTTTCGAGCACGTCGGAGTGTTTCTCGGCCGAGCCGATCGCGCTGACGATCCCTTCGCCGACGCGGGCAATGATCGTTTCTTCCGTCGCTCCGCCGATGAGCTGCCGAATGTTGGCTCGCACCGTCACGCGAGCCCGCACTTTGAGTTGAATGCCGTTGCGCGCGACGGCGTCGAGCGAGTCGCGTCCGGAGTTCGCGCCGGGGCAGTCGATGACCTTCGGATAGACGCTCGTCTGGACGGCTTCGAGCACGTTGCGACCGGCCAAGTCGATGGCCGTGGCGAGGCGGAAGTCGAGCGGAATGTTCTTGGCTTTCGCGGCGGCGATGATCGCGCGAATCACGAGCGGCACATTGCCGCCGGCCAAGTAGTGAGCCTCGAGCGCTTTGCTGGTGATGCCCGTCTCTTCGCCGAGGCCGGCTTGCACGGCCATGATCTTGCTGCGCACGATGACGTCGGGCCGGACCTTGCGGAACGTCATGCCGATGAGGTCCAAGATGCCGATGCCGGCGCCCGTGGTGACCGACTGGATCCACAAGCGGAAGTAGCGCGCGAACACCAGGAACAAGATCAGAAAGATGACGATCGCCACGATCAGCGCGACGATCACGATCGGGTTACCACCGGGCATATCAAACTCCGCACGGGTGCCGACTCAAGCTGCCGCCGAATATGCGCAACCTGGATGGGTTGCGAAACATATCTACGCACCCGAAATCGTCCCCGAGGGGTACCAGATTGTCAAGCGAAGGGGGCGTCGAGATTCCTATGGCCTAGCGAGCGGCGGGGTTCATCCCCGCCGTCTGTTTTGTGCCTTGGTGAGTGTAGACTCGCTGCGGTAAAAGCAGACGGCGGGGATAAACCCCGCCGCTCGCCATAATAATCTACTTCGTCGTCGGCACCGGTAGCACTTTGAGCCAGGCCAAATTAAACGCGTAGTGATTCTTGCTCGTTATGAGCTGGATGTTATCCCAATCACGGCGTTGATCGGTGAACGTGCAGAGCAAAATCGGCCCCTCGCGCAGGCGAATCATCACCGGACGTTGTACGCTGCTGATGGCCGAAAACGGCGACGCTTCGTAGGAGCATCGCCCAAAGGTACTCGTCGGGCGAGCCCGACGGCTAAACGTCTTTTAAAGCTTTAGCCCGTAAAACTTCTGCGCCGTGCGGCGGTAAATTGCATCGCGCTCGTCGGCGCTCAGCTTAGCGAGGCATTCTTCCAACGCGCGGAATACCCGTTCATACGAGCCGGCCAGTTCGCAGACCGGCCAGTCGCTGCCGTACATTAGGCGCTCCGGCCCGAAGAGTTCCAGCGCGTGATCGACGTACGGCTGCAAGTCGCTCGGCTTCCAGTTCCGCCAATCGGCTTCCGTCACCATGCCGGAAAGTTTGCACACCACGTTCGGGCAGGCGGCCGCCGCTTGGAAGTGCGGCAGCCAATCGTCGATGCTCTGCGATTTGATCTTCGGCTTCGCCAGATGGTCGATCACCAGCGGCAACTCCGGCACGGCCTGCGCCACCGTCGCCGCGTGCTTCAGGTGCTTCACGAAGAACAGCAGGTCGAACGGCACCTGCGCCTTCTCAAGCGCCTTGAGCCCACGGAGCACGGCAGGCCGCACGATGAAATCATCGTCCGGTTCGTCGTGTGTGATATGCCGCACGCCCACGAACCTCGGATGCTGCTTGCAAGTTTCGATCTGCTCCGCGACTGCCGGCGATTGCAGATCGACCCAACCGACCACGCCCACGATCCACGGGTTCTCGTCGGCCAGGCGCAACACCCAACGATTCTCGTCCGGGTGATGTTGCGTCTGCACGAATACCGAATGCGTGACGCCGACCTTATCGAGTTGCGGCTTCAAATCCTCGGGCAAAAAATCGCGACCGATTGCGCGATGCTCCGGCTTCTTCAGCCACGCATAGTCAAACGGCGCCGGAAGCGACAACTGCCAGAAGTGCTGATGAGCGTCGATGATGGGCATTTTTAGGAAGGCGCTAGCTGCTAGGAGCTAGGCGCTAGTAGGAACAAAAACAACTCAACGCTCATCGCCATTTAGCCGCGGAGCTTGTCTCCGCGCTTAACCTGCGCCGCATCAAATGACGACCGGCTTCCCCAAATTCCTCCGTACCACGGCAAACTGCCCGGCGTGCATCAGCGGGTGCGTCGTAATCAGCGTGAACATGTGTCCGACGGTCGGGAACATGCTTCGAAACATCTCGGGACTCGGATCGTCGAGCTTGGCGTCCGGCAGCGCGCCGAGGGCTTTGTAAGTTTCCGCGCGCACGCGATCGAACAGAGCGACGTACTCTTCGCGTTTCAGAAACTGCGCCGGATCGTCGCTCGCGGCGTTCTTTTTGTCGTGGTGCTCGATAAAGCCGGCAGGCAGTTCGATCTTTACGCCCGGCGCGACGCCGTTGACCAGAAAAATCTCGGAGCTGATCAAGTGCCCGAGCTGCCAAGCCAAGTGATTGCAACCCGGCGTAGGCCGCTGGAGCAGCTCGGCGTCGCTGAAATCCTCCACATACTTCTTGAGCACAAAAAGGCTCATGTCGCCCGCGGCCTTGATCGCGTCCTTCGTATTCATGAAAGCTCCTTCGAAATGCTTTGAAGAATTCTCATTTAGCCGCGGAGCTTGTCTCCGCGCTCAATCCGCGCCGCTACTCCATCCTTACCCCGATCGACAGCAGCAGGTTCGCAAATCGCTGCATGTCGCCGGTTTGCACGGTCAGCACATGATCGGCGGTCGTCACGGCGTCGTAGAAATCCCACTTCTTGATCGGCGCGAGTTGCAAATCGAGGCCCGCCTTTTTGAGCACGGCTCGATACTCGTTCCACACCGGCGGATCGCCGCCGAGCGTGTACGGGTCGCTTTCCTCGTACATCATCGTGTTGACGCAATCGACCGGCACCGCCGAAAGGATCGCCTCCAACACCTGCGAGCAACTCACGATGCCCGGCGCCAGGTTCAGCGAGACCAGTTCGGCGTTGGGGCCTTTCTTGGTCGACGCCGGATAGTGGCCGTCGGCGATCAGAATCTTCGCGTGATGGCCCGCTCGGCCCAAGATTTCGTTGATGCGAGGATGAATCAGGGAGTGCTTCAGCATGAAGTCGACTTTCCAAGGGAGACGGACAATCGGCGACCGCAACCTGCGCGAATGACGGCCCAGCGGTCGCACGAGCGGCGTGCAATATCTCGAAAATCACGGTGCTTCGCAACCTCGCGCGGCGGGCGGCATTACCTTTGCACTTTGATGATTGTGAGAACGTCGTGAGCGGCCGACGATTTGCCAGCACAACATTTTTCGGGGGAGTACTCCGTATGAACGTCGCGACCCATGATGACCGAGCCGTCGAGCGTCTCGGCGAACTCATCAACGATATTCAGATCGCGATGCTCACGACCATCGGCCTCGACGGCGCCTTGCATAGCCGCCCGATGGCCACGCAGAAGACGAAGTTCGACGGCGAACTCTGGTTCTTCACCAAAGGGAGTTCACTGAAGGTCGATGAACTCGGCGAGCATCGCCGCGTGAACCTCAGCTATGCCGATCCAAAGCACCAGCGGTACGTTTCGGTCTCGGGCATGGCGAGCCTGTTCCGCGATCGGGCCAAAGAAGAAGAACTATGGAACCCGCTCTACAAAGCTTGGTTCCCCGATGGCCTCGACGACCCGGACTTGATGCTGCTCCGCGTGACGGTTGAAGAAGCCGAGTATTGGGACGCCCCGTCGAACTCGATGATGCACATCGTCGGGTTCGTCAAAGCGCTGGTCACCGGCAAGGAATATGAACCGGGCGAGCACGGCGAAATCAAAATGCCGCCGCGATAGTATATTTGCGTAATTTGTGTCGTGCACGATTCGCCCCGGGGATTCACCCGGGGCTATTGAACAGACAAGGAAGTTCGTCGTTCGATCGTAAGTTCGAGTTTCCTCCGTTCAATAGCCCCAGGTGAATACCTGGGGCATTTCGTTATTTGCAGCACATCTCAAGGCGTCGGAATTTTCACGCTCCCTCGTCTCGGGTCCTCATAGTCTTCGCGCAGCTCCAGCCCAAACCCTCGCGCCAGTTCATACTCAGCGCGAGCGGCCCACGGCGTTCCCGGATGATCGGCGATTGTTTGCTGAAAGAGCCGCGTCGCCGTGTAGCGCTGCTGTTGCGCGGCGGCGTCGTTCACGAGCGTTCGCTTCACGTAATGCCCGTCCCAGCGGTTGGTCGGCCGTGCCGGACCGAGTTCGTTGCGAATGGCCTTGGGTGTCTCGACGAACGCCTTGATGTAGGCGACGTATTCCTTCAATCGCGCTTGATAGGCGATCGTCTGCGCGTACGTCGTGTCGAAGTTGGCCCGCCATCGAAGACTCGGGTCGCGATCGCGCATCGGTCGTACCTTCGCCAACTCGCGCTCCGCCGCCGCGAAGTAGCCGATCAACTGCTCCGCTTTGGCCACGTTGCGGGCCGCCTCGCGGGCAAACGCTTCGCGCTCGATCGGCCAGTCCCACAGCCGCACTTGCACGAGGTCGGCCCGATCGGCGGCGTAAGGGTTCAGGTCGGTGATCACTTTCCACAACACGGCTCGCATCGGGTGCTTGTCGCGCTCCGCGGCGTAGTCGGGCCGAGCGGAAAGGTCGGGCAGGTACGGTCGCATCGCGTCGGGATCGTAGCGGCGGTCGTCGCGGCGAACCAAGTTCGACTCGGGCGACGGCAGTAGAAAAAACACGCCGCCGGTCTGCCGAGCCAAGCGCGATTGCTCGTACGGCCCGAACCCGCTGGGATGCGCATCGTGGCGGCGATGAATGCCGTCGACTTGCAGTTGCTCCGGCTGCGGCGACTCCGGCCCGCGATCGATGCGGAGCCAGAAGCCGATTTTCGTCTCGGGATCGATCCACCGCAGATGCGCGTACGGATAGCCGAACACGGCTTCGCGCCCCAGCACATACACCGGACAACGGGCCGCCTTGGCCGTGGCGATGGTCGACTCGAGTTCGGCGTGGTTCGTCGCCATGTCCCCGCTTTCATCGGTGACGAGCACGATCATGAGCTGCCGCTTGCCGAGGTCGGCGAACTTCTGATGCTGCGTGATTGCGGTGGTCAGGGCCCGACACATCATTTCGTGCCCGCTCGGGTCGTTGGGCACCGCTGCGATGGCGGCTTGGATTTTATTGATGTCGCTGGTCGGCTGCGGCGTATGCAAAGCCGTGTTCGCGCCGAAGCTCATCACGCTCGTGGCCAAGGCATCGCCGTCGGCCGCCGCGGAAAGCTTGAGCTCTTCATAAACCCGATGCACCCGGGCCGCGATCTCCGCGCGATCGTCCTGCATGCTCTCCGATTGGTCGAACATCCAGACGACGAGCACTTTGCGCTTCGCCAAGCGATTGAGAATTTCCTGCGTGATGCGGTCCAACGCCTCACCGATATTTTCGGCCGACGCCAGCGGCTGACCATTCGCTTCTTCCGGAGCAAACCTCATGAGTTCCCCGCTGCTGCGCGTGAGCATGCTTACGACGCCGACGTCGACGGGCGGCAGGTTCTGTACGACGCTCGCGCTTGCGGCCATTTTGGGAGCCGCGACGGCTTGACCGATGGCGTCGCGAACGGCCTCGCTCTTCGGCATCGGCGAGGATCGAGAGTCGTCAAACGTGAGCGACCTCGCCGGGTCGACGCTCTCCGGTAGCCGTTGCGTAATCTCTTCTTGCGGCTGGATTTCTTCAAAGCTCGATTCGACGATCGTCACCTGCGGTCGCGGCACCGTCGGCGTGACCATCAATCCCAAGACGAGCAGCAGCGCCAAGTGTACGGCCATCGAACTTCCGCCGGAGGCCAAACCGTAGACGATCGAACGGTCGACACGGCGCGGCTCATGGCCAGGTTCATGCAATACGCGCGCAGCGGTAGCTACAGAATTCATGACGGGGCGCTCCCAAGAGGCGATGGGGAGAATGAAACGATGGGCAAGATCGTCGCCGGCGATCATCGCTCAAGACGATCGCCGCGACGCCCAATCATTCGCAGCCGCCGCGGAAGATTATTCCCTAGCACGTCAAGAAAAACGGCGCTGTCGTGCCGGCATGCCCTAAGGCAAGAGCGTCAATTGCACGGCCCGCACTTCGATCACGCTCATCCCCGGTTTCTCCAGCGCCCGCAGCGTCAGTGGCCCGCGACCCTGCGCAAGCGTCACTTCGCCCAACGTCAGCGGCTGGAAATCTTTGACGAACGATTCACTCCCACGGTCGGCCCGATCGTGCTCTTTGCCCAAGGCCGGCGGGTCATTCGCTTGCGTGACTTTCGTCGACACGCGTCCCTCGCCGAGTTCCAGTTGCACGACGCAGCCGAGATCACGCTCGGCGCACGTGTAATACACCACGGCCTCGTAACGCCCGGCCGTGGCGACGTCGACGTCCCAGGTGATGGTATCGTCGGTGCTCGTCCAGTTCGTAAAATACGAACAGTTCGGCGCTTTCGCGCTGCGCTGAACCTGCCCGTGCGGGACACCGTCGCGGGCCGGCAACGTCGTGATCGGAAATTCTTTGTAGCCGACCGTATAGGGGCGTTCTTCCTGCGGGTTGAGTTCGCTCAAGACTTCGCGCCGCCACTGATCGACGGCCTGCGCGAGTTCCGAAGCCACCTCGGGATGCTCACCGGCGACGTTCTTGTGCTGGCCCGGATCGGCGATCATGTCGAAGAGTTGGCCTGCCGCATCGAGCCGGTATTGCTGCGTGCGCACGCTCACGTTGCCGCTCCAGTGCGAAAAGTACTTGCGCGCCGGCATCTCGGGCGTGTCGCCGCGCAGCACCGGTGCGAGGCTCACGCCGTCGAGCGGTTTGCCGCCTGTGGGAGGCGCCACTCCGCAAAGTTCCGTGAGCGTCGGCAAGAGATCAATCGCCCCACTGATCGGCTTCACCACGGTGCCGGGCTTCACCGTCTTCGGCCAGCGCAACAAGAGCGGCGAGCGCACGCCCCCTTCATCCGTCGAACCTTTGCGCCCCTTCATACCCCCGTTCCAACGCGGGGCGTTGGGCCCGTTGTCGCAGAAGTACAGCACGATCGTGTTTTCGGCCAATCCGGTTTCGTCGAGCTTCTTGAGCAACCGGCCGACGTTCCAATCGATGTTCTCACACATCGCCAGCGCGGCTCGCGTGAAGTTCAAGTCTTCGTTCGCCTTCGGCCCCTCGGCACCGCCGCCGGCCGCCGGCTTCTTCTTCCCTTTCGCGGCCCCCTGCCCGCCGCCGCCTGCCCCCTTACCAGCATTCGGCGCAGCGCGCACTTCGGCCCGCAGCGCAAGTTCCTTATCGCGGTAGCGGTCGTAGTACTCATCCGGCACCTGCATCGGCGAGTGGGGCGTGTTGAACGGCAGATAGAGGAAGAACGGCGCGTCGCGATGCTCGTCGATGAACTTCAGCCCGTGGTTCGTGAAGTCGTCGATGATGAAGCCGTCGCCTTTGACGGGCTTGCCGTTGTGCTCCAGCGGCGGGCTGAAATAGTCGCCCCAGTGGCCCGAGCAGAAACCGTAGTAGTCGTCGAAGCCGCGGGCATTCGGGTGATACGGGTACTGCATCCCGTTGTGCCATTTGCCGTAAGCGGCCGTGGCGTAACCGGCGGCTTTGAACGCCTGCGCGATGGTCCGCTCGTCGAGGTCGAGCCGTTCGCCGCCGGTCGAGGTGCTAAACACGCCGCCGCGCACATGGTACCGGCCGGTCAGAAACTCGGCCCGCGTCGGCGAGCAGACCGGCGAGACGTAGAACCGCTCAAACTGCGCCCCGTCGCGCGCGAGCGAGTCGATGTTCGGCGTGCTGAGGTTCGTATTGCCGTTAACGCTCAGATCGCCCCAACCTTGATCGTCGGAGAGAATGACGATGACGTTGGGCTTACGCGTTGCCGCGTCATTAGCCCCAGCGCCGTCGGCCGCCGTCGCTTCGGAGCGAGCGACGATGAGTCCGAGCAAGGCGACCAGCGCCGGCTTGCGGATAAGGTCCAACATCAAGGTTGCGGTACGGAACATCACGAATTCTCGCTAACGAAAGAACAAGTCGAACGCATCGATCGGTGAAGGCCGGCCACCGATCAGACCGATAGTCTACGGGCGCGGCTTCCGTGCTGCGACCGGCTGATGCTAGACGCCGGAATCGGCCCTGTTATTTGCCTCCTATATTGCGTTCCCCCAAGACGCGCCGGATATTGCTCGCAAGGGTTCATGGGTTCTTGGTTCTTGTTTGTGAAAGCCTGGGGATTGCTGTGCCGGAAAAGGTTGTCCCCTTTGTGTTTGTCGTGATTTTTCCGATCTTTTGGATCGGCATCTCCTTCATCTTGTCGCGCGTCGGCGGTTGGGGAGCACTGGCTGAGCGGTATCCCGATCTTGGTCAGGCCGACGTGCCCGAGGCGCAAACGTTTCGTTGGCGCAGCATCGGCCTGGGCGCCGTCAACTACGGTTCCTGCGTCACGCTGCGAATCTGCGACGAAGGCATCGGCCTATCGGTCATGCTGCCGTTTCGGCTAGGGCATCCGCCGATGTTTGTACCTTGGAATGAATTGCACAGCATCACGCTCCCGAGCTTCCTTTGGGTTCGCAAGTTCAAGGCGTACGTCGGACTGCCGGTCGTCGGCAGCTTAGTGCTCCCCGGCTGGGTCGCCGATTACTACCCGCACCCGCTCGACGGCGCGTAGCGAACGTCGGTAAGCCGTCGCCCGACCGCGAGGCACTTATCTTTCTAACGCTTCCGACAGCCGTTTCGGCGGTCACGAACGTAGGAACGTAGTAAGTTATGCCCATTCGCCGGCGGCGATTCATCAGGCTGCCGTAGTGTCGCGGATAATACACTCGGTGCATGGATATATGCGTTTGGGGCAATCACGCGACATTGCAATTAAATACATAAATCAAACGAGGAATTTACTTGGCGCGCGTTAGCGCACGCTCCTATAACGCTCGAGCCCTTTCACGGATTAATGCCGTTCGGCGATTTGTGATTGCCGCCGGTGTTAAACCGTCGCAGCCCTTTCGGGCCTCGCCGTCATCGGCGCAATCAGGAGTGGAGCGAACATGCGGCTTCATCGCGGAATTCTTTCGGCAGCCGTCGCGTTGTTAGCCGCGCCGAACATCGCAGCCGAAGCGCAGGAGCCGATCAACGCATACAGTCAGTTAGATCGCGCTCAATCGCTGGCGCGCAGCGTTCCGTTTCAGAATCCGCCGGAAGCGACAATCTCGGCGTCGGGCCTCGTCGACTTGCGCGTGCGGGAAGTCGTTCAAGACTTCAACGGCGTACAACTTCGGCATCGCTCCTACAACGGCGGGCTCGTCGGCCCCACGATCCGCATTCGGCCGGGCGCTACGCTCGGGGTGCATCTGCACAACGAACTGCCGCTGGAAGCCGGTGCGGCGCACCCGTCGGTCAACTTGCCGCACGGCTTCAACGACACGAACCTGCACACGCACGGACTGCACGTCTCGCCGCGCTCGCCGGCCGACGACGTTTATCGAGTCGTCGAGCCGCGTGAAAGCTATCGGTTTGAGTTTCCGCTCGCCGCGGACCATCCCGCGGGCACGTGCTGGTATCATGCACATAAGCACGGGTCGACGGCCTTTCAACTCGCCGGCGGCATGGCCGGAGCGCTCGTCGTCGAAGGGGGGCTCGACGAAATTCCGCAGATTCGCGCCGCCGAAGAAAAAATCCTAGTGCTGCAGCAGTTTGTGCTGAAAGACGTCGGCGGCACGTATGAAATCGACCATGCGGCGCTTTACGGCCAAGCGCTTCCCACGCACACGACCATCAACGGCGTCGCGACGCCGACGATCGTCATGCGGCCCGGAGAGGTTCAGCGGTGGCGGGTCATTCACGCGGGCACGGCCGAAGCGATCTTCCTTTATTCCGAAGGCTTGGAGTTCCACGAAATTGCCGTCGACGGCTTGGCCACGGGCCGCAAAGAACTTAAGGCGTCGCTGCATCTTTATCCCGGCCAGCGGTCTGATGTTCTGGTCAAGGCTCCCGCGACGAAGGGGCCGCAACTCGCCTACTCGATCATTCGCGACCCGGAGAAGTCGATTCGCGGGCAAACGACGGAGCAGACCAACGTGCTCAGGATCCTCGTCGAGGGAGATCCGCTGCCGATGCCGCTTCCCGACGACGCCGCATTGCTCGCCGCCGCCGCTTTCAAGCCGGCGGACGTTCCGACCGATTCCCAGGTTCGCCACAAGAAGCGGCACTTGCGGTTTCGCGACTCGGCGACCGAGTTTCTGATCGACGGCAAGCCTTTCGACCCCAACTGCCCGGCGCATCGGATCGATCTGAACACGGCGGAAGAATGGGAACTAGTCAGCTTGGCGGGCACGCATCCGTTTCACATACACGTGAACCCGTTCGCCGTGAAGCCCGCCGCGGCCGGCGAGCCGTGGCTCTGGCGCGACACGGTCGTGCTCGAGCGCAACAAGCCGGTCGTGATTCGGATGTCGTTTAAGAATTTTGCCGGTCTCACCGTGCTGCACTGCCATAACCTGATTCATGAAGACATGGGAATGATGCAGGCGGTGGAGATCGTCGATCGTTCGACGCCCGCGCCGACTGGACCCGCGCTTGCGGTATCAGCTTCCCACGCGGCCGCGTCGACCGGTCTCGTCGTCCCTGCGGGGCTCCCGTTGCCGGCCGTCGCCGGCGCTCCAATCGCCGCATCTGCGCCGAGCGCTTCCACCGCGCCGCCGTGGCGCGCGACCGACGTTCGCGGGCGGAGCGTTTCGAGCGACGCGTTCCGCGGCAAGCTCTCGCTGCTGGTCCTGCACCGCGGCCTCACTTGTATGCATTGCGCGGAGCAACTCACCACGCTCAAGAAGCAGATCGGCATCCTCCGGGCGGCGGGCGTGCAACCGGTCGCCGTCAGCGCCGGTCTGCCCGAAGCTCCTTCCGATCTCGCGCAGCTCGAGCAGTTTCCGTTTCCGGTCCTCGCGGATGCAGACTTGAAATGCTTTCGTGATTACGGCTGCCTCGACGCTCAAGGCCTGCCCCTGCACGGAATTTTCCTGATTGACGAAGGCAACAACGTCTTACTCGCGCGACGTACGGAAACGGCCGTCGCCGATCCGACGAGTTTGGTGTTAAACGTTTTGAAATCCGGCGATAAGGGAGAGTAAGTCATGCTTCGGCGTAGAATGTCTTCCGGCCTCGGCGTCGCGATCTTCGTACTGGCGGCCGCCGCGATCGTTGTGCCCGCCGCCGCGCGCGACGTGCGCATTCGGATCACCGGCAACGGTCCGGCGGCGACGTACATCGAGGAGGGGCAAACGGTCCAGCGGCCGGTCAACGTCGCAATCGGCGACCGCATCACTTGGATCAACGGCGGCAACGCGCCGCACACCGCAACGGCCGAGAACGACGACGGGGATCGTATTTTCGACACCGGCGACATCGCCCCCGGCCAATCCGCCACGCCGATCGAAGTCACGCAGGCCTTGTACGCGGCCGCGGGCGGCGCACCGGCCAGCAGCGTGGTGGTCGAGTACTTCTGCCGACGTCACGGCGCCATGTCGGCCACGCTGACGATGACCGACGCGACGTCGCCCCCCACGGCGCGCCTCCGTCGCACTACGAAAGACCATCCGCTGACCGCTTCTGCCGGCGGCGGAACTTCGCTGACCGCCTCCGGCACGCGCGTGCGTCGCGATATCACCCGGCTTTCCCCCGTCGAACTCACCGCCTATCGCGACGCTTGGCGCGCCGCGCAGGCCAATCCGGCCTACATGGACGTCGTTCAAAACCACGGCTGCCCGGATAGATTCTGCCATCGACTAGGTCAGGAAATCACATTCCTCGCTTGGCATCGAGAATACCTGCTGAGGCTCGAAGCCGTCGTCGGACAACCGATCCACTACTGGGATTGGACCGATCCGCAAGCCGCCAATTCCGGCATCCCGCCGGCGTTCGCCGATTCGACGTACACGGGCGGCGACGGCAATCTACATCCGAATCCGCTGGCCTCGTTCGCCTTTAACTGCGACGGCCCCGAAGTCACGCAGCGTTTCCCGCGTCCGGCAACGTTGCTGTCCGCGTACGCCGCCGGCGTCCGATCGTCGTATCAAAACTCCACCTACGCCGCGTTTAACGACGCTCTCGACGTACCTCACGGAAGCCTCCACACTTGGGTTCGAGGGCACATGGTCAACACCAGGGCCGCGTCCTACGACCCGATCTTTTGGGCCCATCACTCCAACGTCGACCGTCAATGGGCAAGTTGGCAGCGCGACGGCGGAGCCGATCCGACCCCGGCCGAACGCTCTCTAACGCTGTTCGGATTCGCTCCGAAAACAATCGGCGATATGCGCAGCATTTCGACCCTCGGCTACGAGTACGACCGCTATGACGACACCACCGACTCGACGCCGTCGGGCCCGCTCGTCGCCTCCGGACCGGTGGAACTCACGCTCGCCGCAGACGACAATGCAGCGGGCATCGGCAAGACTTTCAGTGTTCCCCTTACCGCGGCCGCAGGCGCCGCAGACTTGCAGCCTTCACGCGGTCCGTTGCAGCTGTCCGTCGGCGGTATTCCGGACCATCCGGAAAAGTCGTACTTCGTCTACGTGTTCGTCAATCAACCGGATGCGACTCCCGAAGACGCCAAGCCGACCAACGCCAACTTCGCCGGAACATTCGGAGTCTTCGGCGGTCCGGCGGTTGATGCCGGGCACAAAGCTGAGAAGAAGACGACGCGGAAGAAAGTTCTCGAGCTATTCGCGGGCAAGAAGAACGTTGCCAAGGGACCGGTTTCGAACGTGACGCTTGTCGTCACGGGTGAGGGAGATGAGGTGCTGAGTCGCGAGCATATTCCCTTCGATTCCGTCACGATCGGCCGTTCGAGCCCCGCGGGCGGCGGCCGTGTCGACGGCGGAAACGGCGGAGCCCCGCTCACGGCGAGCGGCAATCCCGCGAACGACGCGCGACGCGTCTTCACCGGCGTTTCCGAACGCGGATCTTACGACGACGCTTACCAGAAGGCGGTCGAGCAGGCGCAGCAACGGCTCGGCGGCGGCGCCGATCGCATCATCGTCACCGAAGTCGTCTCGGTCACCGGTCGTCATGGCGGCATCGCGGGCCTGCGACAACTTTCGGTGACGATTAAAGCGTCGTTGGAACAATAGAGCGCCCGAATTACGCCCGTCCGGCCTTCTACTTCGTTCGACGTGTTCCGGGAAAAAGCACGATCAGGGTCGGGGGCGACGATGCTAGGGCCGTCGCTTCGCAATTTCTAAATCCCATCCCTGCCGGCCGCTTGCCGACCTGCCTCCTGGCCGATCGACGAGCGCCGGCAGTTTCGTTTTCCGTATTCGACGAAAGGCGACGGCTTTCCGCCGCTCAACTTTGGCTCTCCGAAACTGTAGGGAACGCCACGGACGGCGTTCCCTACAGCGCACCAAACATGACCCCGGATGTTCGGTCATGCGACGCGCCGCGGCCTGCTCGCCAAGGAAATTTTTGGCCGGCGCAGAAAAGTGCCGCCGAATCAAGCGAGTTTTTGGCCACTTGCGAACTTTGCCCCGCCGCTTCCCGCAGGCAACCGGAAATCCGCCGGCCGACCAAAAGTCGATTTGAAATCAGCCCTACCGGTGTGGGATAATCATTCTCGCCCGATTGCGCGCGGACCACGCCGACCTTAGCCCCCGGTTCTTCAAACCGAGGGCAATCGACGCTGATTTACCGCACGCCGCCGATCCCACACACCAGCCCCGCCGCGCAAGCAAGGGGACATTTTAACCGCCGATGATTCCACCGCGCATGAACGACGATCGACCCCAACAGCGAGCCGGGAGCGTCAGCGACCGGAGTCTCTACGCGACGCCCAAAGTTCAAGCCCCGATTTCTGCTCAGGACCGAATTGCAATTGCAATCAAATTGCAACTGAAACTCTATTACTATTGCTGCGTACATCTTGCGCGAGGTGCGTACATGGCGCTCCGTTTCGTACGCACCGAAACACTTAGAACTAAGGGTGCGTACATTACGGGCTCCGATGTACGCACCAGTCGTTTTTTCGTTATTGCAATTCTGTTACTGTTGCAGCGCGCCTCGCCCCTTGCTTGGGCCGGCGAGTTCGACGCGCTCCGACCCGCCTTGAAGGCCCGCTGCTACGATTGCCATTCCGGCTCCACCGTCGAAGGAGGTCTTAATCTCGAGCAGCTCGGCGACGACCTGCGGCAGCCGGGCCTCTTAGCCAAATGGGTCCGCCTGCACGATCGCGTCGCTGCCGGCGAGATGCCGCCCCCAGACGCCCCGCAGTTTTCGCCGGCCGACAAACAGGCCCTGGTCGCGCGGCTGTCGCAAGTCCTCATCTCGGCCTCGGCCGCGCAGGCCACGACCGTCATTCGCCGGTTGAATCGGATCGAATACGAGCACACGCTTCACGATTTGCTCGGCATTCGCACGGAGCTGCGCGAGCTGTTGCCCGAAGACGGCAAAGCCCACGGGTTCGACAACATCGGCGAGGCGCTCGACATTTCGCCCGTGCAATTGCAGCGCTACATGGAAGCGGCCGGCAAAGCGCTCGACGCGGCCGTTTCTCGCGACGCGCCGGCAGAGTCGAAGATCGAAACTCTGCAGTTTCACACCGGGCGCAACGAGCAGTATCTCGGCAAGTCCTGGACCCGTCGGGCCGACGGCGCGACGGTCTTCTTCTACGACGGCAACTACCCGAACATCAAGGTCAACGAACATCGGGCCGCCGCCGACGGGCGCTACAAGTTTCGCATCGTCGCCGCCGCCCATAATTCGCCGAAGCCGATCACGTTCGCCGTGTATTTGGGCCCGGATTCGTTCAACAAGTCGTCGACCTTGCACGACTACTACGACGCCCGGCCGGGCGACTTGCAGACGTTTGAATTTGAAGGCCGGCTGAACCGGGGCGACAACATTCGCCTGATGATTCCGCACATCCGCAACAACTACAACGACGTCAACAACAAGGCCGACACGTTCCAAGGCCCCGGCTTGGCGGTGATGCGAATCGAAATCGAAGGTCCGCTGGCCGAGGAGTTTCCCGGCCGCGGACACAAGCTTCGCTTCGGTGATTTGCCGGCGGTCGACACGGGCAACCCGCGGCACCGCAACGAGCGTTGGTACCGGCCGAACTATCAAGTGACGAGCGAGCAGCCGCAGGCCGACGTCGCGCGGATCCTGCCGAAGTTTGCGGAGGCCGCTTTTCGCCGACCGGTGACCGATGCGGACGTTCAGCCGTACCGATCACTCGCTGAAGCGGAACTTTCCGCGGGCGCGACGTTCGAGCAAGCCCTGCGAACGGCTCAGATCGCCGTGCTCTGCGCTCCGGAATTCTTGTACCTGATCGAACCGGCCGGCCGGCTCGACGACTATGCGTTGGCGTCGCGCCTGTCGTACTTTCTATGGAGCAGCGGGCCCGACGCGGACCTGCTGGCCGTCGCCGGTCGGGGCGAGTTGCAAGCGCCGGAAGTGCTCGAGAAGCAGACCGAACGGATGCTCGCCGATCCGAAGGCCGCGCGGTTCACGAAGAACTTCGTCGGCCAATGGCTGAACTTGCGGGAGATCGATTTCACGACGCCGGACAAGCAGCTTTACCCGGAGTTCGACGAGCCGCTGAAGTTCGCGATGGTGCGCGAGACGGAGATGTTTTTCCAAACCGTGCTCGACAAGAATCTGTCGCTTCTGAACTTCATCGACAGCGACTGGACGATCTTGAACGAACGCTTGGCACGGCACTACGGGATCGCAGGCGTCGAAGGTTCGGCGATGCGTCGCGTGTCGCTGCGGCCGGAAGATCGGCGCGGCGGGGTGCTGACTCACGCCGCCGTGTTGAAGGTGTCGGCCAACGGCACGACGACGTCGCCCGTCGTACGCGGGGCGTACGTGCTACAGCGGATTCTGGGAGTCGAGCCCCCGCCGCCGCCGCCGAATGTGCCGGGCGTGGAGCCCGACATTCGCGGCGCGACGACCTTGCGCGAGCAATTGGCCAAGCACCGTTCGCAAGACAACTGCAACTCGTGCCACAAGCAGATCGATCCCCCCGGCTTCGCGCTGGAGAGCTACGACGTGACGGGCGCCTGGCGCGAGAACTATCGCTCGCTCGGCGACAAGCTCCCGCGGCCGCCGAAGGAGCTTTGGAACGGTGCACAGAACGTACGCTGGCGGATCGGCCCGAAGGTCGACCCCAGCGGAACCACGCCGGATGGCGAAGCGTTCAACGATCTGACGGACTACAAGAGCTGGTTGCTGGCGAGGAAGAACGTGCCGGCGTATGCGCTGGCGGAAAAGCTCGCGACGTACGCCTCAGGACGCGGCACCAGTTTCGCCGATCGGGTAGAACTAGCGCAACTCACGCAAACGATTGCGGCAAAAGATTATGGATTTCGCGATCTCGTCCACGCAGTCGTACAGAGCAAGATTTTCAGAAACAAGTAATCGAACGCATTTAGCCGCGGAGCTTGCCTCCGCGCTCAACACAACAACGAACAACGGACGTTTTCACAATGCCGACGTTCCTAAACAAGAAGCATCTTTCACGCCGCACGTTCCTCCGCGGAGCCGGGGCCGCCGTGGCTTTGCCGTGGCTCGAAGCCATGCTGCCGGCCGTCGCGACCCGGGCACAAGCGGCCGCGGCCCTCACGCCGCCGAAGCGATTCGTCGCCGTCAACTACGGGCTCGGGTTCCACGGCCCGAACTTGTTTCCGACCGAAACTGGAGCCGGCTATAAACCGACGCCGTATCTGGAAGCGCTGGCCGAAGTGCGGGCGAAGTTCTCCGTGATCTCCGGCCTCTCGCATCCCGATCAGAACGGCGCCAATGGGCATACCTCGGAGATGACGATTCTCACCGCGGCCAAGCATCCAGGCCTGCCGGGGTTCAAGAACTCCATCTCGTTCGATCAGTACTTGGTCGAGAAACTGGTGCCCGACGTGCGGTTTCCGTCGCTGCAACTCAGCGTCGGCGGGAACGACTCGCTCTCGTGGTCGGCGGCCGGCGTGAATCTTCCGGCCGAGCAATCGCCCGAGAAGATTTTTAAGCAGCTCTTCGTCAACGGCACCAAGAGCGAAGTCTACAACCAACTGGCCGAACTCAAGCGAGGCCGCAGCATCCTCGACACGGTGAACGAGCGGGCCCGAGCGCTGCACAAAACATTGGGAGCCCGCGATCAGGAGAAGTTCGACCAATACCTGACAAGCGTGCGCGAGTTGGAAACGCGCTTGCAGGCCTCGGCCGCTTGGGCGGAGAAGCCGAAGCCCGCCATCGAGCGCGAAGTGCCAAAAGACATTCCGGATCGACTGGAAGTAATGGCCCGCTCGCGGCTGATGCACGAGATGATCGTGCTCGCCCTGCAATCAGACTCGACGCGGATCATCACGCTCAAGGCTTCGGCGACCAACGACGTGCCGAAGATCCCGGGCGTCGACACCGGTTGGCACGACCTGAGCCATCACGGACAGGACGAGCAAAAGATTGAAGAACTCGCCAAGATCGAACGGGCCGAGTTCGGCGAGATTAACCACTTCCTCAAGCTGCTCGACTCTGCGAAGGAAGCCGGCGGCACGGTGCTCGACCATACGAACTTGATCTTTACGAGCAACCTGGGGAACGCCAGCAATCACTCCTGGCGCGATCTGCCGGTGGTGCTCGCCGGCGGCGGCTTCAAGCACGGCGGCCACGTGATGGCAGGCCCGAGCGGCCACGACAATGCCCGCTACTGCAACTTGTTCGTGCAGATCGCGCGGCGGATGGAAGTCGACGTTGAAGCGTTCGGCTCGAGCAACGGTACGAGCGTGGCGGGGTTGAGTTAATGCGAGGGCTGACGTTGACGCGAAATGCCGCCTGCCTGATGGTGCTCGGCGTCGTTGTAATGTGCGGCGTCGCCGACGTTGCGGCCGACGAGAAGCCCGTGCTGCTCGTTGGGCACAAATGGTCCGATAGCGCCGGCTTCTATGATGCGGCAACCGGCAAGCTCGAGACTTCCGTGCCGGTCGGGCGCCGGCCGCATGAGTTGGCCCTGTCGCACGACGGACGCCAAGCCTACTTCACGCTCTACGGCATCGACCTGTATACGGAAACCAAGGAAGGGGGCCGTAGCGTGGCCGTCGTCGACGTGCCGGGCCGCAAGAAGGTCGGCGAGATCGATCTCGGCAAATATCGCCGACCGCACGGCATCGAAGTCGGCCATAAATCGGGCCGGCTGTACGTGACCTGCGATCTTCCGGCGGCGCTGTTGGTGCTCGATCCGGGAGAGATGCGAGTCGCCGAGGCCATCGAGCTAACGGATCCGAAATCGCTGTGCCACATGGTCGTGGTCAGCGAAGACGAACGCACGGCGTATGTCGCCAATTGCGGAACGTCGGACGTGGCGGTCGTGGACTTGGAAAGCCGCAAGGAAACGGCCCGCATTCCGGTCGGCGGCGTGCCGATGGGTATGTCGCTCTCGCGCGACGGTAAGACCCTCTGGGCGACGACCCGCGTGACGAACAGCCTGGCCGTCGTCGACACGGCGACGAATAAGATCACGCGGATTATCGAAATCACCGGGCAACCGGTTCGCACGGCTCTTTCGCCCGACGGCTCGCGACTTCTGACCACGCTCATCGATTCGGGCGAAGTCGCGGAGGTCGACACGCGCACGCAGACGCTCTTGCGCAGGTTGCCGATCGGCCAACGAGTGGAAGGTCTGACGATCGACCCGACGGGCACCTTCGGCTTCGCGTCGGCGCAGGCCGACGACAAGATCGTGAAGTTCCATCTGGCCGACTGGCGGCCGGTGCTGGAGATCAAGACGGAGAAGCGGCCCGATCCGCTGACGGTGCTGCGGTAGCCGTCGCCGCAAAAGTTGCCCAGCCCGCAAACTTTTGCAGAGTTTTGGCGGGCACTCTAGGAGTTGCTATGCTGAGGCGGTCGCACGGTTGAACGGGTACTATTGAAGGTGTCGCCGTAACGATCTCGGAGCGTCTTGTGATGGCTGCGCAGAAAACGATTCGTCGGATTCGAGTGAGCACCAAGTCGTCGAACGAGCGGCGCACCGGCGTTTTCGAGATGGACCATCCCTTGGTCTGTCATCACCTCACGCGGTTGCGCGACGAGCGAACTTCGCCGGAAGAGTTTCGTGCATTGGTGCGAAGGCTCGCCGCGCTGCTGGCCTACGAAGCGCTCAAGGATCTGCACGACGAGCCGCATCCGATTCGCACGCCCAATTGCGACTTTGAAGGGCGCAGGCTGCAGGAGACCATCGGGCTGGTGCCGATCTTGCGCGCCGGGCTCGGCATGGTCGATCCGATTCTCGACCTGATCCCGCAGGCCGAAGTGTGGCATCTCGGCGTGTATCGCGACGAGCGCACGGCCAAGCCGATCGAATACTACAGCAAGATTCCACACACGGGGCCGGTCGACGTCGCGCTGATTCTCGATCCGATGCTGGCCACGGGCGGCTCGGCCGTCGCGGCGCTGTCGACCTTGCGCGAGTGGGGCGTGCCGAACGTAAAGCTGCTCTCGATCATCGCCTCGAGCGAAGGGATCAAGACCGTCGAAGAGCAGTTCCCGCAGGCGCAGGTCTACGTCTGTGCGATCGACCCGACGTTGAACGACCGAAAGTTCATCATCCCCGGCCTCGGCGATGCGGGCGATAGAACGTTCAACACCGGACGGGCGGAGTAAATACAAATGCTGACTGCGGACTGCTGAACAGAATACGCACGATTTGAAGTTCTCATTCAGCAGTCAGCAGTCGTTCAGTCAGCATTCTCTCTATGCCGCTCTTGACGGTTTTGCCGTCCCTGTGGTCGATTGGCGGCGTCTGTCGCCGTCGGCGTTAACTCTTTGTGCGGCCTGCGCTTGGGCCGCATTTTGCCGGGGCTGCGCATTTTTGCGTGACCCGAGCTTCGACCGCGGCAACGGATGTTGCGGGTAGGGAATTCCGCAACTTGGTCGGAGGCGGTTGCCATGGAGATGAGGCAGTGGACCGTTTCGGCGAACAGCCGGCTGAACGCACCGACGAACAACTCGCAGCTCTGGCGGCGCGCGAAGGTTCGGACGGCGCGGCCTTCGGCGAACTTGTCGAACGTTTCCGCGAGCGGATCTGGCGCATATGCTTTCGGCTGCTGGGCAACGAAAGCGACGCGCACGACGCGGCACAAGAAGTCTTCGTTGCGCTGTTCTTGCAGCGAGCCAAGTTTCGCGGCGAGTCGAAGTACTCGACTTGGGTGCATGCGATCGCCGTGCGAACGTGCCTCATGCTGCGGCGCAGCCGAGGCCGGCGACATCGGCGCGAAGGGGTGCCGACGGGAGCCGATCTCGACTTGCAGCCGACGAAGCGCGCAACGACGTCGGCCGATGCAACGCTCGACCTGGTGCAAATGCTCGACGTGCTCGACGAAGAAGACCGCGCGCTGGTGCTGCTCAAGTATGCGGAAGGGTACGAATACGAAGAACTCGCGCAGATTTTCGATCTCTCGGTAAGCGCCTGCAAAATGCGGGTCAGCCGAGCGCGGGAGAAGATCGCGACGAGGTTCGAGAGATGAGCGGGTTGATCCCGGAGACAAGCTCCGGGGCTAAATCGGAAGCGGAAGTTTGCGATGGATCTGTTTGAGCAATTGGCCGAAGTGCAAGTTCCGCCGCCGCCCAAGAACTTGGACCGGCGCGTGCATCGGCGGATCAATCGCTGGTTGGTGACATTGCACGTAGTGGAGTTCGTGCTGCGAATCGTTCCGTACGCCTCGCTGCATTTCGCCGCGGCGGTCGCCGGCCTGGTTCGCTTTTCAATTTCGGGAAAGTTCGAGAAAGAGAAGAAGTCCTAAACAATTAGCCCCGGAGCTTGTCTCCGGGATTCTTGTAAGCGTCGGTGTTCGCGTTTCGGGGGCAGATCAAGGTTCTTTTGTTTGCGTAAGGGAGATGTTTATGAACTTGCTAGCCGCGTTTGACGTGTCGACCAATATTCAAAGTTGGAATGAAGCGGTCCGCCAAAGCTTTTACAAGGCTTTCGGGCAGATCGCCGCGCTCGGGCCCAACGTCCTGGCCATGGTCGTGGTGCTCGTGGTCGGATACTTCGTCGCCAAGGTTCTCGATCGGGCCGTGGCCGCGCTTTGCCACTCCTGCGGCTTGCAAACGGCCGCCGAGCGCAGCGGGCTGGTCACGTCGATGAAGCAGGTCGGCTTGGCCGGCAACGTGCCGACGCTCATCGGCCGCATCGTCTTCTGGCTCACGATGTGCGTGTTCCTCTCGGCCGCGTTTAATATCCTCGGCCTCACGGAAGTTTCCGCCGCCGTCGACGGGCTCGTCGCCTACGTGCCGAAACTCCTTATCGCCACGGCGATCGTCATCGTCGGTCTACTTGTCGCTACGTTCCTCCGCGGCGTCGTGGCGACCAGCGCCGATCGGGTCGGCGTCTCGTATGCCGAATATCTGGCGAACGGTTGCTACTATATTCTCGCTCTGATGACGTTTCTGGCCGCCGCCGAGAAGCTCGACATCAACTTCAAGCTCTTCGAGCAGTTGATCGTCATCGCCTTTGCGGCTCTGGCGCTGGGCGTCGGTTTGGCCGTCGGCCTCGGTGGTAAAGAGGTGATGGGCGGGATCCTGGCCGGTTACTATACGCGTCAACGTCTCCAAAACGGCGACCGCGTGCAGGTGGCCGGCATGGACGGCATCGTTCGCGACGTCGGCGCCGTGTCGACGACGATCGAGACGCAAGAGGACGGGCTCGTGAATCGTCGCACCGTGCCGAACGTGCGCATGATCAGCGAAGCCGTGCGGTAGCGCAGGTTCGCTCGATCGTGCAGCGACACAAAAAAAGGAGCCCGGGCGTTGAGCCGCCCGGGCTTCCGGCGTTCGTGAGCGCGAAGGTCTACTTGGCCCGTTTGCCGGCGGCCGGCTTGCGACCTTTGGCCGCGGCCTTCTTCGCCGTCTTCTTCACAGGCTTGGCGGCCGCAGCCTTCGCAGCAGCTTTCGCCAAGGCGGCCTTCGTGTTCTTTCGCTGGGCGACGGGCCGTCCTTTGGGCGTGTAGTGCCCGCGGAGCAGTTGGTTGCCTTCCGTATGATGGCCGACCTTCATCGTGCCGCGCCATTTGCTGACGGTCTGGCCCGTGACGCCCCACCAATGACAAACGGCCGTGGCCGCTTCGCGCCGAACGGCCTTTTCGAGCCCTTCGTACACGATCAGCATCCGGTTCGTGTTGTCGGGCGTGCGGCCCATCGGCCACGGAATCCGACCTTCGGAAACCTTGACGATGGTGACGTTGCCGCGAACGGCACACTTGACGCGCTGCCCCAGTTTAAACTTGGGCGTGGCGTAGGGACCAAAGTAGAGCTTGGTGCGATCAATTCGAGCCATGGGATGTCGTAAGTCGCTCAAGGTGTGAAGACGGGCAGAAATCGGGTTCGGCCCCGCTCGGCCGAGCCCCTATCTTACACGCCGACAGATAGAGCTTGCTAGAAGTCAAATGACTCAGAAATGCGCAGCTTGATCGGCCCGCGCCGGCGACGCACAATGACTGTTCTCGCCCGATTTTCGCCCGTCTTCAAGAATGCGTGCCATGGCCCGATTCGCCGCTATTTCGTGGTTTACGGCCGTCAGTTTCTGTGCCGCCGCAGGAGGCATCGACGCGGCGGCTCCGCAAAAAAGCTCGACACCGCCGGCGGCGGAATTGCCGGCCAAAATTGACTTCAACCGCGACGTCCGGCCGATTCTGTCGAACAATTGCTACTTTTGCCACGGCCCGGATTCGCAGCACCGCGAAGCCGACCTGCGGCTGGATCTTCGCGACGACGCGGTCAAGCCGCACGACGGTCAGGCCGCTATCGTGCCGGGCAAGCCGGAGTTGAGTACGTTGGTTGCACGGATCGTCTCGACGGATGCCGACATGCGAATGCCGCCTCCCGATTCCAACAAGAAGCTGTCGCCTCGGCAGATCGCCGTACTAAAACAATGGATCGCCGAGGGGGCCGAGTATCAATCGCACTGGGCGTATGCGCCGCTCAAGAAGCCGACGCCGCCGCAGATCGACGATGCCGCAAGCAAAGCTTGGCCGCGCGGGGCGATCGATCGCTTTCTGTTGGCGCGGCTGACCAAGGAAAAGTTGCCGCCGGCCGCGGAGGCCGACGCCGCGACGCTCGGTCGGCGCTTGTACTTCGACCTCACCGGCTTGCCGCCGACGGCGGAAGAATTGGAAGAGTTCGTCGCGGCCTATCAGGGGGACAAGCAAAAAGCCGCTTACGAAGCGCTGGTCGACCGATTGCTCGCTTCGCCGCACTTCGGAGAGCGGATGACCATGTGGTGGCTCGATCTGGTACGGTATGCCGACACCGTCGGGTACCATGGCGATCAAGATGTTTCCGTTTGGCCGTACCGCGACTACGTCATCTCCGCGTTCAATCGCAACCTGCCGCTCGATCAGTTCACGCGCGAGCAATTGGCCGGTGATCTGCTTACGAGTTCGACGCGCGAACAGCGGATCGCCTCCGGATATAACCGGCTCGGCATGATGACCGCCGAAGGGGGCGCTCAAGACAAAGAGTATCTGGCCAAGTACGCCGCGGATCGGGTTCGCAACGTTTCGAGCGTCTGGATGGGGGCGACCGTCGGCTGCGCGGAGTGCCACGACCACAAGTTCGATCCTTACACGGCGCGCGACTTCTACAGTCTCGCCGCGTTCTTCGCGGACATTAAAGAGAAGGGCTTTTACGGCGGCGCGAACAGCACCGGAGACTGGGGCCCGAGGCTTTGGCTGACGACGCCGGAGCAAGAAGCCGAACTCAAAAAACTCGATGAGGAGATCGCAACGGTCAAGGCGGAAGTCGATCGAGCCACGCCTGACGCGAAGAAGAAGTACGCGACCTGGGAGAAAGAGCACCGTGGCCGACAGGTCGACGAGAAATCAAAGGACATGCCCAAGGACATTCGCACTCTCTTGCGCGATGACTCCGGCAAGCGAAATCAGGCGGCGGAAGACAAGCTCTTTGCGTTCTACTTACAACTGACGGAGCCCAAGCTCGCGGAGCAATCGAAACGCATTCAAGCACTCAATGCGCAGCGTAAGAAATTACAGGACGCGATTCCCTCAACGCTGGTCACGGAAGCCGTCAAGCCGCGGACGATGCGTGTGCTTGCACGCGGCAATTGGATGGATGAGACCGGACCGGTCGTTTCGCCGGCCGTGCCGGAGTTTCTGAAGTCGACATCGTCGGGTATAGCAGCAAGCGAAGGGCCGCGCCGACTTTCGCGGTTGGAATTGGCCGACTGGCTCTTCGCGGCCGACAACCCGTTGACGGCCCGCGTTTTTGCCAACCGGTTTTGGGCCATGTTCTTCGGCGTCGGGCTCTCGAAGCGGCTCGATGATCTGGGGGCTCAAGGAGAACCGCCGGTTCATCCGGAGTTGCTCGACTATCTGGCGGCCGAATTTCGCGACGGCGGCTGGAACGTCAAAGCCCTTCTGAAGCAAATCGTGCTTTCGAGCGCGTATCGTCAGTCGTCGATCGCCGCGCGCGATGTCGTCGAGCGCGATCCGTATAACCGGCTTTATGCTCGCCAAAGTCGCTTCCGTTTGCCGGCTGAGGCCGTGCGTGATCGGGCCCTGGCGGCGAGCGGATTGCTTTCGACGACGTTCGGCGGGCGCAGCGTGCGGCCTTATCAACCGCCTGGATACTACGCGCAGCTCAATTTCCCCAAACGCGAGTACCAGCAAGACGACGGCGAGAACCTCTGGCGGCGGAGTTTGTACACGCACTGGCAACGGACATTTCTGCATCCGGCACTCGTCGCGTTTGATGCTCCGAGCCGCGAAGAATGTACGTGCGAACGCGTGCGTTCCAACACACCGTTGCAATCGCTGGTGCTGCTGAACGATCCGGAGTTCGTCGAAGCGGCGCGAGTGCTTGCCGAACGAGCCGTTCGAGCAAGCCGCGACTTGGTGTCGGCCAAGGATCCACAACCCGTGATCGCAGCCATTTATCGACTAGCACTTCAGCGCTCGCCGACCGAAGACGAGCTTCGGTTGCTCGTGCCGCTCTTCGAAAAGCACCGCTCCGAATACTTGTCCGACGGCGGCGCGGCGTTGGCGCTCGTCGATATCGGCGAACGTCCGACGCCGAAAGATCTCGACGGTGCGCGGCTCGCGGCGGCGACCAGCGTGGCTCGGGCCGTCTTGAACACGCATGAGTTTGTGACGCGGGACTGAACGACAACGCTTCAACGCGGAGGCAAGCTCCGCGGCTAAATGACCATGAATTTTGATATCGTCAATCGCCGCAGTTTTCTGAGTCGGGCGGGCCTCGGCACGTTCGCGCTGTCGCAGCTTTTACGCGGCGAGCGACGTGCGGCGGCCGATGATCTTGTTGATCCCGACACCGTGCCTGGGCCGTGGCGCGGCGTGGTGCGGCCGTTTCATCATGCGCCGCGCGTGAAGCGGGTTATTCAGCTTTACATGGCCGGCGGTCCGTCGCACTTGGAGACCTTCGATCACAAGCCGACGCTCGCGAAGCTCGACGGGCAGCCGACGCCCGAATCGTTCACCAAGGGCCAGCCGATCGCACAGTTGCAAGGTCGCGTGCTCAAATGCCTCGGGCCGCAGGCCAAGTTTGCGAAGCATGGCAAAGGCGGCGTCGAAATCTCTGAGTTCTTTCCGAACCTCGCGACGGTCGCCGACGAGTTGTGCGTGATCCGTTCGCTGAAGACGGAGCAGATCAACCACGACCCGGCGCACACGCTGATGAACACCGGCACGTCGATTTCCGGCCGGCCGTCGATGGGCTCGTGGTTGCTCTATGGGCTCGGGGCCGAAACGGAGAACCTGCCCGGCTACATCGTACTGATCTCCACCGGCAAGGGAGGTCAGATGCAGCCGATTGCGGCTCGCCAGTGGCACAGCGGATTTTTGCCGAGCCGGTTTCAAGGAGTGTCGCTCCGTTCGCAGGGCGATCCCGTGCTGTATCTCCGCAGCCCGGCCGGCGTGACGCAAACGCAACAACGTGACGTCGTCGATGCGGCCGTTGGGTTGAACAAACTCCGTGATGCGATTGTCGACGATCCGGAAATCTCGACGCGGATTTCGCAGTACGAGATGGCGTTTCGGATGCAAACGTCGGCGCCGGAGTTGATGGACATTTCTGACGAACCGCAAAGCACGCTCGACCTGTACGGAACGAAGGGGCCTGACGGCTCGTTCAACTACAATTGCCTGCTGGCCCGACGTTTGGCCGAGCGCGGCGTGCGAATGATCCAGCTTTATCATCGCGACTGGGATCATCACGGCGGCATCCGCAAGAACATGGAGATCACGGCGCCGGAAGTCGACCGCGCGATGATGGCGCTCATCACCGACCTCAAGCAACGCGGCATGCTCGACGAAACGCTGATCGTCTGGAACGGCGAGTTCGGTCGCACGCCGATGGCCCAAGGCGACGGCCGCGACCACCATATTCAAGGTTTCAGCGCCTGGATGTGCGGCGGCGGCGTCAAAGGAGGCTACACGCACGGTGCAACGGACGAACTGGGCTACAAAGCGGTCGAGAACGTCGTCGACGTCCACGACTATCACGCCACGATGTTGCACTTGCTCGGCATCAATCACAAGAAACTGACCGTCGGATTTCAAGGACTCGACATGCGCCTGACGAACGTGCATGGGCGAGTTGTGAAGGAAGTCCTGGCTTAGAAGGAAGAACGACTTGGCGTAACCGCAAGCGAGCCGCGCGGCCTGATGCTTGTGGTGACGCCCGCCCGTCGAAGACTCATCGCCGCCCCGAGGTTTCACAGGAATTAGTTCCCATGCGTAACGATCGATTGCTCTTTCCGAACAAGCTGTCTCGTCGCGACTTTCTCGCTCGCTCGAGTGCGGCCGCCGTCGCGGGCTCTGCGCTTGCGAGCGCCGCTCGACCGGCCGTCGCCGCGGATTCGAAGTCGGTGACGATCGGCTCCGGCAAGTGGACGTACACGCTCGACGAATCGTGGGGAAAGCTGCCGGAAGGAATGACCTACGGTTTCGGTTGCGCCGTCGTCGTCGACGGCCAGGACAGCGTTTACGTCACGAGCCGTTCGGAAAGCCCGTGCGTCGCCGTGTTCGACAAAGACGGCAAGCTTATGGAAACGTGGAGCAAAGACTTCGCCGACAAGGTTCATTTCAGTACGGCCCAGGTCAAGGCGACGGCCCACGGCTTGTACTGGAGCAAAGAGCCCGAAGGCGAATTCTTCTACTTCACGGAAAACGTGAATAAGGCCAACGGGGACGGGGCTCGCGTTTACAAAACCGATCTCGCCGGCAAGGTGCTTTACGAACTCGGCAAGAACGTGCAGGCCGGCTCGGCCTCGCAGCCGTTTGAGTTCACGAACCCGACGGACGTGGCGGTCGCTCCCAACGGCGACATCTACATCGTCGACGGCTACGGCAGTCAACTCGTTTACCGGTTCGACAAGAACTTCAAGCACCTGAAGACGATCGGCGGCCCCGGTGCGGAGCACGGCAAGTTCAAGACCTGCCACGGGGTTTGGGTTAGCACGCTCGGCGCCGAGCCCGAGGTGTACATCGCGGATCGGGCCAACGGTCGGCTCGAGGTTTACTCGCTGGATCTTGAGTACAAACGCACCGTGCCCGACATGCGCGCCCCGTGCTGCTTCTATCAACACGCGGGCCATTTGTACGTACCGGAGTTGAACGCTCGCGTGTCGATCCTCGACGCGAAGGATCAAGTCGTCGCGCAACTCGGCGACGGCAAGGGCCTGAAGAAGGAAGAGGCTGCTCAGCATCCGGAGGCGTTCTTCACGCCGCACGCTTTGGCGCTCGACAGCCGGGGCGATTTGTACGTCGTCGAATGGCTGCCCGACGGCCGCCCACGGAAATTTAAGCACACGCCGGCGTAACGCTGCGCGTAAGCATCAATTACCAAGCATCAAATTCCAACAGCAGGCAACTTCGATGACGGCAGCTTTGAATTCTCAACTGACAAAGACCTTGAGGTCCGGCTTGAGTTGGTTATTGGTGCTTGGCGCTTGGTCATTCTCCTTTTCGGCGACGGCCGCCGAGTTCACGCAGTCCGATGCGACCACGGCCATGCATCGGGCCGTGGTGTTTTTTCGTACCAAGGTCGGGTATCACGGCGCCTATGGCTATGCCGTGAGCGATGATCTTTCGAAGCGTGAAGGGGAGAATAGGATCACGGCGACTCAAGGTTGGGTCGAGCCGCCGGCCACGCCTCAGGTCGGCATGACGTACTTGGAGGCGTACCGTGCGAGCGGCGACAAACTATTGCTCGAAGCCGCACAAGAATGCGGGGCCGCGCTCCTCGCCACCCAACTCGAAAGCGGCGGCTGGCAGAACCCGATCGAGCTTGATGCCGAGAAGCGGCTGACGCATCCGTATCGCAAGAATGCCATGTCCGCGGACGGGGCGAAATCGAAAGTGAAGCGGGAACTTTCGACGCTCGACGACAACAAAACGCAATCGTGCCTTACTTTTTTGATGCGGCTCGACGCCGAAACCGGCTTCAAGGACGCCGCCCTGCATGAGGCCGTGCTCTTTGGGCTCGATGCCTTGGTGAAGGTGCAATATCCCAACGGGGCCTGGCCGCAGCAGTTCGATGCCGCGCCCGAAGCCGCTAAGTTCCCCGTGCTCAAGGCAAGTTATCCCGAGTCGTGGTCGCGGACGTTTCCGAAAATCAATTACGTTGATTTCTATACCTTTAACGACGACACGATCACCGACGTCGTCGAACTGATGCTCACTGCCGCCGAAACCTATCAAGAACCGCGCTATAAGGCGTCGGCCGAGAGGGCCGGCAAATTCATCCTCATGGCGCAGATGCCCGAACCGCAGCCGGGCTGGGCGCAGCAGTACGACCCCGCGATGAATCCGGTGTGGGCTCGTAAGTTCGAGCCGCCGGCGATCAGCGGAAGCGAGTCTCAGAATATCCTCAAGCTCCTGCTCAGTCTCTATAAGGCGACCGGCGACAAAAAATATCTGGAGCCGATTCCGCCGGCGATCACCTGGTTGCGTAGATCAAAGCTCGCCGACGGTCGCATGGCCCGCTTTTATGAATTGCACACGAACAAGCCGCTGTACTTCACTAAGGACTACGTGCTGACGTACGACGATTCGGACTTGCCGACGCACTACGGCTTCAAGGTCGGCTCCGATTCAATCGACACGGTCGAGAACGAGTATAAGAAGCTCGTCGAGAAGGGGATTCCCGCCAAAAAGACGCCGGATCTGTCGAGGCCGACGTTCAGCAAGCGTATCGCCGCCGACGCCGCCCGGGCCGCCGAAAAGCTCGACGAGCGCGGAGCCTGGGTCGAGGAAGGGAAGCTCAAGAATTACGACGACGCTGGCGAGAAAATTATTACGAGTAGAACGTTCATCATGAACTTGCGCGCCTTAGCACGCTGTGCCGGAGCGAAATAAGGCGGCTATGTCCGACGCCTAAATGTCGGTCAATTCGCGCGGCGGGTAAGCCGCGCGCAGCGCGTTGAGCACGGCGATCACGTCGATGACTTCTTGGAAAACGGCCCCGGCGACCGGCGGCAGGTAGCCGGTCGCGGCGAGTCCCATGCCGACGACGCTCAGCCCCATACCTGCCAGGGCGCTTTGCAACGCGATGATCCGCATCCGCCGGCCGATGTGCAGTAGTTCGTCGACCTTTTCCAGCGACGTGTCCATCACGACGACGTCGGCCGCTTCGCCGGTCACGTCGTTGGCCTGGCCGAACGCCGCGCCGATCGTGGCGGCCGCCAACGCCGGGGCGTCGTTGATGCCGTCGCCGAGGAATAAGGTCGGTGCCGCGGCCGATTCACGCCGCACGATCTCCACCTTCTCTTCCGGGCTGCGGCCCGCGTGGACTTCACCGATGCCGACTTTGTCCGCCAAGTAGCGCACCTCGCTCTCGCGGTCGCCGGAAACAAGCATCAGCTTGCGAATCTGATGACGAGGGCCAAGGTGCCGAATGAAGCGGGCTCCGTCGCGCCGCGGTTCGTCTCGAAAGCGCATCGTGGCGGCGAGCCGGCCGTCGACGAGTACGACGCACTCCATGCCCGGCGCCGCGGGCGGTAATTCGGCGACCAGCGGCGACGCCTCGGCCGCGAGCATCTTGCGGCTGGTGACCCGTACGCGACGGCCGCCGACGGTGCCGGTCATCCCTTGGCCCGGTGGTTCGGAAACGTCGCCGGCTTCCGTGATCGTGAGCTTGCGCTCGGCGGCGGCTTTTTCCACGGCGCGGGCCAGCGGATGCTTCGAGTAGCGCTCTAGGCAGCCGGTCAGCCGCAAGGCTTCGTCTTCGGAAATGCCGGAGGCGACGATAGTCTCCGTCAGTCGCGGCTCCCCGTAGGTGAGCGTGCCGGTCTTGTCAAAAATCATCGTGCGGCAGAGCGAGAGCTGTTCCAACGCGGCCGGATTCTTAACGATGATTCCGCGCGCCGCGGCCGATGAGACGCTGCCGAGGATCACGACCGGGATCGCGATCAACAACGGGCACGGAGTCGCCACGACGAGCACCGCCAAAAACCGCGAAGCTTCGCCA
>JAFLCO010000120.1 GCA_017303535.1 Planctomycetota bacterium
CACGCGGAGCAAGCGGGCCGCGAAACCGTTTGTGCCGGTCGACTGCGGCGCAATTCCCGACAACTTGCTGGAGAGCGAATTCTTCGGGCACGAGAAGGGGGCGTTCACCGGGGCGGAGAAACGCGAGATCGGCCTGCTGGAGTTTGCCGACGGCGGCACGTTCTTCCTCGACGAACTTGGCGAATTGCCGCTGCTGTTGCAGGCCAAGCTCTTACGCACGTTGCAAGAGCGACGGATTCGGCGCGTCGGCGGGCGTGCGGAGATTCCGGTCGACGTGCGCGTCGTGGCCGCCACGGCTCGCAAGCTCGAGGAGATGGTCGAGGAAGGGCAGTTTCGCCGCGACCTTTATTATCGTATCAACGTCGTGCGGATCGAACTGCCGCCGCTGCGCCAACGGGGCGACGATCTTGGCCTGCTGGCCGAGCGGTTCGCCGCGAAGTTTAGCCGCGAGATGGGGCGCACGATTCACGGCATCTCGCCGGAAGCGTATCAGGTGATGTCGCACTATGCCTGGCCGGGGAACGTTCGCGAACTGCAGAACGTCATGCGCCGGGCCATTGCGCTGAGCACCGACACTTTGATCGGGCCCGACGATCTGCCGGAGTCGCTCGTCGAACAAGCGGGCCGTGCGACGACGGCGGCGGCCGGCGGCGACGTGCAACTCGCGGCAACCACGGCCGGCGACGAGGGCTACTTCGCGCTGCGCGATGCGCACCTCGCGAAGTTTGAAAGACAGTATCTCACCGACCTGCTTACGCGCCACCACGGCGACGTGAAAGCCGCAGCCCACGAAGCCAAGCTCCCGCGCGGCACGCTCTACCGACTGCTCAAGAACAGCGGTCTCGACGGCGGGCAGTTTCGCTAATCGTCGCGCCTAGGCAAAAGTACCCATGCCTCTTTAGCAGGGTAATTATTGGAGCGGTAATCCGCACGGTGACGATGAAGAGGGTGTGCCATATAGCACCGTAAGTTCTTGTGAGACGGGATGTTACGGCGTCAATCGCCGCTACGACCGCTATAACCCCTACAGTTTGCCGTTCGCGTCGAGCAAGGAGGCTCCCGTGTCGGTTCGTCATCGTTTTGTCGTTTGGTTCACGGCGAGCTATTTCGCCGCACTCGCAGTGCTGCCGAGTTCGCTCAGCGCGGGCGAGCTAATCAAGAGCGTTTTCAAAGGGCCGAGCGTCACGACCAAAGAGCCGTGCGTGGAACGCTTGGCTCAAGAAATCGACTGGCTCGAACGGCACATCGATCAATACGGCTCGGTCGTCGCCAAGCAGCCCGACGTCTGGGGGCAAGCCCGGCTGACGAAACACCGCGACGAGTTGGAGAAGCAACTCTTCGCGCAGCTGAATCAATTTCACGTGTACTTGAACGGCACGCTCAATCGGGCCGATCAGGCGTTTTTGGCGAACGCGTTTTCTCTGTCGGCGTCGCTCAACGGGGCACCCCCTCCGACGCCGGTGCAGTCGACGACGATGACCGGCACGCCGTCGCAGACGATCATTCAGAAATTCGAGGCGGGGCATTTCGCAACGCACGCGGACGGCGACATCGGCTTGGAGCCGGTCGTTGCGCTCGATCAGCTCAATCGGTACATCAACCACCTGCACGAACTCCGCCGCATCAACGAAGGGGACGACACGGCCGACTCGCCGGGCTACTCGCTGAACTTGGTACGGCTCCCGGTATCAGTACTTCCCGGCCGCGCGACCAACGAAGGCTACGGCGCGGAAATCACGATCACCGCGACGCCGTACTTGAACGACGGGTTATTGCCGGTAACGTTCCGAAATTTAGTGGTCAACGATCTTGTCGACCAGCTTGGTTTGCCAATTACCAAAATTACCGACAATGAGCTTTGGAAGGTTGACGCGCTCAAACGTCTAGAGCTTGAAGTCAGTCAGCAGAATCTATGCAAAGCCTTAGACACATTCCGCATCGCATTGCAAAACCAATCTAAAACGAGCGAAGCTCTTGACACACTCGCACAAACTCAACAACTGTCACGAGAGTACATCAGCGGGACATTGTCAAAAGTTGACACATACGAAAGCCTTGATAATCCTCCAAATAATCTAAGCATCCAGGCCTTTAAGGATATTAAATCTGCATTTGAAAATAATTCCAAAGCCGCATCGAAGAGCAACGAGGCTCAAAGCGCTGTTCGGGAAGCGGAATTAGAAGTCCAACGACGGCAAACTCAAGTGGCTGACCTGCAGAGCAAGATTGCCATAGTCGTCGGGCCGGCTTCACGAACGAGAAACGCGCAGAACCCAATTGCTCCGTCCGGTCTCGTTTCCGTATTTGGCGAAGAAGAATTATTAGTCATCGCAAAAACATTCGGCGAGGGCTACCAAGGTCGTGACGTCCGCTGGAACGATGAGCCCAAAAAAATCGCTCATCTGCCCGATCTCCAGCGATTTGTTCAGTCCGAACTTCAGGCCGCGTATCAATGCCTAGCTCGGCCCGAATATGTGACGATTTGGGATTCGCTATCGAACGGTTTCGGGCAGGCAGTTGGTGACGGCGGAATCGTCACCGCAATTCGCCGTGGAGATCGTTGCGAAATGAAGGCCATTCGCGATGCGTTTCTTTATAACCTTCGAGCAGCAGGCAACGCACTTAAACCAGCCGGTATCCAATGCGACGGATGCAACAATCCCACGTGTTTGGAGGCGCTTGCTTGGGCAATTCTCGTCGAGTCTGCGTTATTGGATGCCCATCTCAAAGGCGACATGACTTCGGTGTCGCAGCTGCGCGGATGCGGTTGCGGAGAGAATTGCCACCTTCGGTTCTACATGCCCGATCCCGGCGTTGAAGAGCGGCAAGCCTTTCAGGAATACGTCCGTTGCCGCTGGCCGATTCATGTGTTTGCTTTGGACCCTGTGACGCAGGATCAGAATATCGGCGATGCGGCGACGATTCGGCGGGAGATGCAGTTGGCCGTGTCGTTGGCGTTTGTCGGCGGCAAGATGAGTGCGAGTAACTTCACGAAGTTCACGCGGCAGTTCGAGGCGCAGTTTGAGACGATCGCGCTCAATCGTACGGTCGTCGGCTTCTCGCACGGCGACGACACGTTCGGCTGGCGATTCTACCCGCGCTTTCAAACGCCGCCCACGAAGGGGAACATCGCGGCCTTCCACGAGACCCTGTGGGGCAAGCACAAGGATTGTGACTTGCTGAACCGGAAGATCGAGCCCGGGATGCGCGAATGCGTGGCCGTGGTGATCATGCCGTCGTTCGTGCCGTACGTCACGTTCGACGTCCGCTCGAATTGGTTCCGCTTGAATCATCATCACGGGCTGCTCCCTTCGCGCGATCAGGCCGAGCCGAGCATGACGGATACGATGAAGCTCAGCCGCGCCGTGCAGTCGATGCACCACACCGCGGCCTGCATCCGCGACGCCAATTGCTACCGCGGCGCCGACGTCCATTTGCTGATGAACCGCGTGCATCAACTCGACCGCGAACTGCCGCTGCAGACGATGACGGCGCAAGTGCCGATCGAAAACACGCTCGGCGGCTTCGAAATGTTCAGCAACGGCGTGACCGACCTCGCCCCCGATCTCTACGGCTGGTACGGCGGCCCGGGCGTGTTTGAGTCGCCCAACACCTCGGCGACTTGCGCTCCGCCTGCCGGAACACCTCCCAACGGTATTGGAGACGTGGCCGTGCAACCGCCGCCCTGCGTGTGCCCGAGCGCAACCCAGGGGACGACGCTCTTCCTCGTCGGCGATCACTTCAGCGTGCACGACACGAAGGTTATCGCCGGCGATCAATGCATCAGCGACGTGACGTTGCTGAGCCGGCAAATCATGCGGGTCACGCTGCCGCAAAAGCTGAAGCCGAATAAGCTCGACGGCGTGGAATACGTCGACGTGCACGTGGCGACGCCGTACGGCGTGACGAGCCATTTGCATATTCCGTATATCCGCGAGGAAAAGCCGGCGGCCGTTGCCTCAGCGACGTGGAAGTGGATTGGAGCCACGGAATTTGAAGCGTGCGTGAATCACGACTCTTGCCGGAACTCGACGATCTGCACGCCGGCCTCGCCCGGCGTCGAAAAACTTCGAGCGGTGCTATCAGACCGGACGCTTGAGCTTCCCTCCGACGGAATATTGGCTGCGAGTCTGACGCTGATCCCGGTCGACGCGACCGGCAAGCAACTTTCTGATGGAAAAGTCTTGAGTAGCCCGCTCGTGTTCAGTGTGGATAGCCACGAGCAAGGGAGCTTTACAAATCTAAGAGATGCAGACTGGAATGAAGCGATTGCAAGGGTCTTGGATAATCAGCCGACGGCGGCGGCGATTGTCGTGCGCGCATTGGCTGGCTTGCCCCGTCCAAATAAGACATTCGACAAAGAACTCATTATCAAGGTAAGGCTAACGCAAGGTCCCTGCACCGGCCCCGGTGCGCCAGCTCCCGCGCCACATGTCCCGGCGACTCCTCAGAAGGCGGCCACCATGCCGTGGATGCAGGCGACGCCCGCCGCTCTGACGCAACCGAATGACATCCGCCCCGTCTTGGACGATGCTTTCCCTGCCGAAGCGCTGACGCAGCCGATCGCCATCGATCAACCGCCTCTGAACTCGACGATGCCTACGGAATTGCCGGTTACCGCCGGTGTGCGGCAGTTCTTCCCAACAACAGTCGTCGATTTGCCGCAATCACCAGGCACGGTGACGACGATCATGCAAGGCATCCCCGTCACCGGGCAGCCGGTGCCGGTGCCGGTGTTGGTTCCGGCGCTGCCGGCTCCGGTTCAGCCAGTGACGCCCGCGCCGCAGCGGCATCCGTGCCCTTGTAAGTCGTTGCGGTTCGCCGTGCCGGGCTGCGAATCGTCGGAGGCCTTTCCGGGCGACGACCTGAGCGCGGCCCCGCCGCTACGCAACCTCCGCCGGATGTTGGGATGGGAACCATCGCACCGCGGCGGGGAACCGCAATTCCTCGATCCGCAGTTATTGCCGGCGGCGTTTATCCAACCGTTGCCCAAAGTGCATTCAAATTAATGTGAAGTTTGCTTGTGAATGTTACGGCGATCACAAAATTCACAGGAAAACGCCGGCACTCCATTCGCACCATCTGCATCTAAGACGTAGGGTTTCGCTGACAATCGCCGGCGATTTTTCGGGGAGGCGGCGTCGGACGCGGCTTGATACAATGCAAGCCGCGCCCGCCCGGTGCGACATTTTCCGATGCAGGTGCATCATGCGTTGGCTACTTCCGCTCGTCGTTACGGCGCTACTCGCCACGCTGTCGGGCCGTTGCGAGGCCTGCGACACTCCCGACGCCGACGATCCGATGTACGCCGTTAAGGTGCGGCAGGCTGTTCCGAAGAACAGCAAAAACCCCGACGACCAGCGGCTTTCCCCCATTCTCGTGGCCACGCGCGACGGCAACGGCATTCTCAAGGGCGTTTGCGAACTGACGGAACTTGAGCCGGACGGTCCGCCCCGCATGGTTCCGCTCATTCAAATTGAGGCGGGCAATTTCGCCGCGATTAAGGGGAACGACGAGGTCGTACTCGGCGTCAGCGATAAGCTCCCCAAGAATTGGCAGCCCGTTTCACAACTCATGATTAGTTTCCATCAGAACGACATTCCGAATGAAAGCGATCTGAAGGCGATGGGAGTTAAGCACGTCGAAACTTATCTGCCGGGATCGTACATGATCGTCGAACCGATTAACAATACGATCGACGCACAATTAGTTAAAAAGCTTGTGGACAACAAAAAGATGACCTATGCTGCCCCGCATGTAAGCATGAAAGCCGTGCCTTAAGAGCCGCGTGCAATCTCGCGGCGGGCGCGGCAAACGGGGGCCGCGCCATGTTTCGTAGGCTGGTGTGCTTGGCAGTCTTGCTCTGCGGATGGACAAGCTTCCGCGTAGCGTCGGCCTACGGCGTGATCGCCGTCGCCGAAACGAAGCAACGCGTCGGTTCGCTGACGTCGAGCGACGACAATTCGCGAAAACTTTCCCCCATGCTGCTGGCGACCCGCGACTCCGGCGGCGCCTTTCTGGGAACCGACGCCAAAGATCGAGCGGTGTTCGATCTGCCCGACGAACCGATGTTCGCCTCGCTCACGGCGTCGGTCGCCGTGGCCCGCCGGCCGCGGGAGTTGGCCACCGTCGCCACCTTCGACGCCATCGACGCCGTCGAAGGGCTGAAGCCCGTGCGTCGGCTGCTTCTGTCGTACGGCGCCGAACCACCGTCGGCCGCCGCCCTCGGCGAAATCGGCCTGACGATCGAAGAGGATTACAAACCCGGCAAGTTCGTAGTGGTGCGGGCCGAGCGAATCGACGGCAAGTTGGTTTCGGCCCTCGAGCGGTTGCCGAACTTGGAATACGCGGCGCCGCAGATCCGCTTTCGCGCCGTACCGCCGCAGGACCCGCGCGGCCAGACCGCGCCGCCGCCGCTGACTTCGTCCACGCCGCCGGTCGACGATCCGAAATGGAACGACTTGTGGGGACTTCGGAACATGAACGCGACCTCGGCTTGGTCCGTGACGCAGGGGGGCGACGTCGTGGTCGCGGTCATCGATACCGGAGTCGACTACGATCACGAAGATCTGAAGGACAACATGTGGACGAATTCCCACGGCCACCACGGCCGCGACTTCGTGCAGAACGACGATTTGCCGATGGACGTTTACAAGCACGGCACTCACTGCGCGGGCATCATCGGCGCCTTCGCCAACAATTCCAAGCACGTGGCCGGCGTGAATTGGCGCGTGAAGATCATGGCCGTGCGCTGGCTCGATAATCACGGCCACGGCAACGTCGCCAACGCCGTGAAAGCGATCGACTACGCGATCGACAACGGGGCCCGGATCATCAACGCCAGTTGGTACTGGCACGAGCATAGCGTGGCTCTGGAGGCGGCCATCAAGCGGGCCCGCGATAAAGGCGTGCTATTCGTTACGGCGGCGGGGAATTTCGCGAGTTCGGGCAACCACGACGGCGACAACGACCACGTCGACACCACTCCCCGCTACCCCTCGGTTTACGACGCAAGCAACATAATCTCGGTCGCGTCCATCGATATAAACAACGACAAGGCGTCTAATAGTCACTACGGCCGAGAGACGGTGGACCTCGCGGCGCCGGGCGTGGGCATCAGGAGCACGCATCCCAACCACACGACGGATTTCGACAGCGGCACCTCGATGGCGGCCGCCCACGTTTCCGGCGCGGCGGCGCTGATTCTCGCGCGTCGCCCGGATAAGACCATGACGGAGTTGAAGGACTTGCTGTTGCAAAACGTGCGCAAGATTCCGGCGATGACCGGTAAGTGCGTGAGCGAAGGAACGCTCGACGTCTCGTTCGTACCGGGCCTCTAGGCGGTACGCCGCCCGATTCGCCGCGTCACAAAGTTGTGAATCGCGCTCCGTCGGCGCGAATCGCGTGAAATGCCGCATTTTCGCGGGCTTTTGCGACTTTCGTCGCGCCGGCGGTCACACGCGTCGCAACGCGCGACGGATCGCGAACTCCGCGGCCGGCGCGAACTCGAAAAAATTCCGCGCTCGCCAAATGCCGTGATTTACGGTGTTTTCGCGCGGCGGCGCCGACAATCGTGCGCCGCAGTTTCCCTCTCGGCACGGGTCGTGCATTTGTGCTTCCTCAGAAACAACTCAACCACACGTCGGCAGCTTCTTCATAGCCGGGCCGACGAACACTTAAGGAGACATGCCATGAAGAAGATTGAAGCCGTCATTCGCCATTTCAAACTCGAAGCCGTCAAGAACGCGCTGAGCGAAAAGGGCATCAAGGGAATGACCGTTACGGAAGTTCGCGGATTCGGTCGTCAGAAGGGTCACACGGAAACCTACCGCGGCGCGGAATACGCCGTCGACTTCATCCCGAAGGTGAAGCTCGAAGTCGTGGTCCACAACGAAGACCTGCAGAAGGTGATCGACACGGTCGTCAACACGGCCCGCACCGGCCAAGTGGGCGACGGCAAGATCTTCGTGAGCGACCTGGCGAACGTGATCCGCATCCGCACCGGCGAACAAGCCGATTCGGCGATCTAACGCATGAGCCGGGAGCTTTGAGCTAAGTGCTTGGAGCTAGTCGGAACAGTCGCCGGGCGTCCATCGCCCGGCGGCACGCACGTGGGTGACGCATCGCACGCAAGAGGGCCCCGGCAGCGATTTCGATCGCTGACGGGGCTCTTTGCTTTCGCCGCGGCGATTAGAAGCTTTGACCCAGACATTACCGGGCTCGACTAAAGACCGCCGCCGACACGCGGCTTCAGCGTGTTCGCAGGCGTCCATCTCCGCGCGTCGTCGCCTGTGTAGCAGCCGCGAAACGTCCGATCTCCTTTCGGCGCGCCGGCGAAGTCGCGGTCGAAATTCTCGTCGCCGTGAAACCGTTCCAAGTCCAATCCTTCGCCGCGGCAGCGCTCGGATCGCGGTGCGAAGTTCATTTCTTCCAAAACCAGGCTCGGCCGCCCGACGTACGCGGTTGCCTCCGTCGTCGGCGCCGTGAGATTGCCGGCCTTCACGCTGATATCGCCGCTGATCGGATCGTCGCCCAATACGAGATTGCCGATGCAGGCGTCGATCCGGCTGCCGGAGGCCGCGCGAATGCCGCGCCCGCAACCGTAGACGGTGTTGTTGTAAACATGCGCGAGGCGCACCGGCTTGCGTTGATGGGCCGTGGCGAAGATTCCCGCCGACGTTTCCTTCTTCGCACCGACAAGCAAGTTGTCGTGAATCGAGAATCGGCCCGTCGCTTGAACGAGACTTTCGCGCGGATTGTGAGCCACGAAATTGCCGTACACTTCGTAGCGGTCTTCGCTGCCGGGCCCGACGTCGGGAAAGCCGCCGAAGAGCAGATTCGGGCGATCGCCGGAGCCGCTCGGGCGATCGGTCTTGATGAGCACGTTGTGGCGAATGATCGTGCGGCCCGCGCCGGTCGGCGCGTCGGCGGGCCACGCGTTCTGATGTTTGATTTCGATGCAGTAACCCTCGGGATCGTACACGCGGTTGTATTCGACGACGCCGCGGATGAACGGCGCCTCGCCGTTGCTGTTGCCCAAGTACATGCCGGTGCCCGCCCCGATAATCTCGCAGCCGCGAATCGTCCAATTCCAGCAGGGGCACTTGGTGTTGATGCCGACGATCTGCTGATTCGCGCCGGCGTTGAGAATGACGACGTTCTCGATCGTCACGTCATGCACGGGCACGTCTCCCTTCGCATTGACGCCGTCGACCGGCAGGCCGGCGCAGTCGACGGTGATGTTCCGCACGGTGACGAAACTACAGTTGCGTAAGTCAACCGTGTTCTGACCGCGCATGCCGACGAACGTCGCCGCACCGCCGGCTGTAGCGTCGCCCTTCGTGTCGTCGCGCGCCGGGCCTTCGATGACGATCGGCCGTGCGGCATCGCCGTGTTTGCCGATGATGGGCAGCCGCTCGCGATACGTCCCCGGCGCGAGTCGCAACACGTCGCCGGGAGCGAGCCGGTCGAGTTGCTTGCGGTAGTTGGAAGGCTCGGCCTCAAGCACGGCCGCCGCCGCCGGAGCGGTCGAGAGCATAACGAGCAACGTAAGAGATCGCATGGGCGCCGCCTGGGTTAGAAGTCGGATTGCCCAGACAGTGTGCCTGTGACTTTACGACTCGGCAACCCACGCGCTATCCGGTCGCTGCAGATCAACGAGCACGCGCACGGTATCGCCGGGATTGAATCGTGAGCGATCGCCGGTTCCTTGCCACGCGCGGTAGCTCGCGCCGTCGACTTGGTAGCCGACGATCATGTACCAGACGTCTTCCGTGTTCTGGTCGACGACGAGCACGCGCCCGTCGACGACGGTGCCGACCGTCGTCAGCCGCCGAATCCAAAACATCCGGCGGAAGAAATAGATGCCCGTGCCGAGCGCGAACAAGGCGAAGACGCCGGCGAAGAACAGCGCAGCGCGGCGATCCTCGCCGTCGTAAAACGTCGCCCCGATCAGTCCGCCGCCGGCCATCAGCCCGAAGATCGCCATGAATCCGCCGCCGACCTTAGCCGGATGATCGCGGCGAAGCAGAGCCCGCACGGAAGGTCGAACAAGGGGAGTGGACATAGTCGAGTACCGCGACCACCGCATACTAGCCCCGACGCGCAAGCGAGGGGATATTCCGATCATTAACAACAGAGATCGCTGAGTTCCCGGAGCAAGTTTATGCAAAACTCCGAGTCCTCCGCGATCTCCGTTGTCGTTCGGCCGCAGGCCTGTGTCCCCTCGCTTGCGCGTCGGGGCTAGTGTTATCGTCAGCGCGTATTCGCAATTGCCGTTACACGCCGGCCATTTCGCGCGGGCCGGCCGCCAGCAACTCCGGCGAGGCCCCGTCGGCGTACTTCTTGAAGTTCTTGCGGAACAGTTCGGCGAGTTGGGCCGAGGTCTTGTCGTACGCGGCGCCGTCGCTCCAAACTTTGCGCGGCATCAGAATCGCCTCGGGCACGCCGGAGCAGCGCGTCGGCACTTGGAAGCCGAACCAGGGGTCGACTTCCGTCGGCGCCGTGGCGAGTTCGCCGGAGTGAATCGCGTTGATGATGGCCCGCGTGTACTCGAGCTTCATCCGCATGCCGGTGCCGTAAGCGCCGCCCGACCAACCGGTGTTGACGAGCCACGCTTCCGCGCCGTGGGCCCGCATTTTTTCGGCGAGCATTTCGGCGTACTTCGTCGGATGCCACACCAGGAACGCCGCACCGAAGCAGGCCGAAAACGTCGCGCTCGGTTCCTTCACGCCCACTTCCGTGCCGGCCACCTTCGCCGTGTAGCCGCTGATGAAGTGATACATGGCTTGCTCCGGCGAGAGCTTGCTCACCGGCGGCAACACGCCGAACGCGTCGCACGTCAGCAGGATGATGTTTTTGGGGTGCCCGCCCATGCAGGGAATCTTGGCATTCGGAATGTACTCGATCGGGTACGAGCAGCGCGTGTTTTCGGTCACGGAGATGTTCGAGTAATCGACACGGCGGGTCTTCTCGTCGTACACCGTGTTTTCCAACACCGAGCCGAAGCGGATGGCGTTGAAAATCTCCGGTTCCTTCTCCGGCGAAAGGTTGACGCACTTCGCGTAGCAGCCCCCTTCGATGTTGAACACGCCTTCGTTCGACCAGCAATGCTCGTCGTCGCCGATCAGCGCACGTTGCGGATCGGCGCTCAGCGTCGTCTTGCCCGTGCCGGAGAGGCCGAAGAAGAGCGAGACGTCGCCGTCAGGCCCTTCGTTGGCCGAGCAGTGCATCGAAAGCACCCCTTGCTTCGGCATCAGGTAGTTCATCACCGTGAACACGCCCTTCTTCATTTCGCCGGCGTATTCGGTGCCGAGGATGACGAACTCCTTCGACTCGAAGCTGAGGTCGATCGTCGTCCGCGACGTCATCTGCTCGGTATGCAAGTTCGCCGGAAACTCGCCGGCGTTGTAAACGACGTAGTCCGGATCGCCGAAGTTTTCCAGCTCGTCGCGCGTCGGCCGGATCAGCATGTTGTGCATGAACAGCGCGTGATACGGCCGGGCACAGATGATGCGTACTTTGAGGCGATAGCGCGGATCCCAACCGGCGAAGCCGTCGATCACGTAAATCTGCGAGCGGAAGTTGAGGAAGTCGACCGCGCGCTGGCGGTTGATGACGAACGCGTGCTCGGCGAGCGGAATGTTGACCTCGCCCCACCAGATGTCGTCGGCGGAAGCCTGATGCTTGACGACGCGCTTGTCTTTCGGACTCCGGCCGGTTTTAGTGCCGGAGCGCGAGAGCAACGCCCCGGCCGACGAGATGGCGCCGTGATCGACGCGGATCGCTTCCTCGTAGAGCTTCGCCGGCGGCGGGTTGCGGAGATACTCTTTGTGGTAAATGCCGTAACGGCTCAAGTCGGGTAGTCCGGCCATGGCGGTACTCTTGTCCTTACTAAATGAAGTTGGGCTCACGTAACAGCGCCGCCTACGCTCGTGGGGTAACTAAGAAAAATTGTCGAACTAGTTGTCGTTCTTTTTGTCTGACTTCGGCTCCGGCTTCGCGGCCGCTTTCTTCTCTGCACCTTTCGCGCCATCGACAGGCTTCGCTTTCGACTGACCCGACGCTTGCGATTTCGCGGGATCCGTCTTGGCCGCAGCCGGCTTCTTCTCCTCATCCTTCTTCGCCGGCTCCGGCTTCTTCTCGTCTTTCTTCTCCGCGGGCTTTTCCGCGGGTTTCGCGGCCGGTTTCGCCGCTTCGGCGGGCTTGGCTTCGGCCGCAGCGGTCGGCCGCACGAACGGTTTCATCTCCGCCGGCGGATTCAGCTTCACAGCTTCGGCGGATTTCGGACGCTCGACCGGCAGTAGCTCTTTCCGCTCACCGGTGGTCCAGAGCCGCACGCTGGGAATCTTCTCACTCGAATCATGCGCGCTGCCGGCGGCGAGTAGCTTGCCGTCGGTCGACACGGCCGCGCACCAGACGGTGGTGGTGAAGCCTTCAAACGCCGCCGTTTCCGACTTCTTGCCGGCGTCGATCTCGCGCACGGTCCGATCGTAGCCGCCGACGAAGAGCGGTTTGCCCGCGCCTGCCGACGCCACGGCCGTCACCCAATTGCGCTGCGTCGGGAGTTCGGCCGTTTGCTTGGCCGAGGCCACGTCCCACAGCTTCACCGCGCGATCTTCACCGCCTGACGCAAACTGCTTATCGGCCGTCGTCCAAGCCAGCGCGAGCACAGGGCCTGTGTGACCTTCGAGCTTGGCCTTCGGCGCGCCCTTGGCGACGTCCCACACGTGAATCGTGTTGTCGTCGCTCGCGGTGACGAGCGTCTTGCCGTCGGTCGTGAACAACAGCGCGTTCACTGCGGCCGTATGCCCTTTGATCGCTTGCTTCTCCTCCGGCTTCGCGCTCGACACGTCCCACAACCGCACGATGCCGTCTTCCGACGCCACGGCCAAGAGGCCCGAGCCCGGCACGAACGCCAAGGCCTTGACCCAATGCACGGCCGCTTCCCACGCAGCCTTTTCCGTACCGTCGGCAACGTTCCAAAGTTTGACGGTCCCGTCGTACGCCCCGGTCGCCAAAGTTTTGCCGTCGGCCGAAAACGCGACGGCCCAGACGCACGAGTCATGGCCCGGCAACCGCTTGGCGAACTTGCCGTCGGCCGTGTTCCAGAGCACGACGTCGCCGGCCCGATACAGCAGGCTCTCGCCGCCGACCGTCGCCAGCAGCTTGCCGTCGGGCGAGAAGGCCGCCCTGGTCACCCAACGCGTGTGCTCGTTGATCGCCGCCGGTTCCTTGACGGCGGCCGTCGCGGGCGCCGTGGCCGTTTCCGCGGCCTGCGAATTTGTAGGCCCGACGATCGCCGCCAACGCGAGCAGTACAGCGAACCAAATGGTCGAGCGAGTCGACGAGTTAATGACGCGAAGTAGAATCGACATGCCAAATCTCCGACGGGGGTGCGACATGATGCATGGGGCCGCGGCTAACGAACCGCGCCGCGCCCTCATGAACGGGCGGCGGCGCTTGACGAAACGGCGCGGCGCTGGTCGATTGAATGTCGCGATTATACCTCGCCCGCGCGGCGTCGCGAGGGCCGCCGGCATGGTGATCCTCCGCGCACGGTGACGTCCGTTTCCCTGATATTTCCCCACCTTTTCCGATCTCTCAAGGAGTGAGCCCGATGTCGGGTCCGATCATTCGTTCCGGTCCTACCCCCGAGTTTTCCAAGAATTGGGACAGCATCTTCGGCGGCGGCAAGAAAGCCGCGAAGCCGGCCGCAGGAAAGAAGACTGAAAAGAAGGCCGCCAAAACGCCCGCCAAGAGCACGAAGAAAAAGGCCGCCAAGAAGGCGAAGAAGTAGTAGTCGCGACGACGCGCCGGCCGGCGCGTTTTGTTCCATCGACTTATTATTCAATCGACGAGGGCCCCAGATATTCATCTGGGGCTATTGAACAGACGAGAATGGAAATCGTCGAAGTTCGCAAGTCGCAGTCATCGCAGTTACTTCGTTCCGTTCAATTGCCCCAGGTGAATACCTGGGGCGAATCGTCATCGTCGTTTCAAGCTCCCGCGAATGAAGATCTACACCAAGACCGGCGACGACGGCGACACGGGGCTCTTCGGCGGCCCCCGGGTTCGCAAAGATCATCCGCGCATCGAAGCCTACGGTACCGTCGATGAACTCAACGCGGTGCTCGGCGTCGTGCGCACGCATGCGCCGCCGGCCGACGTCGATGCTTTGCTCGAGCGCGTGCAGAACGAACTCTTCGACCTGGGGGCGATCCTCGCCACGCCCGAGCCCGAGAAGTTCGGCATGACCGGCGTCGGCGACGAGCAGAGCGCGCGGCTCGAAGCGGCCATCGACAAGTTCGAAACCGAGCTGGAGCCGCTGAAGCAATTCATCCTGCCCGGCGGCACCCCGGCGGCTGCGTACTTGCACTTGGCCCGCACGGTCTGCCGCCGCGCCGAACGGATGCTCGTGGCGCTGGATCACAAAGAAGAAATCTCGGCCGGCGCGATCATCTACCTGAATCGCTTGAGCGACCTGCTCTTCGTCGCGGCCCGCCTCGTGAACCACCGCGCCGGCAAGCCCGACGTGCCGTGGACCAAAGGCTGACGCAGTCTTTGCTAGGAACCCGTGGGTGCCTGGGGCATAGCGCAGCGGTGCCCCAGTTCCAGGGACGTTCCACATCACACTAGCCCCGAAGCGCAAGCGAGGGGGCATTCAAATTTAACCACAGAGATCACAGAGAACTCGGAGCAGGGGGACGAAGTCAACAACTTCTCCTGCCTCCGAGAACTCCGAGCACTCCGTGTTAAGTCTGACGAACTCACCGTCCCCGGGCCGCAGGGTCCTGCCGGTACGCCTCGCGCAGCACGCCGTACAGTTCCGGATGATGCTCGCGCAGCGCGTGCGCCTTGCAGAAAAACGTCTCCGTCGTCACGGCGAAAAACTCCGCGCGGTTGGTCGCTCCGTAACAGTCGATCACCGTGTGTCGGCCGTGCGCACACGCGGTGCAGAGCTTCGCGTACTCGGCGTCGTTCACGGCGATCCACCGCGCGTCTTGTTCGCGCCGATCCAAGGGCGGCGTGCCGTCGGTGCTGCCGCCGTTGAGCATGTCGAGCTGGTGGGCAAACTCGTGATACACCACGTTGCCCCGGCTGTGCCGTAAGCCGCCGCCCACGACGTCGTTCCAAGACAAGATCACCGGCCCCCGATACCAGGCCTCCCCCAGGCGAGCCGAGTCGCCGACGGTCACGACGTGCCCTTGCCGATTTTGGGCCGCCGGGTCGACGTACGCCGTCGGGTACACCAAGATCGAGAGCACGGCGTCGAAGTACCGCGTCTCCGTCAGATTGACCGTGAGCACGCCGACCATCGCCGCAACGGTCACGCGAATCTCGTCCGTCATCGCCAGGCCGCCGCAGCCTTCCCAGTGTTTCTCGGCGACGAACACTTGCACGTAGCTGCGAACCCGGGCTTGCTCGTCGGCCGCGAGGTCGTGGTAGTCGAGGACGTTGCGCTCGACGATTTCCAGCCACTCGGCAGGAAACGGCCGCTCGCGCAGCCCCCGCCGACGACGATTGCGAAACCAGTCGAACACCATGAGGGTATGGAACTTTGCGGTTGTCGGGTGGCTGGGGCATAGCGCAGCGGTGCCCCAGTGATTCGCGGCGGTTGACCGCACTTGGCCGCCGGCGTGTGGCCGTGGCCGTCGGCAGCCGCTATTTTGGCAAGAGCACACCCCGTTTCCAATGCCCTCGGGA
>JAFLCO010000121.1 GCA_017303535.1 Planctomycetota bacterium
CCGGCAAGCGATGCGGCGACCTTAAGGAAGGCGTCGAACTCGCTCGCCGGCAACGTCAGCCCTGCGCCTTCGCGAAACGTCCTGAGCCATGCGGCGTCGGAAGCGCGGGCCAGCCTAGATAGGGCCGAGTCGACGCAGAGCGAGCCGTCGGACAGCGCGAAGATCAGCTTATCGAGCGCGAGCGACTCCTGCCGATCGCCCCCGACGGTTCGAACGAGGTCGGCCTTCAATCGCCATGTCGTCTTCCTTTTGTCGAGAGTCGGCGTGAGCCGCAATTCGTACGGCGGTCCGTCGTCGAAGCGGAGGCGGTCCGCTTGTCGCGGCGGGGATCCGGAATTCGAACGCAACAGCACCCGACCTCGATCCACGGCATGGCGAAACGCTCCGTGAAATACCGAAGGAAGCGGTGCAACCTCGCTGATCGTTCCGCCGTCGCGAAAATGCAAGCCGTAGACGCCGAGGCTGCCGGTGCTCCCCCCAATCAATTGCCGCAGCAGTTCGCGATCGGTCGAGTCAGGCCATGCTTCGATCTCGCCCTGCGTCACGTGCAGCTTCTTCAATTCCCCCGGCCTGCCGGTCTGCCGCTGTTCGCGTTGATAAAGCGACAACACGATCCGATCGTGCTGGACGCACAGCGGAGCATCCACAACGAACCACGCCTCGCGAAGTTTCACGCCGTCGTCCGAGCGGGGAGCGAGCTTGGCAATTTTCTTGCCGAGCTCCTCTAAACGCTCACGCCAAGTCGGCTCCCGAACCTTCCGACCTAACCACCAGGGCAATTCTTTTCCCGAAGTCAGATTCTTCAAGCGACGGAGTTCCGCGTCTTCGTCACCTCCGAAAGGAGTGTCGTCGTCTGTTACACCATCATCGTCGTCGTCGGCTTCATCGACGCTCTCCCTCAAGCGCGACTTCGCGTTGAGGCCGGCGAGGATCGCCGCCGGAACTTGGCCCGTCGCATCGGCCGCCAACAGCGCCGCGAACTGATGTTTGCAAACGCCGACTTCCGCCCAACGCGGGCAATTACACCAGCCCTCGACGCTGACCACGCTCGCCGCCGCCCATTGCAGCCGTAGCTCGTAAGGGTCCGACTCGGAACCTTGCACCTCGAACTCGGCTCCGAAATCGTCGATGCGGGTGACTCTCACGCGGCCGTCGAGAAAATACTGCTTTCCGGCGGCCAGATCGCGATCGGTGAAGCTGCGGCGTAAACCTTCGGCCAGTGATTTCGCCGCCATTCCTCGTTCCCACGTCCCGTACTGAAGGTGATGCTAAGCGTCCTGAAGCGGCAATTCGACGCCGCCGGTTCCGCCTAGTATCCTGACTCAATCGGCCCGGCGTGGGAAGCGTCGCGCCGGACATTATTCGCCCGGATTCGGAGTGACTCATGCCCCGCTTCGCGCTCTTGCCCGCGATTCTGGCCGCCGCGTTGACGACAACCGCGTGCCTGGCCGACGATCCGACCGTCGCACTGGAGAAACTCGGCGCCAAGGTGCTGCGCGCGCAAGGCGCGCCCGTCGAGCTTTCGGCCGACGTCGACACTTGGGGCGCCGCCGAATACAAGCTACTCGGCGCTTGCACGACTCTCAAAAAGGTAAACCTCAACGGCAAGACGCTCACCGACGAAACGTTGCCGCTGTTGACCGGCTTGAAGGAAGTCGAAGAATTCAGCACGAACCAATCGACGCTCTCGGACGACGGCTATCGACACTTCGCGGCGCTGGTGAAGTTGCGCGGGCTCAGCTTGTGGCATCCCTCGTGGTCGCTGGAAACATTCACCGGCTCGGGCCTCGCGCACTTGAAGAGCCTGCCGAACCTGCGTCGATTGACTTTCGCCGGCAGCACGACCGGCGACGCGGCCTATGCGGCGGTCGGCGAACTGGCGCAGCTCGAAGAGTTTCACACCTGGCACACCATGCCGACGCCCGGCGCGATCCGGCACCTGACCAAGCTCCCCAATTTGAAGGTCATTCGCATGGGTCAACGATTGCCGCGTTGGGGCGGCGAACCCCTGCAGCCGACGCTCGACGGTGCGGCCGTAGCGGTGCTCGCAGGCATCCCGTCGCTCGAACGATTGGAACTTTTTGAAGCCGTTTTCACGGCGGCCGACTTGCAGCCGCTTGCTAAGTTGCCGAATTTGAAGCAACTCAAAATCCACCAAACGGCCATTGCGCCGGACGATGTCGAGCAACTGCGTAAGCTGCTGCCCAGTGTGAAGGTCGACCATCAGCCGCTGCCTGCGGCCGAAATTGAAACGTTGCTCGTAAAGAAGCTGAAGCTGACGGTGCCTGACGAGTTGAAGAAGTAGACCATCGTGTCCCTGTGGCGGAGAGGCGTGCGATGAACGGCGACGATTTCCTGGCGGAACATGCACGCCTGACCCGACGTTTCTTCCTGCAGGCCGGCGTCGCCGCCGCGGCGATAGCGCCGTTCGGCACGGTCGCCGCCGCCGAAACCGAAGCCAAAGGCGAGAACAAAAACGACCGGCCCGCCCCGCGCGCGAAGCCGGAAAAAGCGGGAGCCCGAGGAGAGCCGTACTTCACGCCCACGGAAGATTTTCGCGACGTCTCGCGCGGCAAGCCGGTGCCGCATTCGTTGCCGGAAGAGAAGCTTCGCGAGGTCGGCCTGACGCGCGACACTTGGCGGCTCGAGGTGATTTCCGATCCCGACAAGCCGGCCAAACTCGGCAAGCAGCTCACGAGGGCCGACGACACGGCGCTGGACTTTGCCGCGCTCTTGAAGCTCGGCGAGCGGCACTCCGTGCGGTTTCCGAAGGTGATGACCTGCCTGAACATCGGCTGCCCGCTCGGCATGGGCCTGTGGGAAGGCGTGCCGCTGCGCGAGGTGGCGTGGCTCACGAAGCCGCGCGAAGACCTGCGGCGCGTGTTTTATTGGGGCTACCACAACGACGATCCGAAGCAGATGTTTCGCAGTTCGCTGCCGATCGGTCGCGTGCTTGAAGACCCGTACGATCTGCCGCCGGTCATTCTCTGCTATAAGCTCAACGGTCAATGGCTCGACGCCGAGCGCGGCGGACCGGTGCGTATCGTGGTGCCGGAAGCGTACGGCTTCAAGTCGATCAAATGGCTCACTCACCTGGTACTCTCCAACATCGCCCATGCCAACGACACCTACGGCGAGCAGAACAACGACGTCGATAGCCCGCTGAAGACGTTCGCCGCCGTGCTCGCGCCGCCGGCCGATCCGAAAGCCGGCGAGAAGATCGCCGTCTCGGGCTACGCGCAAGTCGGCATCTCCGGCCTCACGAAGGTGCAGGTCTCCGTCGAACCGGCCGACAAACCGCGTCCCGAGGGAGATCCGTATTTCACCACGGCGCCGTGGGTCGACGCCGAACTACTCCCCGCCCCGACCGATTGGGGTGCGCTCGACGGCGGCCGCATCCCTCCGCAGACGCACGGCTTCGATAGCTCAGGCCGGCCCAAACATTGGCCACTGCGATTGACGAACGCCCACTGGACCGCAGTGCTCCCGGCTCTTCCGGCCGGCAAATATGTGCTTCGCTCACGGACGATCGACGAAAAAGGACACGCTCAACCGCTGCCACGGCCGTTTCGCAAGTCGGGCCATGCGGCGATCGAGTCGATCACGTTCACCGTGAAGGCTTAATGCCGGCAACCTCGCAAAGAACATCGGGCACACCGATTGCTTCATCGTAACCGCAAGCCGTGTTGCTTACGGCGAAGTGTTTCGCCGGTCAATGATCCTCCATGTCGAGCGGCAGTGCGCCTCCGTACGTCGCCGACTTGCGTCTCAGGTCTTCGGTCTTCCGTCTTTGAAGGTGCTCTATGTCCACCGCCGCCCGTCCGTCCAATGAAACCATGCGCGAAAGCTTTCTCGGCGACGAAAAGTCGTCGACTTGTGCCAAATCGAAATCCTGCTCCGTGAACGTCAGTCCACAAGAGCGGGCCATCTCGGCGGCTGCCGGGGCCGCGATGGTGCTCATTGGTCTAACGCGCGGACCGTTCCGCGGCTTCATGCTCTCGGCGCTCGGTGCCGGCTTGCTCTACCGCGGCATCTCGGGCGACTGCCAAATGTACCGAGCGCTCGACGTCGACACCTCGAAACAAAGCTAACCGTCGATCGGCATGGCCAACTGCGCGGCGAGCTTCACGGCTTCGTAGAGGCTGTTGGGGTTCGCCGTGCCTTGCCAGGCGATGTCGAAGGCCGTGCCGTGATCGACGCTCGTTCGCACCACCGGAAGTCCCAAAGTCGTGTTGATCGCCGAATCGAAGGCCAACGCCTTGAGCGGGATCAGGCCTTGGTCGTGGTACATGCAAACGTAAGCATCGGTCACGGCCCGGCGTTGCGGCAGGAACGCGGTGTCGGGCGGCAGCGGACCTTCAATGGCGATGCCGCGTGCCCGCGCTGCGGCGACCGCCGGTTCGATGAAGCGTTCTTCCTCGCGGTTGCCGAACAGCCCGTGCTCGCCCGCATGCGGGTTCAAGCCGCAAATCGTCAGCCGCGGCTCCCGTCCGCGCATCCGCCTCAGCGCGGCGTAAGTCAGTTCGATCACGTCGATAATACGCTCCACGCTGAGCAGGCCCGGCACTTCATGGTAGCCGACGTGCGCCGTCACCAAACTGCAGGTGATCTCGGCCGACGTCAGCATCATGCACCATTTTTCCGGCTGCATGCGTTCGGCGAAAATCTCCGTATGGCCCGGGTATTTATGCCCGGCGGCGTGCAAGGCTTCCTTATTGATCGGACCCGTGCAGATCGCATCAGCTTGGCCGGCGAGACACGCGTCGATCGCCGAAGTGACGTAGCGATAAGATGCGGCACCGCACTCCGCGGCGACAACTCCCGGCAGCAGGGCCCGCGCATCGACGGCGGCAAAGTCCACAATCGCCGGCCGCTCCATCGCCGCGCACTTCTCCACCCAATCGGCCGCCACGACGGCCGGAGCCTCCAGCGGCAACGACAATCGATCGGCCGCACGGGCCAGGACGCCCGCATCGCCGAAGACAATCGGCGTGCAAAGCTCGGCCGTCGCCGCATGCCCGAGCAAGCGCACGCAAAGCTCCGGCCCGACCCCCGCCGGGTCCCCCATCGTCACCAAGATGCGAGGTTTGTGCTTCGTCATTTCCGTTCCGTCGATTTCTGCTCCGCCTCATCATCGGCCGGGCGTTGCCACGGCACCGCGCCGCCGATTTGAATCTGCCGTCGCAAGGCCGCACTCAAGTCGCGAAAGACGACTTTCTCGCGCGTCGCCAAGTTCGTCGCTTCTTGCGGATCGTTCGCCAGATTGTAAAGCTCCAACGGTGCGAACGGACTGTCTTGCACAAGTTTCCACGGGCCTCGACGGTACGCTTCTATCGTTTTGCCGCCGTAGCCCGGGCCTCCTTCGCGGCGGCAAAAGTAGAGATCGCGAGGCCTCTCGGGCTGCGGCCGGCCAAGCAAGGTCGGCAGAAAACTCACGCCGTCGATCCTCGGCGGCGCCGCGACTCCCGCCAGTTCGCAGCACGTGGCGAAGATATCCATCGACACGGCGACGTGATCCGCAGTCGCTCCGGCTTTCACATGCCCCGGCCAACGCACCAGGCCCGGCACGCGCAGCCCCCCTTCATACATGTGCGTCTTGCCGCTCCGCCAAGGGCCGTTGAAACCTCCCTCGGGAAGCGAACCGCCGTTGTCGCTCGTGAACAGCACGAGCGTATTTTCCGCCAGCTTCAAGCGGTCGAGCGTCGCCAACACTTGGCCGACGCCGTCGTCCATGTGCTCGAGCAGCGCCACGTACTTCGCGCGGAGTTCCGCAAGCTGCGGATCGCGGACCTTCACGTTGGCGAGCCAAGCGTCGGGGGGCTGAATCGGCCCGTGCGGCGCGTTGTAGGCGAGGTACAGAAAAAACGGCTGCTCGGCGTGAGCCCGTTCTTCGAGGTAATCGCAGGCCCAGCGAGTGAAGAGGTCGGTCGCGTGTCCCTCCGGCGTGATCGCTTCCAAGTTGCGGCGGAGGAAGTTTTGGCCGCCGCGCAGATGGGTCCAATAGTCGTCCATCATGTCGCCGAGGAAGCCGTGGAAAAAGTCGAAGCCGCGCTCCGTCGGCGTATCGGGCGACTCCAGACCGAGATGCCATTTGCCGACGATGGCCGTGTGGTAACCGGCGGGCTTCAACACCTGCGGCAAGAGCACGGCGGCGGGCGCGAGGCGGCCCCAATTGTCGGCCGGCGTCGTGCGAATGACGCCCGGCACGCCGACCCGATCGGGATAGCAACCGCTGAGCAAGGCCGCCCGCGTCGGCGAACAGACGCAGCTGTTGGCGTAAAAGTTCGTGAACGTCAGCCCCTCGTGGGCCAGCCGATCGATATGCGGCGTGCGAACGTCGGGCGTCCCGTAGGCCGAGTAATCGCCGAGGCCCATATCGTCGGCCAGGACGACGACGATGTTCGGGCGTTCCCCCGCCGCGGCTGCGGCAGACGTCGCCGTGGGGCCGTGAAACGGAGTGCCGAACAAGGCGACGACGACGAGCGCGGCGACCCACACGGAACGGCGGCGAAGGTGCTTCAGCGACATGCGAGAACTCGAAAAGACGGGGACATGGCGACTCCGGGTCGGCGATGCGCTGCGCGCGCTCCGGTCAATATCGTCGTCGCGCCGGACAAGGTCAATCGCCGCGCGGCATGTCTTAGCCCCCGTCGAGAGCGGTGCAGCCGCGTACGCCGGGGTCGGCGTCGAACGATTAGCGGCGCCGGGGAGTTGATCGACGCTGCCCCGGGCGACTCGCCCGGGGCTAAGACGCAGACCACATCGCCGAGCATAAATCGCCTCCTGTAGGCAGCGCCCTCCGTGGCGTTCCGTAAATGCTAATCGCAACCGATTTGCAAAAACTGCAAAATTGCAAGTGCGTACATCGGAGCCCAAAATGTACGCACCCGTAGTTCTAAGTGATTCCATGCGTACAAAACGATCGTCGATGTACGCACCCCCTCCGTTTTGTACGCAGTACCCGTAGCGCAATTGTAATTGCAAAACGATTGTCAATAAGTCGCGCCGCCGAACAGAAATCGAACGTTGCCATATCCCTTCTCCCCTTGTGGGAGAAGGTGCCCGAAGGGCGGATGAGGGGGCAGACCTTCTTGTCGGCGCCGCAAGACTCCGGTCGCTCACGCTCCCGGCTCGCTGTCTGCACGTGTACCGTGCAACCCTCTCCCACCGGGAGACTGGGCTGATTGTCGCCTCCTGCCGGAGGCGAGTGGCCGAAGGCCGGATGAGGGTCGCGCGGCGTAAAGGTTGGCAATGGAGTTTCATGGAGTCGGCCCTTAGCCCCCGGTTCTTCAAACCGGGGGCAGTGCGGGATTGTTGTGATTCGGCGTTGAAATCAAACGTTCGGGGGTCATGCCCCCTTGCTTGCGCTGCGGGGCTAGTGTGTGGTGGTTACGGTTTCCGGCGATTCCGCGTCGTTAGCCCCCGGCGGCTCGCCGGGGGCTAACGCTTCGGCGTCACCGGGCCCGCAATCGCGCATTGCGTAGTTTCCCCGATCCCGTCCGGAGCTTCCACGACATTTTTGGCCGGCCCACATCTTGGGCCCCCGCCGCAAGCGACCACAAAATACCGGCCGGCCAAAAACCGACTTGATTCGTGCGCCGAAACCTGCGCGGCCAAATCCGCGCTTGACAACGCCTCATTGCGATCGTCTTTCACGAACCCGAAGGGTTCGCAGCCATTAGCCGGTGGTTGAGGCCGAAGGCCGACACCACCGGATGCCGAACAAAAATCGCGATTGCACCCCGGCGGGGTGCTAGAAACATGGACGCCGGCGCCGATGAGGAATTTGGGGGGTGCCGACGGCTTGGACCGATCCTCATCCGGTGGTGTTCGGCACTGCCGGGCCTCGACCACCGGCTCATCGCTCGGAACCCTCCGGGTTCCCCAAACCGCCGACGGCATTTCCCCCGACATCTCACACGGGTCAACGGGGCCAAAACGGTCCGGATTCACGACCCGCGAGTTGCCGACCCGTCCTCGCAATAGGGCATCAATGGCCGAACAGCCGCACGTTATCCGGAAACCATCTAACGCGCACGACGGCGCGTGAAATTCGTCCAAGCGTCCGCTAGGATGCGACTTAGGTAGAATTCCGCCCGGCGCGTTAGGCTGCAATGGAGCGGTCTACAGCGCGTTATACGGATCAGTCTAATAACATAGTTCGGCCACCTGACGACGGTCGCACTCGGGATGCAGCAGGATCACCGAATGGGAAACCATTTCCGAAAGTTGATCGTTTCGCCTGACGTGCCCGAGCAAGCATTCCGCGAACTTGCGGTGACTCTCCGATCTCGTCAGAACAGTTCGATTACGCTTGTCATTTGTGATCTAAATGGGAAGAGGCTGCGAACAGAGCATGTGAAATTGGCTCAAGAGCTGGGTGTCCGCCAGATTGAGATTGAGGGGGACGTGTCGCAGTCGATCCTTTTCGAAATTTGCGATGCCACGCTCGGTCCGTCCAATTGGCTTTATCGTGAACAGGACGACGAAGAATTGGATATTTGTATTCCTGGCCCAGAGTGGCTTGAAAAAGTCTTCAATACGGAGTCGCTCACGTGGCTTCTGGACATTGAAGAAAAGCCCATCGCTTGGAAGAAGAAAGCTCTCTACGCCTTTCCAGGTAATCCGCCCGGGTGGGAAGTTGAATTGCCTATAAATGTCCGATTGCTTCAAGTAGCCCGCGCTGCCGAATCTCGACCGTGTCCAAAATGCGGCGCGACCTATATAAGCAAGCGCGATGATCGCTGTCAGTGTCCCGGCTGCGGTTGCGTTGCGATGCCGTTCAGCAGCAAAGAAGACGCGAAACGCTTTGAGGAAGTGCCTCTCGACGCCTTTTCATGGGGAAAATGTTCAAGGTGTCGAAACTCCATGCAGTTCACAAAACGCGCTGAACAATGTCAGCGATGCGGGAGAATATTGAGGGCCACCAGTCGGCATGCTGTTGAATTACAAGAGAACGCTAAAGAGATCGAAGTCGCAGTTGCGGAATGGTTGGGAACATAGTTTCAGGCCGAACAAGCCGCTGCACCTGACCACGACGTCGAGTAACACAAATAGAAACCAACGTCTCATCGGGCGTCGCGGCAGGTGAGCAGAATCGTTATCCCGCAGACAAAGCTCGGTGCGCGTCGCTTGTTTTACAGCCAGCCGACTTTCCGGAACCAGCGCCAGAGGCCGCCGCTGATGCCGAACATCAGCAGCATCGCGAACGGGTAGCCGTACTTCCATTGCGTCTCGGGCATGAATTCGAAGTTCATGCCGTACAGGCCGGCGATCAGCGTCGGCACGGCGATGATGGCGGCCCAGGCGGCCAGGCGCTTGGTGTCGTCGTTCTGCGAGACGGAAATCAGCGCGAAGTTGGCGTCGAGCGCGTTGTGCGAGAGTTGCTGCAGGTTGTCGATGTGTTCGACGATCTGCAGCACGTGATCATGAATGTCTTGAAAGTAGGGACGCGAATCGGGCGGGATCAGCGACGAATTCATCCGCGACAACTGTAGCGACACGTCTTTCAATGGCGCGATCGCCTGCTTCAGCGACAGCAGATCGCGGCGCAGGTGATAGAGCCGCGACGTGATGCTGCGGATGAACTTCCCGCTGAAGATTTCTTCTTCCAACTCGTCGAGTTCGGTCTCCAGCGAGTGGATGACCGGAAAGTATTGATCGACGATGAAGTCCATCAGCGAGTAGAGCACGAAACCTTCGCCGCGGGCCAGCATTTGCGGCGTCGCCTCGCAGCGGGCCCGCAAGCCGACGTGCGATTGCAGCGAGCCGTGACGAACGGTGATGACGTACCTTGAGCCGAGGAAAATGTGCGTCTCGCCGAACTCGATGCGATGCTCTCCCTCGTCGCTCAGGCGGGCCGTGCGGAGGACGATGAACATCGAATCGTCATACACTTCGAGCTTGGGACGCTGGTGGGCGTGGTGCGCGTCCTCGATCGCCAGGTCGTGCAGGCCGAACGCTTCCTGAATGTGCGAGAGCAGCCGCTCGCTCGGTTCGTAGAGGCCGACCCAGAGGAAACGGTCGGAATAGCGCCACGCGTCGCCGAGGTCGGGCACCGGTACGTCGGCGACACGAATACCATTACAGTAAGCGGCCGACGTAATGACCCCGCTCCGCGGCGGCTTCGGCCCTTGATTCGGCGACGGCGATGGTACGTTGTCCGACATGGCGGCGACGATGCCCTGCGAAAAGCGGCGCGATCCTAATGATCAGATTACCATCCCGCGCCGTCGGACGCGCCCGGCGATTTATCGTCGGTGTCGCTACGGAGCTTGGGTCGGCACCAGCGCATTGCGGAGCGGTTCGAGCCAGCGGCGGGCGACCGGATCGTAGGCTCCAAAGCCGCTGCAGAATTCCCAGTAGGCCGTGCCCAGGCGACGGCGGGCCGCTTCGTGGGCGACGAACTTCGTCCAGGCCGCGCGGCTCGCCAGGTCGGCCGTATCGAGCACGCCGAACTCGCCTAAGTAGATCGGCCGGCGATTCTTCAAGCCCCAGAGCGCGGCCGTGTCGAGGTCGCGCGTGACCGCTGCGCGCTCGGCGTCGGTGCCGGTCCACTTCCGGCCGGCCGGCGGGCGCGAGGCGGCGTCGAGCCAAGGCGCGGCCTGATGGGTGAACTCGAACGGGTTGTAGTAATGCACCGTCACGACGAGATTGCGATCGTCGGCAGGTAGGTCGAGCGACTTAAGTTCGTCGATCGAGTTCCAGGCCGTCGGCCCGACGACGACCGTTCGCGTGGGGTTCGTCTTGCGTACGACGGCCAACGCTTCGCGGAGCAACTCGTTCCACTTGCCGGCCGTGAGTTGATCATGCGGCTCGTTCAACAGCTCAAACTTCACACCGGCCGGCCGGGTCTGATAGCGCTCGGCGATCTGCGTCCAGAGCCCTAGAAAGCGGGCCCAATGTTCGTCGGGCCGGGAGTCCATTTCTTCGTAGTGATGGACGTTGAGCACGATCTGGAGGGCGTACTTCTCCGCTTGGTCGAGCGCCCAATCGACGCGGGCAAAGAATTGCGACTCGATCGTGTACGGAGCCGCGCCTGCCGCATGGGCCGACCAGCGGACGGGCAAGCGAATCGAGTCGAAGCCGGCCGCTTTGATCTCGCGGAAGTAGGCTTCTTCGAGCGTGACGCCCCATTCGCCTTCGTTGGGCGCTTCCAAAGCGTTGCCGAGGTTGATGCCGCGACCTAGCGGGGATGCATTGCGCAAGAAGTCGGGATCGGCCAGGGCCTTCGCGAGATCGAACGTTTCACGCCGCGCGGCTTGGATGTCGTCGATCAGAAATCGATGCCCGCGGCCGGGCTTATCGAGCAGCACTTCGAGCGACGTGATCTGCGCGAGGTCGAGCGGACGGGCTTCGCCGTGCCACAAGCCAAGCCACACCGTGAGTACTCCGCTCTCCTGCGGCCCCAGCGCGAGCGATGCGACGCTGCAGCCGTGCAGACCGTCGGCCCCAGGATTGTTGACGCAGAGCAACACGCGGAGCGGTGCGTCGTCGAGGTTTTGTACCGTGGCCGTGACGTTTTCGTAGCCGGAGAGGTTCCAAGGCCCGGCCGTCGGCTCGATGCGCACGCTCGGGTAGTCGGCCGTGGCTTCGGTGACGACCTCTAATACTACGCCCGTCTCGGGTCGGTGGATCGATTCCTTAAGGCTTCCGGACGCCTGATTGTCGACGAGCCGCACGGCGTCGGCGTTTTCGAAATCGACCAAGGTCAGAGAACCGGCCGAAGGTTCAGCGGCCGCCCCCCTGCTCTGGATCGCAATCAGCACGAGGATCAGCCGGCCCAGAGACACGATGTCGGGGTGAAGCGAACGCCGAAGCGAAGAAATCATGGTGAATACGGCGGCAAGTTGGGATGGTGTGGGCGCGGCAAACTGCATGCATTACGAGGGCTTTCTGCCCTACGAGACTCTGCGAGCGGCCTCAGTTTGCCGCATTTTCGGCTGCCGGCAACGGGCGAAAGTCTCTGGATTGGTCGGACCGAAAGAATTAGGATAGCGGAGTTCGCCCCACCTGCCGGCCGTTGCCGCGCCCGCCCCGCCGCTGCCCGCCTGTTTGATTGTTTCCCGCCTTGCTCGTTTGACGTCGTTTCGTGAGCGCTCCCGGAGCGCGGAGACAAGCTCCGCGGCTAAATGGGAGTTTGCAAGCGACTCCTTCCTTTTCGTTCACTCCCTTTAGCGACGACGTGCCATGCTCAAACGTGACGCGCTCCTGCGCTTTGTCGCCGTTGCGACTCTTGCCGGCGCCTTGCCTTTCGGCGGCGTCGAATCGACGCGCGCGAATAATAACGTCTCCTCATCGACGGCAGCCGCACCGGTTGCGGCGCTTAAGAAGCTGGAGCCCGCCGAGCGGCCGATCGCCGCGGTGATCGATCTTTACATCGATCAGAAACTGGCGGCGGCGAAAGTGAAGCCCGCCCCGCCGGCCGACGACGCCAACTTGCTGCGCCGCATCATGCTCGACCTGGTCGGTCGCGTGCCGACGCCGCTGGAAGTGAAAGAGTTCGTCGAATCGAAGGCCGCGAACAAGACCGAACTGCTCGTCGATCGCTTGATCGCCTCTGAGGCGTTCGTCGATCATCAGGTGAACGAGTTCGACTGGCTGCTCAACGAAGGCAAAGGAACCTTGAGGCCGTACTTGGCCGATGCGTTTCGTGAGCGATACGGTTGGGACCGAATCTTTCGCGACCTGATCCTGGCCGAAGGGGCGTCGAAAGACGACAAGAAGGCTGCGGGTCACGAAGCGGTCGAATTCTTGAAGCCGCGGATGAAGGATCACGATCGGCTGACGAACGACGTCAGCAGCTTGTTCTTCGGCGTAAACATCAGCTGTGCCCAGTGCCACGACCATCCGCTGGCCAAAGATTGGAAGCAGGATCACTTCTACGGACTGAAGTCGTTCTTTGCCCGCACTTATGAAAACGGCGGGTTCGTCGGCGAGCGCGACTACGGGCTGGTGAACTACCTGACGCCGGCCGGCGAATCGCGCCAGGCCAAGCTGATGTTCCTCACCGGTCATACGCCCGACGAGCCGCAGCGCGACGAACCGGACAACAAGGCCAAGAAGGCCGAGCAGGAGATGCTCAAGAAGCTGGCCGACAAGAAGCAAGCGCCGCCGAAGCCGAGCTTCAGTCGGCGCCAGTTGTTGGTCAACACGGCGCTCAGCAACGGCCAGCGCGACGTCTTCGCTCGCTCGATCGTCAACCGCCTGTGGGCGCGATTCTTCGGGCAAGGGATCGTGTCGCCCGTCGATCAGATGCACTCGGCGAATCCGCCGAGCCATCCGGAGCTTTTGGCGTGGCTGGCCCGCGACATGGCCGACCACAACTTCGACTTGCCGCGGCTGATGCGAGGGCTCGTGCTGAGCAAAGCCTACGGTCGCGACAGCCGCTGGACTGCCGGCGAGCGCCCGGCGCCGGAACTGTTCGCCGTCGCGCAAGTGCGGCCGCTCAGCCCTCACCAGTACGCGGCTTCGATGCGCATTGCGACGGCCGATCCGGAGATGTGGTCGAAGTTGGCGGACGAGAAAACGCGGATGCAACGGGCCACGAGCCTGGCCGGCAGCGCGCGAAGTTGGGCGTCGTCGTTTGCTCCGCTGACGGACAATTTCCAGATCGGCGTCGGCGAGTCGCTGCTGCTTGCCAATGATGCGCGGATCTGGAGCGAATTTCTCTCGGACGCGGGCGATCGACTGGTCGGCCGCATGAAAACTCTGAAGACTCCGCAAGAGCAGGCCGAGACGGCGATCACGACGGTGCTCGGTCGCCCGGCTGATGCGGAAGAGACGAAGCTCTTGGCCGAGTATATGACGGCCCGCAAAGATCGCGCGCTCGAGGCGGCCCGGCAAGTGGTGTGGTCGCTGCTCACGAGCAGCGAGTTCCGGTTCAATTATTAAGTACGAATGTTCGCTTAGCCTCGTCGACTACGGCGAGGTCCTTCTCGCGAGACTCCGCTATGCACAATTCTTCGTTTAGTCGTCGTTCTTTCCTGGGAACGACGGCCGCCGCCTCAGCGTTCGCCGCCGCAGACATGACCGGGCTCGATCTGCTCGCTCGCCCGGCGCAGGCCGCGGCGATGAAGAAGCAGCAGAAGAGCGTGATCCTGCTTTGGTTGGCGGGCGGCGCGAGCCAGCTGGAGACGTTCGACCCGAAGCCGGGGCGTGCGACCGGCGGGCCGTATCGGTCGATTCCGACTTCCGTGCCGGGCGTGCATTTTTCGGAACTTATGCCGAAGATGGCCGCGCGGTTCGGCAAGAGCACGGCCGTGATTCGTTCGCTCAATACGAAGATCGCTGACCACGGCGGCGGAGCCACGTTGATGAGCCTCGGCCGGCGCGACGAGCCGAGCGTCCGCTACCCGGACCTCGGCGCGGTGATTGCCCGCGAACTCGGCCAGGCCGACGCGCAGGTGCCGGACTACGTTTCCTTCTACGCGCAAACCGAAGGGCGCGGCAGCGCCGTCGGCCAATCGGGCTTTCTCGGCGCGCGTTACCTGCCGATGTTTCTTACCGACAAATCGAAGCCCGACAACTTGGCCCGGCTCGACGTCGTGAACGATCTCGACCATCGCGAACGAGCCGAGCTGCGCGACCTGTTGAGCAAGCGCTTCGCCGCGGGGCGCGACAACGCGGCCGTCGGCAGCCACAACCAAGCTTACGCACGCGTGCGGGGTCTCATGTCGAGCGAAAAGCTGTTCGACATCGAACAAGAACCGCAGAAGATGCGCGATCGTTACGGCCCGACGCAATTCGGCCAGCAAGCGCTGATCGCGCGCCGTTTGGTCGAAGCCGGCGTGCCGTTCGTGAAGGTCGGTCGCGGCTGGTGGGATAGCCACGGCGAAAACTTCGAGACGCACCTGGAACTCGTCACCGAACTCGATCACGTGATGTCGACGCTGCTCGACGATCTCGCCGAGCGTGGACTGCTGGAGAACACGCTAGTCGTCACGCTCAGCGAATTCGGCCGCACGCCGCGGATCAACGCCTCGCTCGGGCGCGACCATTTTGCCAGCGCTTGGAGTTGCAGCTTGAGCGGCTGCCGCGTCAAGCCGGGCGCCGTGTGGGGGAAGACCGACGACGACGGCCAAACCGTGAAAGACGGCGAAGTCGGCGCGGCGGGCCTGTTCGCGACGATCTACGATGCGCTCGGCATCGATGCGACGAAAGAGTACCACGTCGGTCCGCGGCCGATTCCGATCGTCGACGGCTTCGCGAGCCCGGTGACGAGCATTTTGGCGTAACGTTTCGACAGCGAGCCGGGAGCGTCAGCGACCGGAGTCTTAGTTTTCACGAGTGAACGCAATGGCCGCCGATCCCACAAAGCTCAAAGTCGCCAAAGACCTGGGTCGTCAGGACATCTTGTTCGGACTGGCCCGACGTAAAGGGAGCGAACAACTGTTCGTCGGCTCGAGCGATTTTCAGGTGTACGACGTCGACTGCGCCGCGGATAAGCCGGAACCGAAACCGATCGGCAAGCATGAGAGCTACGTGACGAGCGTGGCGCTGGCGGCCGGCGACGTCGTCGTCTCCGGCGGCTACGACTGCCGGCTGCGGTGGTGGGACGCGAAGAACGCCAAGCCGATCCGCGACGTCGAAGCGCACGCCAAGCGCATTCGGATGGTCGTCGCCTCGCCCGACGGCAAGCTCGTCGCGAGCGTCGGCGACGACATGCTCTGCAAA
>JAFLCO010000122.1 GCA_017303535.1 Planctomycetota bacterium
ACAGCGATCACAAGTTCGTCGGGTTCGACGCCTATCAGAAAGTGATCAACTCGGGCGTCGATCTCGTCATTCTGGCCACCCCCGCCGGATTCCGCCCGATCCACTTCGAGGCGGCGGTGAAGGCCGGCAAGCACGTCTTCATGGAAAAGCCGGTTGCCGTCGATGCTCCCGGCGTGCGTGCGGTCGTTGCCGCCGCCGAAGAAGCCAAGAAGAAGAACCTCGCCGTCGTTTCGGGCCTCTGCTGGCGGTACGACTTCGGCGCCCGCGCCGCCTTCGAAGAGATCCAGAGCGGCAAGATCGGCGAGATCACCGCGGTCCACGCTCAGTACAACACGCCCGGCTTGCCGAAGTGGCCGATGCTCAAGCGCGAGTCGAGCTGGAGCGACATGGAGTATCAACTCCGCAACTGGTACTACTACACCTGGCTCTCGGGCGATGGCATCGTCGAACAGGCGGTCCACAGCGTCGATAAGGCCGGCTGGGCGATGAAGGACGAACCGCCGATCAGCTGCATGTCCTTGGGCGGCCTCGGCTCGCGGATCGCTCCGGAGCGCGGCAACATTTTCGATCACCATTCGGTCGTCTACGAATATGCCGGCGGCGTCCGTGTGTTCTTCAACTGCTGCCAGATCGAAGGCGTCAGCGGCGACGTGAGCACCTACGTGATGGGCTCGAAGGCCAACTGCCTCGTCGAGCGCCCCACGATCACGGATCGCAAAGGCGAAACGCTCTGGCGCTACCGCGGCCCGAAAAACACCATGCACCAGACCGAGCACGATGAACTGTTCGCCGGTTTGCGGGCGGGCAACATCATCAACAACACGGTCTACATGGCCCGCAGCACGATGCTGGGCATCATGGGACGCATGGCGAGCTATACGGCTAAGAAGCTCACCTGGGAACAGGCGATGAACAGCCAAGAGAACTTGTCGCCGGCGAGCTACGAATGGGGCGCGCTGCCCGAACCGCCGATCGCCGTGCCGGGCGTGACGAAATTTGTTTAGGCTTGAGGTTCTGGTTCAGGGTTGGATTTCACACACTAGCCCCGAAGCGCAAGCGAGGGGACATCCGCACGCGGCTTAGCAACTATGTCTGAGTTCGATTCGTCCCGCTCGCTGACTCGCCGTGAAATGCTCGCTCGCTCCGGCTCCGCACTGGCGGGGCTCGGGGCGGTTGCGTCATTCGCACCGGGTCCCGTCATGGCTCAAAAATCGGCCGACCAAAAACCCGGCGGCTACATCGACGCGCACGTCCACGTCTGGACGCCCGACGTGAAGAAGTACCCGCTGGCCGAAGGCTTCCGCCCGGCCGATATGCAACCGCCGTCGTTTACGCCGGTAGAGTTGCTCGCGCACGCCGGGACGTGCGGCGTCGGCCGGATCACGCTCATTCAGATGAGCTTCTACAAGTACGATAACTCGTACATGCTCGACGTCATCAAAGCCCATCCCGGCGTCTTCTCGGGCGTGGCGATCGTCGATCATACGAAGCCGAAGGTCGACGCCGAAATGAAGAGCTTGGCGAAGCGCGGCGTCCGCGGTTTTCGCCTGGCCCCCGGCAAGGAATCGGCCGAAACGTATTTCGCCTCCAAAGGCATGGAGACGATGTGGCGCACAGGCGCTAAAGAAAACCTGAAGATGTGCCTGCTGATCAATCCCGAGGCCCTGCCGACGGTCGATAAGCTCTGTGAAAAGAACCCTGATACGCCGGTCGTGATCGACCACTTTTCCCGGATCGGCATCGACGGAAAGATCGGTGAATCGGACCTCGCGAACCTCTGTCGGCTTGCGCGGCACAAGAATACGTTCGTCAAAGTCTCGGCGTTTTACGCCTTGGGCAAAAAGATGACGCCTTACGTTGATCTTTTGCCGATGATCCGCCTGCTGCACGAAACGTTCGGCTCGCAACGCCTGATGTGGGCCAGCGATTGCCCGTTCCAAGTGCAGGGAGATCACAACTACCGTGACTCGGTCGACCTGATCGCCAAGCGGGCCGATTTCCTCAGCGCCGACGATCGCAAACAAATCCTCGGCGGCACGGCCGAACGCGTGTTTTTTAGCTGACGGTGGCAAACATGGCCGACGTCATAATTCGCACTCGTAAGAGCGGGCCGCTGGTGTTCGAACTGGCCGCAGGCGTGAAACTCGTCGATCACGAAGGGAATCCATATCCGCTGCCGACCGGCAAGCCGCTGGTCGCCCTCTGCCGTTGCGGGCAGTCGAAGAATAAGCCGTTTTGCGACGGTACTCACAAAGAGTGCGGATTCATCGCGGAGGAAACGGCGCCCCCGCGCGATAGCGCGGGATGACCGATCGGGTGGCTGGGGCATAGCGAAGCGGTGCCCCAGTCGTCACGCAACGAATCACTGGGTCTTCGCCTTCGGCTCCAGACCCAGCCACCCCATTCAACGACGTGCCGGCACTGCCTTCGTTGCCGCGACTCGGATTGTCCCAAAGCGGGCCTGTGCGCTAGATTGGTCGCGATCGGGAATCGTCACCACTTCGCGCGGAGCGCCGAGCTATGAAGCTGCATCAAGGATTGATCTACGCCGCCGTCTGTTCCGTCGCGTTTGTTGCGACCTCGGCGCACGCCCAACTGCTGCCGCCGTTCGAGACGGCCACGCGTGAAGCGGCCATCGTCGACAGTTCGGCGCAAACGCTCAACGAGGTCATGTCGATTCCGGCGCGCGGCATTCCGCGGACACTGCTGGCCGACGCGCAAGGACTTGTGATCGTGCCGGGCGTGCTCAAAGGGGGCTTTGTCATCGGCGTCGAGCGTGGGCACGGCGTCGTCGTCGTGCGCGATGAAGCCGGTCGTTGGCAGTTGCCGCAATTCGTCACCATCACCGGCGGCAGCATCGGCTGGCAGGCCGGCTTGCAAGCGACCGACTTGGTGCTCGTGTTCAAAACGAAGAAAAGCGTCACCGGCTTGCTAAGTGGCAAGTTCACCGTCGGCGTCGATGCCACGGCCGCCGCCGGACCTGTCGGACGTTCCGCTTCGGCCGCGACCGACGCCAAGCTGCAGGCCGAAATCTATTCGTACTCGCGCAGCCGCGGACTCTTCGCAGGCTTCTCCGTCGATGGGGCGAAGATCAACATCGATCGCAACGCCGCGGCCGTGTACTATCGCCCGACCGTCGCAGTGCCGCCGGGCCAAGCTGCCCCGCTGCCGGGCTCGGCGCTACGGTTGATGCAGACCGTAGCCTTCTATACGACGAACGTCGTCGAGCCGCCGGCTTCCGCCGCGACAAACCCGGCCCCCGCGAATGAAACACCAACGGCGGCAGGCGCCCTTGTGCCGATTGCCGTCGCGCCGCAGCCCGCCGTCGATACGCAACAACTCCGCGCCGAACTGGCCGCGGCTTCGAATCGGCTCGGCGGACTCGTCGACCCCGCTTGGCAAAGCTACCTAGCGTTGCCGCCGGAGATTTATGTAGGCAATACCCTGCCGTCGCGCGAAGCGCTCCTGCAATCACTGGCGAAGTTCCAGTCGATCGCCGCACATCCGCAATATTCGGCCCTCTCGACGCGACCGGAATTCGCCGAAACGCAGCAACTCCTGCAGCGCATGATCGACGCCGTACCCGCGCCGTCGCTCAATCTTCCGCCGCCGCCGGGGCAATAACGATCTGCATCCGTCGGGAATACAATCTTCGCACTCGGCGGCTAACAACTTTTCCCCAGGTCGGCGAAGAATCTTTTCGCCGGTCGCGGCCCTTTTCATCGCAGCGCCGTGCAGTTTGGCAAACCTTGCCGCAGGCCTCGCCACGCCGCAACTTGGGACCATGCGAGGGCGTTCGTAAAATCGGCTCTTCGCAGGGGAGCCCCGGCATGATGGGCCGGGGCATTTAAGCCGTAGGATACGAGCCGAGGAAGAACGCACGCATGGATTCGATGCCCGCCGCTGAATCTTCGTCCGACAACGTTGTTTCTGAAAACGTCGTCTCTGAAATTGTTGCCGCTTCCGAGCCGTTCGTCGGCCGCTGGGGCACGCTGGTCAGCCAGACCAATTGGGAAAAAGGACGCATCATCGCCGAATGGCGCGAAGCGCTCGTTTCCACCGGGGCCGCGCCGCACGAATACGCCGATGAAGCGTGGTCGCGGCTCGTCGGGCAGGTCACGCCGCAACACGTCGGCCGGCTTCGTCGCACCTATGTGCGGTTCCACGGTCAGCAGGCGAGCTTCGACGGTTTGTACTGGAGCCACTTCCTCGCGGCTCTGGAATGGAACGACGCCGAACTTTGGCTCGAAGGGGCCGTGCAAAACGGCTGGTCGATCAGCGAAATGCGCGGCAAGCGTTGGGAAACGCTCGGCAGCCCGGCCGGTGAAGAACCGCGGGAGGCCGACGTCGTGGCCGCCGATCTCGATGAAGACGCCGGCCCGAGCGTGGAAGGTTCGGCCGCCACCGGCGCCGCGGACCTCGCCGACATTCGCGACCCGAGCGAGTTCGGCGAATCCGGCCCCCTGCACGAAGGCCCCGACTTCGGCGACGAAGAAGGTTCGGCCGACGGCGAGATCGCGGCGGGCGTCGACGTCGATGTGCCGTTTGAAGGCGCGGCTCCGCAACGTCCGTTCGAGGGGCTGCCGGATTTTCCCGGCGACGTTCGCGAGGCGATCGAAAGCTTTAAGCTGGCCATTCTGCATCATAAGATGAAGGAATGGTCCGAGGTTTCGCCGAGCGACGTCGTCGCGGCGCTGCGGGCTCTCGAACAACTGGTCGGCGCGCCGAGCTAACGTTATGTCGCAATCGTCGGAGTCGTTGCCGGAGCGGATCGAGAACGAAGAGCAACTCGACGAGTTGCTGAGCCGGCCGACGCCGGCAGTGATCGACGTGCTCGGACGGATCGACGGCGACATTATTCTCCTCGGCATCGGCGGCAAGATGGGGCCGACTTTGGCGCGGATGGCGGTTCGGGCATCGCAGGCGGCCGGCAAGAAGCGGCGCGTCGTCGGCGTGTCGCGATTTAGCGACCCCAAGGCGGAAGAGCAACTTCAGGCCTGGGGCGTGGAGACGATTCGCGCCGACCTGTTGGAGCCGGCGCAGGTCGCGAAGTTGCCCGATGCACCGAACGTCGTCGCCATGTCGGCGCTGAAGTTCGGGTCGACCGGCAAGGCCGCACTGACCTGGGGAATGAACGTCTACGTGCCGACGCTTGTCGCGCGTCGCTATTCGCAAAGTCGGATCGTCGCGTTCTCGACCGGCAACGTGTACCCGCTTAGCAACGTTCGTCGCGGCGGTTCGCGCGAGACCGATCCTGTTGGTCCGGTCGGCGAATACGCAATGAGCACGCTTGGGCGCGAGCGGATTTATGAATACTTCGCCGAAGCCACAGGCACGCCGACGACGATCGTCCGGCTCAACTACGCCTGCGAGTTGCGCTACGGCGTGATCGCCGATATGGCCCGCCGCGTGCAGGCCGGCGAAGCGATTGATTTGCGAATGAGTTGCGTGAATGCGATTTGGCAAGGCGATGCGAACGCGGCGGTTTGGCAATCGCTGGAGCGGTGCGCTTCGCCGGCGTTTACGTTCAACTTGGCCGGACCGGAAACTCTGTCGGTCCGCAGGCTCTGCGAAGCCTTGGCCGCGGAACTAGAAACTACGGCCCAATTCATCGGCGAAGAAGCGCATGACGCGCTCTTGAGCAACGGCGGCCTCGGCCACGAGTTGTTCGGTTATCCCAAGATACCGATCGGCCGCGTCGTACGCTGGACGGCCGATTGGGTGCGTCGCGGAGAGCGAAGTCTCGGCAAACCGACGCATTTCGAAACCCGCGACGGTTCGTACTGAAGGCAGTGCCGGCATCGCCGGCGTCGCGCGGAACAATCGGTTCGAAAAAATGCGCGCCGGTTTTTTAGCCGGGCTTGTTATACTCGGCCCCGCGTCGTCGCCAAGGGACAGCTGCGACCGACGCGAGCCCTACCGCAGGGCGATCCACATTACCAGGGAGGGTACTCTGATGACTCGCATTCGTCTCCACGCCGCCGAAGAAGCCGCTCGCGGCATGCAAGAGAAGCTCGAGATGAGCACGGCCGAAATCGGCCTCACGGTTCGCACCACCAACTGCTTGGAAGAAAAGGGAATCTTCACCGTGCGGGATCTGCTCAACAGCACGCGCGAAGACCTGCTGAGCATTTCCAACTTCGGTGAGAAGACGCTCGAAGAAGTTTACAAGTCGCTGGAAGGGATCGGTTTCTACCGCAAGGCTCGCCGCGGCGCGGCGTAGTCGAACGTTGAACGCTTCGCGGCCTTTTGCCGGGTCGCCCGACCTGATCGTTGTTGCAGAAAGCCCCGGGGCAAAGCGCTCCGGGGTTTTCTTTTTGGGCTCAATCGCCGACGCGCGGCGAGGCGGCAACGACTAGCGCTTTCGGCAAGATTTTCAACGTCGCATGCATTTCGCCGACGATATCCCCGACTTCAGGCAATTGGCCGACGATGTCATAGCGGCCCTCCACTAGCGCGGCCCGCAGGTGGTCGATGCGTTGTGCGGCGGCCGAAAGCACCGTTTGGGATTCGTCCTCGCTCAGCTCGCGCGACACGAGTTGCGTGACGTCCTCCGTGCGCTCGCGGGTCATTTCCACAAGTCGCCCGCCTTCGGCTTTAAGCAACTTACCCGCGACGTAACCGCGCCGCAGCTCGCCGGCCGTGTTGAACTGCCACACCGGGTCAGCGCCGAAGTACACGCTGAGCGCGCCGTTGCGGCGAAAACCGGCCGTCACAGGTTCGACCTCGCCGCCGATGCGAAGTTCGACACGGCGAACCAGCCCAACGGCCTCGCGCAGCAAATCTTCGCGATCGCTTTCTTGCCGGGCCATCGACGACGTACCACTCTACTCAACGGCGAATTCGAATACTCGCCGCCGGTTATATCAGTGCGCCCATTCCAGCGAAACGGTTTCCACCGGATCGGGATGGCGATGCGAAATGGCCCGAATGTCGTCGCGGCAACGGAAAAAGGCGTCGACGATGTCCGGATCCCACTGCTTGCCGCTGCCGGAACGGAAGATGGCGTCGAGCTTCTCGTCAGGCATGCCTTGACGATACGGCCGATCGCTGGCCATGGCGTCGTAAGCGTCGGCGACGGCGACGATTCGCGCGAGGAACGGAATGTTGGTGCCGGCCAAGCCGAAGGGATAGCCCTTGCCGTCCCACGATTCGTGGTGATGCAGCACGATCGGCAGCAGGTGCCCCATCTTCTTCAAGCCGCGAAGAATGCGATAGCCGATCTCGACATGCGTCTTGATGTGCTCATATTCGGCGTCGGTCAGTTTGCCCGGCTTGCGCAGTACGTCGTCGTTGATGCCGATCTTGCCGACGTCGTGCAGCAGCCCGCCGAGGTAGAGCGTGCGGAGCGTGTTGTCGTCGCAGCCGAGTTCTTCGGCGATCCGCACCGAGACGCGAGCCACGCGATCACTATGGCCGCGGGTATAAGGATCTTTGGCGTCGATCGCGGAACTCATGGCCCGCACGACGCCGCCGAAGAGATCGGCCTGCTGTTTATAGAGGTCGATGTTGCCGCTATGGATGCCGAGAATCGTGCCGACGGAGCCGAGCAAGTTGGCCTCGCCGCTGCCGAATTCGCGGCCGTCGCGATGATTCATCACGGCCAGCCAACCGAATAGGCGATCTCCCTCGCGGAGCGGCACCAGCACGAGGTTGCGGATTTGTGGAAACGGCGACTTCGCCGCGCCGGGCAGCCCTTGGTTCAGCACCACCGGGCGGACGGTATCCAACTCATCGAGCGCGCGGAGGCCGTCGATGAGTTCGACGAACTCATCGAGCGCGAGCAGGTTTTGGCCGTGCGTGAGAAACACCGACTCACGGCGTTCTTCTTGTCGGAACGTGTCTTCGTTGATCGCCGCGTTCAGGCAGATCAGCATCCCTTCGGCCGGCACGACGTCGGCGAGCCACTGCAAGGCCTGAACGCCCAGATCGTTGGAGCCGCGAGAAATGGAAAGATTTTGCGTCAGACGATAGATGAGCGTGATTTCTTCGAACGTCGCGGCAATGTGTTCCGACAAACGGCGCGATTCGTCGTGTAGTTCGGCCGCTCGGCGGCGCGAGTCGTTCATGTCGACCCAAACTTCGGCCAGCGAGAGCAACACGTGCTCGGCGATCTCGGCCGTTTCACCGACGGCGATCCAGGAACTTTGTTCGTGCGTCCCGAGCGGCAGGCAGAGCGTGAGCGATTTGCCGTCGCGTCCGATGACTTCCGGCCGCTGCATGGCCACCACGCGTGCCACGGCTTCGGCGTGCCGCTCAAAAACGTCGTCAGGGCGTTCGGCTCCAAAGATTCGGCGGCGATTCGTGGCGTCATAGATGTCGCACAGCGTAAACAGTCGCTGCGCGAGTTCTTCACGCAAGAGCTGCGCTTGCCGCTCCGCCTCGGCGGCGCGGCGGCGCTGCGTCTCTTCGTCGAGAACAATCGTGTCGATGACCGAGGCGGCGGCGGTCGCAATCATAGAGGATACCGTAGGCTCGCGAGGCGGAATGCCGTAGGTAACTCTAGGTCATTCGCGCACAGGTGCCCCGGCGGTGCCGCGTCAAATACCCCGCAGGCAGAGTTTTCCTAGCCCGCACAGCCGGAATAATCGCGCGAAAGATTCTTGCCGAACTACGGCGCGGTCGGGAACCGCCCGACCTGAATAACTCGCGGCCGGCAATTAGCCCTGCTGCCGCTCGCGATAGCGGGCACTTACGCGCTGGAGCAAAGCCCGATCGCTCGTGCTCAGCGCCGCCGGCCCGAGCGTATGCAGCCGCATCAGCACTTCATCGACGAGCGACTCTTCCTCGCGCTCTTGCTCGAGCCGCTTGGCCAATCGCTCTTCGCGACGTTGATCAATCCAGCGGCGTAGCGGTCCTTGCCGTCGTTGCGGCGGGGGCACTTCGTCCTCTTCTTCGTCGTCGTAGCGCTCTTCGTAACCGTCGTCGTCACTCGCTTCACGATCGTGCAGTCGATCCACTTCTTCGCGGTCGCTGAAGTAGAGAAACATCCCTAACAGAGTGCACGCCAGCGACGCTTTGTCAAAATCATGGCGTAGCAGCCAAGCGGCGACCAGCAAACCGACGACCATCGCGAACCCCGTGCGGGCCGTAAACACGACGGCCGTACGAAAGCCGTACATTGGCCGCAGCACCGCTCGTAGCGCGCGGGCCCCATCGAGCGGAAATGCCGGCAGCAGGTTCACGAGCACGATCAACGCATTGATCCAAGCGACCAGCGCCGTCACCTGCACGAAGGTCGTAGCCTCGGCCAAGGCCGGCAACGTGAATGGTCGCAACACGACCTCGACCGGTTGCCGCAAGACGGCGAGCGTCACCAGGGCCGCGGCGCATAACGCCAAGTTCATTGCAGGACCGGCCGCCGCAATGAGTAGCTCCGTTTGTCGCTCGCGCGTCGGATGCAGATACGTGAGTCCGCCCCAAGGGCCGAGCACCACCTGTTCGATCCGCCCGCCCGAGCGCCACACGGCCACGCAATGCCCGAACTCATGCGCCACGACGCTCAAAAAGAGAATCGTCAGCCCCCACAAGGCCGGGGCATATTCACGGGCTGCGGCCGGGCCGGTGCAGAGATGCAGAACGGCCGTGATCAATACGAGAAACGCCACGTGCAACCGAACTTGCACGTCGGCCCAGCGTCCGAGAGAAACATTCCAACTCAGCACGTTTCGCATGGGGAATAACGCGCTGCTTCCGAGCAACGCGGCGAAAGAGTCGGGCTTACCACAGTCTGCGGGAAGGTGCTGTCTGCGGATAGGTACAGTCGGCTGGCTGGAAGGTCAGCCGCGCGAGTTGTTATCTTACCACCGTCCCCGGGCTCGATCAAACTTTGAGTTTGCGATGAACGACGACGAATTGCAGCTTTCGGCCGACCGTTTCCGTGTGGTTCGCCGACGCCGGCAAACGCCCGACGGCCGACAGTTTTCACGGCAGGTGATTTTGCATCCCGGGGCCGTGGCGATCGTCCCCGTGATCGACGCCGAGCGTATCTGTCTCATTCGCAATTATCGCGTGGCGGTCGAGCGCACGCTGATCGAGATACCCGCCGGTACGCTCGAAGTGGGGGAACCGCCGGAAGCCACGGCCCGCCGGGAATTGGAAGAGGAAACCGGTTACATGGCGGGCCGCTGGGAAAAGCTGACGACGCTTTGCATGTCGCCGGGAATTCTGAACGAGCAGATTCACGTGTTCGTCGCCCGCGATCTGCAGCCCGGCCCGGCGCGGCGAGAAACTTCGGAAGAGATCGAGAACCAGATCGTGCGGCTCGACGATGCTTTGGCGATGATCGACCGAGGCGAAATCGAAGACGCCAAAACGATCGCGGCCTTGCTGCTGTACGCGCGACGCCAAAAACAATGAAGCCCGGACCGTTCATGGCCCGGGCTTCATGAATTCACATGCCGACGGACGGCGATGTCGTCAATAAAACTAGGAACCGAAGCCGGCATTGGTGAGCTTGGTATTGGTATTCCCCCAGAGATTTCCGGTCTGACCGCCGAAGCTGGCGATCGTCGCCAGCATGGCCAGGAGAATCATCGCCAACATCACGGCGTATTCGACGGCGGTCGTGCCGTCGTCGCCGCGGAGAAAACGCTTTATTGCGCCCATAGGCGGGCCTTCCGCTAAAAGGTGGTCGTCAAGTAGAGTCGTACATGCAAACCTAGGTCAATTAAGCACATTGGTCAAAGTTTGGACTTATACCGATCACGCGGACCGTAGCGATTTTTTCCGCGCCCGCGTGGTGTGAACCATCCGAATTGTCCCAGTCCCCGTCATGAACGATCCTCGCTACGACCGCCTCGCCGACGTTCTCGTGAATTACTCCACCTCGGTGAAGCCGGGCGATTTGGTCCGGCTTTCAGGGCCGGTCGTCGGGCGTCCGCTGCTGGCGGCCTTATATCGGGCCGTGATTAAGGCCGGCGGCAATCCGTTTCTTAACATCTCGCTCGACGAATGCCAGGAAACGAAACTGCTCGAAGCCTCGGACGAGCAATTGAAGTTCGCGAGCCCGATAGATCTGCAGATCGTCGAGGCGATTGACGTCTCGATCAGCCTGTGGGGCGAGGACAATACGAAGTCGCTCACCCAAGTGCCGGCGGCCCGTCAAGCGTTGGCCGGGCAAGCGCGGCGGCCGATGATGAACCGCTTCTTCCAGCGTGCGGCCGAAGGAAAACTGCGCTGGTGCGGTACTCAGTTTCCTTGCCACGCCGCGGCGGGCTGCTGCACTACGAGGACCCGGCGGCCGCGTGGCGGCGTGTGAGCGAGCGGCAACAGCGGCTGGCCGACTACCTGCAAGATAAAAAGGAAATCCGTTTCGTCACGCCGCAAGGGACCGACATTACGCTGGCCGTCGCCGGTCGCCGCTGGATCAATTGCGACGGCAAAGAAAATTTCCCCGACGGCGAAGTGTTCACCGGCCCGATTGAAGACGCCGTGAACGGCGTGATCTGCTACAGCTTTCCGGCCGTGCACGGTGGCCGAGAGTGCGACGGCATCCGGCTAACCTTTCGCGACGGCCGCGTCGTCGATGCGAAGGCCGACAAAGGGGAAGAGTTCCTCATCGCGATGCTCGATCAAGACGCCGGCGGACGCACGCTCGGCGAAATCGCCATCGGCACGAATTACTCCGTCGAGCGTTACACGAAGAACACGCTCTTCGACGAGAAAATCGGCGGCACGTTCCATGCGGCCGTCGGTTCGTCGTACCCGGAAACTGGCGGCGTGAATGAGTCGGGCCTGCACTGGGACATGGTTTGCGACTTGCGCCAGGGCGGGCAGATTTTCGTCGACGGCAAGCTCATCAGCGAAAACGGTCGGTTCCTCAACCCTGATTGGCCGCAACCTGTGGCGGCCGGCGCATGAAGATCGAAGACGAAGCGCTGGTCGAATCCTCTTCGGTGCCCGCGATTCCTCCCGAGGAAGGGGACCCTCACGCGGCCGCTTCGGCCCTGCATGCCCGCAACGTATTGGCGGGCACGGTCCTCGCACTGGTTTCAGCGGTGCTCTACACGCTGACCAACATGTGCCTGCGGGCCGCCGCGCACTGCGACATGTACTGGGTGTCGCTCCTGAAGGCGGTGCCGACGTTCGTAATCGCCGCCGCGATCGTGAGCAATCGCCGATTCCAAGGCCTAGCGAATTATCCGGGCTCGGCCGTCGTCGCGAAGCTGCTACTCACGGGGCTATTCGCTCATCTGGGCGGCAACGTGGCCTTTCAATACGGCATCAGCCGCATCGGGCTGGCCGCGGCCGTGCCGCTCACGTTTAGCACGATCATCGTGATGGGCTCGCTGCTCGGACGTTTTTACTTGAAGGAGCCGATCAGCTTGCGCTCGATCGGCGCAATGGGATTGCTCTGTCTTTCAATCGGCCTGCTCGGCTGGCACACGAGCCAAGCCAAACCGCTCGATCCTGCGACCAGCTCAGGCCTGCCGACGCTCGACACCTGGCAAACGGCGCTGGCCATCGGGGCGACGTGCATTTCCGGCGCGGCCTACTCGGTGCTCGGCGTCGTCATTCGCCGCTCCGTCACCGGCAACGTGCATTCGTCCGTCGTGCTGCTCATCATCAGCATCGCGGGCCTGGCGAGCCTGGGCGCGATGAGCCTGGTGCGACTCGGCATCAGCGGCATCTTGGCTACGACCTCCGATGATTTCGCCGTCATGCTTTTGGGCGGCTTATTCAACGCCGGCGGCTTTTTCCTGCTCACGCGGGCCTTACAGCTGACACCCGTGGCCTACGTGAACGTGGTCAACGCCTCACAAACGGCGATGGCCGCGGTGGCCGGCGTGCTGTACTTCGGCGAATCCTCGACGGCCGCACTGTTCGCAGGCGTCGGCCTGATGACGCTGGGCATCGTCTTGATGGATCGTCCGAAGCACCCGGCAAAATAGAGCGCGAGGGCAGGGCTTGGTGAAGCTCGCTCCCGAATTCGACATTGTTCAGCTATCCCTCGCCGGAACAATCGGACCTGCGGCGAGCGTTGGTCGCCGGAATTTGCTCGCTCCGGATTTCTGACCTATGGTTGCCATCGGGGGACGAGTTTCGCCCGCCCTCCCCACATCGCCTGCTTCCCACCTGTTCGAGTTCCCGCGTTGCCACACTCCATGGACGAACTCCGCCAAGCTGCGCCGGTGGAAACACGTCGTGAAACGTCGTCGGCCTTGCCGTTCGCCGAACAGCGCGAACAGATACGCCGTTTTCTCGGCGAACTGACGGAGTCGACGGCTTCGGCGGAAGCGGAAATCGCAGGCGTCGTCAAACGCCTGATCGACGACACGGCCGCCCATCGCGGCGGCGCTCTCTCGCGCGAAACCGCGGCCCGCGAAGCCCAACTCGCAGAACGCGAGAAGCAGCTTGCGGCCGAAGTGAAGCAACTGGAAGAGCGGCGTTCGGAAGTCGAGCGCTTGCTGCAGGCCGCCGATGCTCGCGGCAGCGGGGCCGTGGAAGCCGAGCAGCGCGCGCAGGCCGCGCTCCAAGAAATTACCGCCGAGCGGCGGCAACTCGCCGTCGAGCAAGAGGAGGTCGCCCGTTTAAAGCAGCGGCTCGAAGACAAGCTGCGCCGGCACGAAAGCCTGGAAGAGGAACTCGAATCCGAACAAGCGCGGACCAAGGCCCAGCGCCGTCGCATCGCCGCCGAACTTAACGAACAACGCGAGGCCCTCCGCCGCGATCAGCAGCGGGCCGACGAACAACTGCAAGCTCGGGCCGACGAACTCCATCGTCGCGAGCGGCAATTGCAAACCCGCGCGGAGGAGCTAGAACGCCAAGCCGCGGAAGCTTCGGCCGCGCTGGCGGCCCGCGCCGACGACTCGACGCTCCGCGACGAACTGGTTCGGGCCCGTCAATCGTTGGCCGAACGCGCTACCTCGCTCATGGAGGCGGAAGCGGCCCTGGCCGAAGCCCGCACCCAGTTGCAAACGGCCCGACAAGAGGCGGCCGCGGCCCAGCAATCGTTGATCGACGTCGCCGACTACGAACGACGCGTCCAAGACGCCGAAGCTGATGCGACCGATTTGCGGCAACTGCTGAGCGATGCTCGGGCGCAGCTTTCGGAATCCGAGAAACTGCGCGACGCGGCGGACGACGTCGAAGACCTGCAGCGGGCCTTGGCCATGGCGCAGGAAGACCTTCGCGATCTGCGGCAACGCAATGCGACGTTGGAGAAGTCGCAAGCCGCCGCGCACGCCTCGGGCGGAACTTCCGGCGGCGGCGACATGGCGATGGATTGGGAATCGCAGAAACGCCGACTGCTGGCGGCGCTGGAGTCGGAGTTCGACGAAGCGCAACCGACGCAAAAGGCCGATCGCCTGACGATCGAAGGAGCCATCCGCATCACCGACGGCATCGTCGCCGACAAGGAACGCGAGATCGAGGAACTCAAGCGGGTTCTCGAGGAGCAGCGTCGCAACGTCGGCGAATTCACCGTCGGCGCCGCGGCACTGACCGCCGCCATTGAAGACGACGAACTCATTCAACAGCACCGCTCGCAGATCGAAGACCTCAAGCGGCAATGGGAAGAGAAGTTGCGCGCGGCCGAAGTCGAAACTTCGATCGAACGGGCCAAGCTGGCTCGTGAGCGCGCCGAACTCATCGAGAAACAATCCGACTTTGAGAAGCGGCTCGCCGAATGCGGCGGCAATATCGGGGCCGTGATCATCGAGACCGGCGACGCCAAGAAAGCCGCCGGAGGCCGCTGGCTCGCTCGCCTCGGGCTCCGCGACGGCGACAAAGATTAAACCGCTACGCCGCGTCGCGCCGATCGTCGTCGGCATCATCTCCGCCGCCGACGCCGATATCCATCGACTCGCCGAAGTAATACTTCTTCGCTTCGGCGTTCTGCAGCACCTCTTGCGGCCGGCCGTGGCATAGCACCTTGCCGCCGCGAATGACGTAGCTGCGGTCGGTGATCTGAAGCGTTTCGCGCACGTGGTGATCGGTGATTAGGATCGACATGCCCGCGGCCTTCAGATCGCGAATGATTTCCTGAATGCCCGCCACGGTCACGGGATCGATGCCCGTGAACGGTTCGTCGAGCAGAATCAGCTTCGGATTCGAGACCAGGCAACGGGCGATTTCTAGCCGGCGACGCTCGCCGCCCGAAAGTGATTGAGCCAGGCTCTTGCGAATGTGCCCGATGTGAAACTGCTCGATAAGTTCATTGGCCCGGCGCTTGCGGGTCTTGCGATCGATGCCGAGCATCTCCATCACGCCAAGCAGGTTCTTTTCGACGGTGAGCTTGCGGAACACGCTCGACTCTTGCGCGAGGTAGCCCATTCCGCCTTCTTTGGCGCGGCGGTACATCGGCCAATTCGTGACTTCGACGCCCTGGAGAAAGACGCTGCCGGCGTTGGGCTCGATCATGCCGCAAGCCATGCGAAAGCTCGTGGTCTTTCCGGCGCCGTTGGGGCCGAGCAGCCCGACGATCTCGCCGACGCCGACGTCGAAATCGACGCCGTCGACCACGCGGCGGCGGCCGTAAATCTTCACCAAGCCTTTGACTTCGAGCATCGACATGAGGAATCCGTCCCTCGTAAATTTCAGCAATCGCGCCGCACCCAGCGGCGACGTCCGGCGGCGTCAGCGAATGAGCCGCATATCCGTAAAGTTGGGGAAGTACGATCCGCCGATCA
>JAFLCO010000123.1 GCA_017303535.1 Planctomycetota bacterium
GCCGGCCCCCATCTCGCTGAACTCTTCGATCGCGGCCAGTCGCTTTGCCGCCGTTGAAGTCAGCGGCTTGTTCTCGTCGAGCAACATGTAGCAGTAGGCTCGATGCTTGTAGCGCCCTACGCGGCCGCGAAGTTGATGCAAGTCGGCCAGGCCGTAATGATCGGACTCATCGATGAAAATCGTGTTGGCGTTCGGTATGTCGAGCCCGCTCTCGATGATCGTCGTCGCCAACAAGCAGTCGTACTTGTGGGCAATGAAATCGAGCATGACATCTTCGAGTTCACCCTCTGCCATCTGGCCGTGCCCGATGCAAATGCGCATCTCCGGCACGATGGACTGGAGCTTCGCCGCGACCTGCTTGATATCTTTCACGCGGTTGTGCACGAAAAACATCTGCCCGTTGCGGTTGAGTTCGCGCAAGGCCGCGGCGCGAAAGATCTCGGGCGTGAAGCGGGTGACCCGAGTTTCTATCGCCAAGCGATCGGAAGGGGGGGTTTCAAGATTGGAAATGTCGCGCAGCCCGAGCAGCGACATATGCAGCGTGCGCGGGATGGGGGTAGCGCTGAGCGTCATCACGTCGACGACTTGCCGCAGGGCCTTAAGCTTCTCTTTCACGCCCACGCCGAACCGCTGCTCTTCGTCGATGACGATTAGCCCCAGGTTGTGAAACTTGACGTCTTGCGACACCATGCGATGGGTGCCGACGACGATATCGAGCGAGCCGTCGGCCATGCCTTGCAAAATCTCGCGTTCTTCTTTTGGCGAGCAAAATCGGCTGAGCACCGCGATTTTGAAAGGAAACTCGGCCATCCGCTTCTTGAACGTGCGACCATGCTGATCGGCGAGAACCGTGGTCGGCACGAGGACGGCCGTCTGATAGCCGGAGTCGACCGCTTTGAACGCGGCCCGCATGGCCACCTCGGTTTTGCCGTAGCCGACGTCGCCGCAAATCAGCCGGTCCATCGGTCGCGGTAACATCATGTCTTCTTTGCTCGCGCGAATCGCCAGGGCCTGGTCGGGCGTTTCCGTGTACGGGAACGAAGCGTCGAACTCCCGACACCATTCCGTATCGGGCGGAAATGCAATGCCCTGCCGCACGGCGCGGGCCGCCTGCAGGTCGAGCATGTCGGCCGCCATGTCGTGGACGGCTTCCTGCACCGCGGCTTTTTTCTTAGCCCAGGTCGTGCCGCCGATCTTAGCCAGCGGCGGCCGCGACTTTTGGCCGCCAACGTACTTCTGTACGAGGTCGATCTTCGACGTGGGCACAAAAATCTTCGTGCCGCCGTCGAACTCCAACTCCAAGTGCTCTTCGGCCCGATCGTCCTTCTCGAGCAGCCGCATGCCGCGGTACTTGCCGATGCCGTGGCCGATGTGAACGACGTAATCTCCCTCGCGCAAGTCGAGGAAGCTGTCGATCACGCGACCGAGGCGACGGCGCGACGGGCGGCGAACTTCTTCGCGATGAAAGAGTTCGCTGCCGCTGACCAAGAGCAGCTTGTCGCTCAGCAAACGGAACCCGGCCCGCAAGAAACCGAGTGGAAAGTGCAATCGCCCGGCTGCGGCAGGCTTGGTCCCGGCGAATACTTCAGCCAGCCGCATGGCCTCGGCTTCGGTGCCGCAGACGACGAACAACTCTTGGCCTTCGGCGATGGTTTCGAGTTCGCCCCGGACTTTGCCGATATCGCCGCTGAAGCGTTCGACCGACTCGATCTTGAGATGGCAGGTCGTCTCGAGCGACGACGTGGAAATCGCCGAAGCCGTCACGGAGGGGAACGAGTACAGCCGTCGAAGCGAATCGGAAACGGTGAAAAGCCCGTCGGGCTTCTCAATTCGCGAGAGATAATGCCGCCCTTCTTCCTCCAGCTCGTTCGGCTCGACCAACAACACCCAGGTGTTCTTCGGCAAATACGCGGCCAAGTGTTCGCCGCGGGCAGCGTCGGGCCTCATCACCGTGACATCGACGGCCTCGAGCGGTTGCAGGCTGCGCTGCGTAGCCAAGTCGAAGCGGCGGATCGATTCGATGCTGTCGCCGAAAAACTCGACGCGGACGGGGTCAAACCAATCGGCGGCAAACAGATCGAGGATGCCGCCGCGGAGCGAGAACTCCCCGGGAAGTTCCACCGCGCCGGTGTTCTCAAAGCCTTGCTCAACGAGCCACCGCGACAGGGCCTCGGGCTCGATCGTCTCGCCGACGCGAAATCGCCGCGTTTGCGAGGCCAGCAATTCCGGCGGCGGGACCGGTTGCAACGTGCTCTGGATGCTGGTCACGACCAGCTTCGGCGGGGCGTCCTCGCCAAACAGCTTCAACAGCCGCATCCGGTCGCCGTACACTTCGTCGCGCACGACGAGTTCGGTCGGCAATGTTTCCCAGGCCGGGAACTTTTCGACTCGCTCGGCCGTGAACAGACCGAGTTCGTCGCAGAATTCGTCGATATCGGCCGGGTGAGGGCAAACGATGCAGAGCGTCGACGGGGAGTGCTCGACAAGCGCCGACGCGACGAGCGCGCAGCTTGAGCCCCGAACTCCGTCGAGCGTGGCTCCATGCCCGGCGTGCAGGCTGGCCAACACTTCGTCGAAGCCGCTTTCCACATCGAGGCGGCGTGCGAGCGATCGCAATCGCTCGGCGGCGCCGCCCACGTTATCGGCCACGGCGCACATTGTGCCGGAATTCTAGCGGCGGGGTTTGCTAGGGAAAAGGCGAGCTTCCCGCAGGCTTCGCCGCCAGTGTGGCGGTTTGCTCTACCGCGCCGCGCGGCCTATAATCGCCGCTTCTTTCGTTGAATGGCCACGGCACGCTCAACTTCACAGCTTCGAGAGGACACTTCGCATGCCCTTCGGTTTCGGCATTATCGGCTGCGGTATGATCGCCAATTTCCACGCCAAGGCGATCGGCGACATCAAAGGCGCGAAGCTCGTCGCCTGCTTCGACAACTACACGCCCTCCGCCGAGAAGTTGGCCGCCACCTATAAGTGCAAGGCCTACTCGAGCCTCGACGAGATGCTGGCCGATCCGAAGGTCGACGTCGTGACGATCGGCACTCCCAGCGGCGCCCACATGGAACCGGCCATCGCCGCAGCCAAAGCTGGTAAGCACGTCATCGTTGAGAAGCCGCTGGAAATCACGCTCAAGCGGTGCGATGCCATCATCGAGGCTTGCGACAAAAACAAGGTGAAGCTGGCGACGATCTTTCCTTCGCGCTTCCATGACTCGAGCCGCGAAATTAAGAAAGCGATCGACGGCAACCGCTTCGGCAAGCTCACAATGGGCGACGCGTACGTCAAATGGTTCCGCACGCAGCAATACTACGATAGCGGGAAGTGGCGCGGCACCTGGGAACTCGACGGCGGCGGCGCGCTGATGAATCAGGCGATTCACAGCGTTGACATCCTCACCTGGCTGATGGGCCCGGTCGTCGAGATTCGAGCTCAATGGGCGACCTTGGCTCACGAACGAATTGCGGTCGAAGACACGGCCGTCGCGACGCTGAAGTTCGCCAACGGCGCGCTAGGCGTCATCGAAGCCACGACAGCCGCTTACCCCGGCTACCTCAAGAAAATTGAGGTGCACGGATCCGAAGGCTCGGCTTGCATGGAAGAAGAAGACCTCGTGAAGTGGGACTTCGCAAAGGCCGACAAGCGCGACCGGATGATTCTTGAAGCGATGAACTCGCGCAAGAGCACCGGCGGCGGCGCGGGCGACCCGACGGCGATCGGCCATCACGGGCACGCGAGGCAATTTGAAGACCTGCTCAACGCCGTGAAGAAGAACACCACGCCGAGCGTCGACGGTCGCGAAGGGCGGCGTTCGGTAGAAATCATCCTCGCAATCTACAAGGCCGCCGAATCGGGCAAGCCGGTTACGCTGCCGCTCGACAAGGATCCGCCGCTCAACGCGCGCAAGATTAAGGTCGACAAGTAAACCAGTGCGTAAGCTCCTCAGCGTTTAACCGCCGCGTTTGCGCGGCGCGTTTTCGTAGCCCGACGAACACGCTCCATGTGGACCACCGTCTGTCGAGTCGACGAATGCCCGCCCGGCTCCGGCAAGGAAGTCGTCGTCGGTGATCGCTTGGTCGCGCTATTCAACGTCGATGGCACCTTCTATGCTCTCGATGGCGTCTGCCCTCACCAAGGCGGGCCGCTGGCTAAAGGGGCGGTGCAAGGGTGCATCGTCACCTGCCCTTGGCACGGCTGGCAATTCGACGTCCGCACCGGAGAGTTCCAACTCCGCAAAGCACTGGTGCAGCCGACGTTCGAGGTGCGTGTCGAAGTGGAAGCCGTGCAGGTTCGTGAAGCCGGCTAACGTGCCGAGAGTGCCCACTATCAGACCGGTCCGTGCTTGTGGCATTCGGCCCTGTGCGGTAATCTGCGCAGCCCGGCGGTCATTCCGTCGCATTCGGTTCGCGTTGGCCGAGGTCTTGCTTGTCGATCGTTTATCGCACGTTTCGCAATTCCGACCCGCCGCACCTGGTCGACATTTGGCGATCGCAACCGCCGGAGCGGGCTCTTGCGCAGCCGATGACGGTCGACATCTTCGACCAGCTGATCTTGGCGAAGCAATACTTCGATCCACACGGCTTTATCGTCGCCTGCGACGACAACACGCCGGTCGGCTTCGCTCACGCGGCTTTCGGACCCAGTGACGCCGGTGACGCCGTGTCGAAAACGATGGGCGTCACCCATCTTGTGATGACCAAGGCCCATTATCAGCGTCGAGGCATCGGCCGTGAACTATTGAATCGGGCCGAAGACTACCTGCGTACGCAAGGCGCAGGCGTGCTCTACGCCGGCGGCGTCGGCCATTTGAACGGCTTCTACCTGGGCATGTACGGCGGCAGTGAACTGCCCGGCGTTTTGGAATCGTCCCGACCGGCGCAACAACTGTTTCGCTCGGCAGGCTACCACGAGATCGACCGTGTCGTCGTTTTGCATCGCGAGACGTCGACGTTCCGCCCGCCCGTCGATCGCCGACTGATGCAATGGCGACGCAATGCGAGCCTTCGGCTTACGAACGACCCGCCGCCGCGCACGTGGTGGGAAGCCTGCACCACCGGCGACTTCGCGCAAGTCCGATTCGACGTCGACGTCAAATCGCCGGCCGTCGAAAGTGCGGCTCACCTCACCTTCTGGATGATGGAAACCCAGTCGGCGGCCTGGGGCGTGCAAACCGCCGGGCTTGTCGATCTGGCGACGAGGCCCGAACTGCAACGGCAGGGTTTGGCCATGTTTCTGATCGGCGAAGCGATCATGCAGCTGCGCAACTACGGCGTGTCGCTCGTCGAAACGCAAACCATGATTCACAACACGGCGGCCCTTGCGCTTTATAAGAAGCTTGGCTTTACCGAAGTCGACCACGGCTCAGTATTCCGCAAAGCGTAACGCCAACTGAAAAGCCAGATACTGTTTGGCTCCCCTCGCCCCTTGCGGGAGAGGGGTAGGGGGTGAGCGGTACTTCGACAAACGGCCGTTTAGAACCACTTCCGCTTATCCACGACGTTTCGCAAGGGCTCGTCTGCCGCAAAACGCCGCACATTGTCGAGCAGCACTTCCAAATGCCGCTCGGCGATCCGCGGCGAGCAGGCCGCGACATGCGGCGTGATCAGAACGTTCGGCATTTGCCAGAGCGGATGGCTTTCCGGAAGCGGCTCGGTCTCAAACACGTCGAGCGCGGCGCCGGCAAGCTCGCCTGCCTCCAGGGCCGCAGCAAGATCGTCCAGTCGCACGATAGCCCCGCGTCCGATATTGATGAAGAACGCCGAGTTTCGCATGGCCTGAAACAGTCGGCGATCAAACATTCCCTCCGTTTCCGGTGTGTGCGGCGCACAAACGACGACGAAGTCGGCAACCGCCAACAGTTCTCCCAGCCGACCCATGTCGCCAAGTGAATCGACGAATTCCGGCCGATCAGCCACGACCGGATCGACGGCAAGAACGCGCATCCCGAATCCAGCGGCCCGGCGCGCCGTCTCACGTCCGATCGCTCCGAACCCGACGACACCCATGGTGCAATCGGCGAGATGCAGATGCGCGAGGTCGCGCGGCGTCGCCAGACCGGGCCCCGTCACAAAGTTCTGCCCTGCACCCGGTTCATCGCCGACCGGACGCCAGAGCCTCGCTTCCTGCTGCCGCAGGTAAATGTGAAGATTTCGGGCGAAGCACAACACGTACGACATCACGTGATCGGCGATGACGTCCGAGAAAATCCCTCGCATGTTCGTAAGCGTGCAAGGGTGCTCGACGAGCGCGGGAAACAAATAGTGCTCAAGGCTCGCCGTCGGCGATTGCACCCACCGTAGGTTTTTCGCCGCGGACAAAATTGCAGGCGTGAGCTTTCCGAAGAATCCGTCGGCGTCGACGACGGCCGCCTGCGCTGCTTCCAGACTCGCGGCTTGTACGACGGTTGCACGACCGGCCGCTTCGGCGAACTTCCGGGCGCGGTCGGCGTCGAGGGCCGGATAGCAAACAATTTTCATAGTCGGCTCCGAATCTGAGGAGCCGGACATTGGAACTTCGCCGGTGCCGGGGATCAATGCCCGCGAAAAGCCGCGAGTGCGCACTCGCTAGGCTTGAGCGTCGAACTGCAGGCCTTTACCGAGTTGTTGGGCGATTTCGCCGGCGGCTTCCAATAATGCCACGGCCGCTTCTCCCTGCACCTGCGTCGCTTCCAAGCCTTTGGCGATTACGGCCACGCCGATCTGCGTCGAGACCTGATTCTGCTTGGCCTGTAAGACGCTACTAATGGCGCCGCTGACGGAAGAGCACGAAGAGCACATGATCGATCGACGCCAATTAAAACAACGCAAATAAACGCGTTCAAAGATAGCATTCGACAACTCGCGCTCGCGGCTTCACGTCGGCTCAGAGCTTACCGGTCGTAACGGTCGTGCGGAGGCATCGAAGCCGCGGAGTTGTTGCCTGGCCGCCACATGTAGAAACATCACTGTCGTGGCGAGGCCACATGCCGTGCTGTTTCGCGACGCCGGACGAATCCAACAAGAATCGTCGAAACGCCCGTAAAATCAGGCGTATTGCGGTCTTGGACTGGCTTCCCTGATGAGGCTTCGGCCACGCTCGGCACAGCCCCTGCTTCTCAATCTTCCGTTCGCCTGACGCAACTTGCCGATCGATCCGCTACGCGTCGTAGCACGATCACCAGACACCTTGGCACGTCGGGCGATGCAATCACGGGGATTGTAGGAATGAAGACTCTTGTCGCTCGTTTGTGGATAGAAGACGCCGGTGCCATCGTCTCGGCGGAAATCATGCTCGTCGGCACGGTGCTCGTGCTCGGCGTCATCGTCGGTCTGAAGAGCGTGCGTGATTCGGTTGTTACCGAATTGGCCGATGTGGCCCAGGCCTTTGCCAACATCAATCAATCGTATAGCTACAGCGGCGTCACCGGCCACGGCGCTCACTCCGGCGGCGGCGAATTCGGCGACGGCTTCGACTTCTGCGACACGAACAGCTATCCGTACGGCGGCCAAGAATCGAAGTGTGTGAATGTTGCGGCCTACGCGGCCCTCGAAAACTAAGCCGCTGCCGCGCAATACTCAGTAGCATTAATCAAGCCTCGCCAAGCCCTAGCTTGGCGAGGCTTTTTCGTCGGTTGAGCCGCTAGAAGAAACGAATTCTTAGTTTATACGAAATCGCCTGTCGTCTGTTTCCACAGAAACTGCACGGTCGCACCCGGCGAAGTTCGTACGGCCGCCGCGGCCCGGAAGCTCGCGCCGATCGGTCGCTGGATAAATTGCCATACATCCGGACTGTCGCCGAGCGTCGGGCTGAACGATATCCTCGGCGTCACTTCGGCTGACGACGTGTCGCCCGGCGGAAAGCTAAACGAGAACTGATCCAGCGGTATCGCCAACCCCATTCCGCGCGCTTTGATGTACGACTCTTTAAGGGTCCACAGTTCAAAAAAACGTTCTCGCTGCTGAGAAGAGGACGGCAACTCGCGTAAAGCGCGAACTTCCGTCGGGGAAAAATAGCGATCGGCGAGTTCCACACACGAAGCGTCGCGCTCGGTTTGTTCGATGTCGACGCCGATCTCGGAGTCGTACGACACTCCGACCAACGCCGCGCCGCGCGTGTGCGAAAGGTTGAAGTAAACCGCTCGCTCCAAATTCGGATTGGCAATTCGCGGTTTGCCCCAAGTATTGAAGTCAAATCGCCACTCAGCGGGCGCAAGGGGCGCGTAGCGGCTTAATACGCGTCGTAGAAGTACATGCGAGACCGCGAAGCTTCGTCGGTCGCGTTCAAACACGAAGCGGTTGCGCCGTGCGAGTTCTTCGGTGTCGAGGATTCCGTCGGACGAGGAGGCCAGTTCCTCGCACCGCAACGCGGCGTAGTCGGCAAACCAGAGATCGACTTCCATCAACGCGTCGCTCGATTGTTCGGTTTAGAGGTTCCGTGACTCTCATTCCAAGCCGGCACTCCGCAGTGCCGACATCCCATTGTGCAGTGTCTTCACGACAGAAGCCGATGACGGTTCATTCGCAACCTAGTAATGCTTCACGAGTGTGATACTTTACCACCACCCGCCCGGATGGTATGGTACTTACTCATTCGAATGGTGGCCCCCCGCTAGCCGTGTCCGGAATGAACACTGAGATAGTTGCATTAGTCTCCGTCTATGCCCATTCGCGTTCACATCATCGACGATCACGATGTCATCCGCTCCGGTCTGCGGAGCATGTTGGAAACGGCCGGATTCGTCGTTCTTCGTGACGCCGCGACGGTCGAGGGGCTTGTGGATGCCGCGATTCAAGATCGGCCGGACTTAGTGTTGCTCGACGTTCGCATCGGCGACGACGACGGACTGGCTTTCGTCGCCCCATTGCGGGCACTGTCCCCCCCGGTGAATGTGCTGCTCTTCTCGGCTCACGACAATCCGTCGCATGAAGCGCGGGCCTATGCCGACGGCGCCAATGGCTACGTCTATAAGTCGGCGGACTTTCAGAAGCTGACGGATGCCGTACGGCGAACCGCAGCAGGCGAGTCGCTTTGGGAACGAACCGATCAACGCCGCCTGACCAACTTCGTGAAGGCGTCGAAACCCGGAGTTGGCGAACATGCGCCACTGACGCCCCGCGAGACGGAAATCCTCATTATTCTCGCTTCTGGCGCAACGAATAAAGATATCTCCAAACAGCTCGGCATCAGCGCGGAAACCGTAAAGGAGCATGTTCAGCACATGCTTCGCAAGATCGGCGTCACTGATCGCACCCAGGCCGCAGTTTGGGCGGCTCGCAACGGATTGGTGTAGCGCATCCGCTCGACTTACTTCACTGTCGCGGCCGGCTTGGCGGCGACGTGTATGGCGTTAAACCGCTCCAGCGACGTCGTCAATTGCGTCGGCGAGACAAAGCCCGTCACGCGGCCGATCTCCGATTGGTCGACACGCAGAACGACGGTCGTCGGGTAAGCCCTGACGGCGAGCCGCCTTTCAAGTTCCGGAGCCGTGCCGCGAGCCACGGTCAGCGCCACGAACTTCTCGCCGACCGCCGCCACCACAGGCGCCGCCGCAAGGGTCTGATTCTTCATCTTCACGCAGTACGGGCAGTGCGACGAAGTCAGGTAGACCAAGATCGGCAGGTCGCGCTGTTCGGCAGCGGCCACTGCCGCGGCAACTTCCGAGTGCCAGGCGATCTGGTCCGCAGCGGAAACGCAGCGTGCACCGAGAGCCAGGACGACAAACGCCGCGATCGTGCGAAGGTAAGCCACGGTATCCCTCCCGTCGTCCGTCGAAAGCCCGATCCTTGGGCAAAGCTGCGCCTGGGGTATTTATCGACGAACCGTTGCCTCATGCCTCGACAAATCGGTGCTGTTGCGACAATCCGCACGCGCGCCAAACTTTGCCGTCGCCGCGTGCGGTTAACCGCGAAACCGCAGGTCCACCGAGATTACCGCCCCGTCTTAAAGATCGGCGGCGAAACGAAGCACAACATCGATCGGGCAGGCACGATGAGTTTGCCGCTGTCCGGCGGCGCGGGGCCGTCGAACTCCGGAAACACGTCGAAAGGGCTCTCCGCCGCCGTGTTGAGGAACAATCGCCACGGCTCGCGTCTCGCCAATTGCGGAAGTTTGAATTCCCGCGGCAATGAGCCGGCGTGAATGAACATCATCACGTGTCGCGCCGGGTGCTTCGTTCCTGCCGGACTCGGCGCGGCGCCCCACACGCTCACCATGCTGTGGTCGAACGCGTTCCAATCATGCGTGATGCCGTCGGCGTTAAACCACGCAACGTCCGGCAGCGTGTGATCGTCGCCATAATGGCCGCTCACGAAGCTCGCACGTCGGACGGTCGGTTGGTTCTTGCGAAACTGAATCAGCGCCGTCGTAAACCGCAGCAAGTCGGCATGCTTCTGAACTAGCGACCAGTCGAACCACGAAATCGGCCCGTCTTGGCAATAGGCGTTGTTGTTGCCTTTCTGCGTCCGGCGGCATTCATCGCCCGAGACGACCATCGGCACGCCTTGGCTGAGCAAGAGCGTGGTCAGAAAGTTGCGGATCTGCCGACTCCGCCACATGTTCACGTCTTTACGACGCGTCGGGCCTTCGACGCCGAAATTCTCGCTGTAGTTCTGGTTGTCGCCGTCGCGGTTGTCTTCGCCGTTTTCCTCGTTGTGCTTATACGAGTAGCTCACGAGGTCGTTGATCGTGAAGCCGTCGTGCGAGGTTATGAAGTTGATGCTGTGATACGGCCGGCGACCGCTCGAAGCGTATAAGTCGCTCGAACCGGCCAAACGCGTCGCCAGTGCACCGAGTGTGCCGGGGTCACCCCGCCAAAAGCGGCGCACGTCGTCACGGTACCGGCCGTTCCATTCGGCCCAGCGTCGGTTGCCGAACGCTCCCACTTGGTACGCACCTGCGGCATCCCAAGCTTCTGCGATGATCTTCGTGTCCGCCATCAGCGGGTCTTCCGCAATGGCCTCGACCAGCGGCGGATTCGGCACGAGATCGCCGTTCCGGTTGCGGCTCAAGATCGACGCCAAGTCGAAACGGAACCCGTCGACGTGGTAGTTGTGCACCCAGTAGCGGAGGCAATGGAAAATCATCTCGCGAACGATCGGATGATTCCCGTTGACCGTGTTGCCGCAACCGGAGTAGTTCTTGTAGTGCTCGCCGTTGCCCGCGAGCATGTAGTAGACGTTGTTCTCGAGCCCCTTAAAGCTCAGCGTCGGGCCGTGCTCGTTCCCTTCGCACGTGTGATTGAACACGACGTCGAGAATGACCTCGATGCCCGCTCGGTGAAGCTCGAGGACCATCTCCTTGAATTCGCGGCACTGACCGCCCGGCTCTTTCGACGCCGCGTAGCCTCGATGCGGCGCAAAGAACGCCATCGGGTCGTAGCCCCAATAGTTCACGCGCGGCAACGTCTCGCCGAACCAACCTTCGGTCGGAAAGTCGTGCACGGGCATCAGCTCGACGGCCGTCACCCCCAGCGACTTCAAGTACGGAATCTTCTCGATGATCCCGCGGTACGTGCCCGGGTGCTTCACGCCGCTCGACTTTGAGGCCGTGAATCCCTTCACGTGCATCTCGTAGATCACGCTTTCGGAAAGGTTCCGCTTGAGGTGGCGGTCTCCTTGCCAATCGAACGTGTCGTCGACCACTACGCACTTCGGCGGCCGAATGATGCCGTCGGTCGCTTGTTGAAACTTGCCGGCCAGTGCGCGGGCGTAAGGGTCGATCAGTCGGGCCTTGCCGTTAAACCGCTGCCCGCGCGCGGGGTCAAACGGCCCGTCGGCCTGAAAGTGGTAAAGTTGCCCGGCGCCGATGCCCGGCACGAACACGCTCCACACGTCCCCCCAGCGGTCCAGCTCCGGATTCAGGCGAATAATGTCCGTCGGCTCATGGTCATCGACATGGTCGTACAGCAGCACACGCATGGCCGTGGCCGACTTGCTGACGACGACGAATTGAACGCCGGTTTCCTGCAGCACCGCCCCATAAGGCAGGCCCAGCGAAAACTGCAGCGGCGGATGAACCAACCCCATCGGACCTGCTTTTGCGAAACTGGCGGTCAAATCTGAACTTAATAACATACCACGGTCTCGCGGGTCGGCGGCTGAGGGGGTCTTTCCGTTGGTCGCGGCGGCCGCTCGGGCCGGTCGTGACGACGGCGTCGACTTTGACGACCCGTTCGTCCCGGCGGCTGCGGCGCCGTTGGATTTCCGTGAAGGCTCGGGCATGTTGATCGGTCGCTCGCGGGGAAAAGTTTGAACCGAAACCCGCCGTTCCGATTCGTCGGCCGTAGTTATCTCGAAAAGGTCGGGGCAAGGGAAATCTGCCGGAAATGCCGGGCAATCTTCGACCATCGGCGGCTTCCCAAACCCGCTTGATCGAGGCCCGGAAGACGCTTTGTCGTAGTCCCGTGGTTCATGCTCACAAGCATCTCGTCGAAGTTCCAAAACCTGCTCATCAAACCCTAGCGCCCAGTTGCTAGCGTTGGCCGTGTTCCGTTTCCCTTTTTCGCTCGCCGAACGATTCGCGACGCTTCACAAAGGAACTTGCCATGTTGATGCTCTCCCGAAAGACGAACGAGTCGATCCGGATCGGGGACGACATTCGCGTGATCATCACGCGCATCGGCCGCGGTCGGGTACAAGTCGCCGTCGACGCCCCGCGCGACGTCCGCATCCGCCGCGAGGAACTTCCGGAAGCTCTCGACACATTCACGCTGGCTTCGACGGACGCCGCCGTGCAACACCTGCCGACTTCGGAGTCGATCGACCTGTTCGTCGTCGGCTAACGGAAGTTAACAATGTCGTTGCGGGTGGCTGGGGCATAGCGAAGCGGTGCCCCAGATACTGGGCCTTCGGCTCCAGACCCAGCCACCCAGGTGCTCTCGCCCGCGTCGACTCAGCTAGGCCGGCGACCGGTCGCCCCCTATAATGCCCGGCTTTCCCTTACGAAAGCATGAAAGCGCAGGGCAGCGCGATTGGCACACGACGACGACGAACAATCCGCCGGGGAAGATCCATCGACCCGCGTCGGACCGGGGCAGGCAGCGGACGATTCCGCATTGCTCGCCAGAATGCGCCTCGCGCTCGTCGAAGGCATCGGCCCGCGTTTGTCGCAATTGCTGCTCGAGTGCTTCGGCTCGGCCTCGGCCGTGTTCGAGGCTTCGGAAGCTCAGCTGCAAAGCGTGCCCGGCATCGGCCCGAAGCTCAGCGCCGCCATCATTCGCGGCCGCACGGAAATCGATCCTCGCGAAGAACTCGCGGCCTGCCGCGCGGCCGGCGTCGCCGTGATTGCTCGCGATACGCCGCAGTACCCTAGCTGGCTCGGTTCGATTTCTGATCCGCCGTCGATCCTCTACGCCCAAGGAACCATCAAGCCGCAAGATGCCGTGGCCGTCGCCCTCGTCGGTTCCCGTCATGCCACGCAGTACGGCATGGAGGTGGCCGAGCGGCTTGCACAAGCTTTGGCTCGGGCGGGCGTCACCGTCGTCAGCGGCTTGGCCCGCGGCATCGATGCGGCGGCTCACCGCGGGGCGCTGGATGCCGGAGGTCGCACGTTCGGCGTTCTCGGCAGCGGCTTGGCGAAGATCTATCCGCCCGAGCATCGCGGTTTAGCGGCCGAGGTCGTCAACTCGGGAGCACTCATCAGCGAAATGCCGCTCCGTGCCGATCCCGTCAGTGGCGCGTTTCCGCAACGCAATCGCATCATCGCCGGGCTTTCGCTGGGAGTCGTCGTCGTCGAAGCCGCCTTTCGCAGCGGGGCGCTCATCACGGCACGCCACGCGATGGAACAAGGTCGCGACGTTTTCGCGGTGCCCGGCCGCATCGATAGCCGGATGTCGCACGGCTGCCACCAGTTGCTCCGCGACGGCGCGAAACTTGTCGAAAGCGTCGATGACATCCTCGAAGAACTCGGCCCGCTGCCGGAATCGGCCCCCCGCGCCGGCGACGGCCCGGCGGTCCACAAGCCGGCCGAGTTACTCCTAAACACCAACGAAAAGCTGGTGCTTTCGGTGATCGGCGAGGGGCAAGCCACGACGATCGACACCCTGATCGCCTGCACCGGCCTCGCGGCGGCCCAAGTGCTCACGACGGTCAGCGTGCTGGAAATGCGCAGGCTCGTGAAGCGAGTTCCGGGCAACGCCGTCATGCGACTGTGACCGAAGTCGCCGAACTTTGGACGCCTCAAAATTGCCGTAAGTGCCAGAACGTCTGCGCGACTTACGACGACGGCAAATCCGAAATCCCCCCGCGCACTGCGCACTATTTCTCAGAATGAGTGCGCACCCCTGTTGGTAAGCGCTCCGACGCGCACTAAGTGCTCGATTTAGTGCGCACTTTGGCCCATGTGCGCACATCGAACAATCGACGTAAGTCCAAGATCACTTGCGCGACTTACGTCGATACTAGGAACAAGAATAAGACGCCGCCAACAACCCTTCTCCCACCGGGAGACTGTGTTGGTTGTCGCCTCCTGCCGGAGGCGAATGCCGCGAAGCGGCGGATGAGGGACGCGCCGCCTTAAGGTCGGCTCCGGTGATCAATCAAAGCCAACCTTCCTTCCGCGCGGCCCGCACCCGCATTTTCTGTTTCTGCAGAAGCAGAAAATGCCGCCCTCTCCCGAAGGGCGAGGGCTTTCAGACGCGATAAATGCCGCCGTCTTAGCCCCCGTCGATAGTGGCGTGGCCGCGTACGCCGGGGGCAGCGTGGCCCGAGAAGTGACGTCGATTGTGGAATCGACGCTGCCCCGGGCGGCTCGCCCGGGGCTAAGACAAAGAGACGAATTGCCAAAGAGCCACCCCGTATTTTCCACGTTTACGAGATCGATTCCAGGGCGTTTTTGGCCACTTGCGATTTTGTCCCGTCGCTAAAAAGTTCGTACCGATCAGGCCTTCGCCAGATACCAAAAATTCATTGGGTCGTGGTCGAGTGTTTCGGCGCGGAAGTTGGCGAACCCGGCCGCCGCGAGCATTTCCAGGGCCTTTTCTTTGCCCCACATTGCGCCGAGGCCCGGGCCGCCGCCGGCCAGGGAGACCGACATGCAGTGCATACACGAAATCGTGTAGAGAAACGGGCCGACCGGGTGCTTGCAATCGTGGTGCAAGTGGCCGGAGCCGGAGATGTCTTGCATCAGAAACAAGCCGTCGGGCCGAAGTGCGCGGCGGATGTGGCGGAGCACGGCGTCGGGCTGCGATTGGTCGTGGATCGCGTCGAACGCCGTTACCAAGTCAAACGCGGCCGTGTCGGTCATCGCCCCTAAGTCGCATGCTTTGAAACAAACGTTCTTCAGACCGAGCCTCGCGACTTCGCGCGTCGCCAAGCTCACGGCTTCGTCCGAGAGGTCGTAGCCCGTGAAGCGGCTCTTGGGAAATGCCTCGGCAAGGTGAATCATGGCTCGTCCCGCGCCGCAGCCGACGTCGAGGACGTCGATTCCGCGCGCCAGCCGGGTTTCCAAGCCCGGCGCGAGCGGCAGGATGTGCTGGAGCAAACCGGCGACGTCCGTCTGCGAGCTTTCCTCGGCCATCACTTCGTGGAAGCGCGTGTAAGCGGAGTAGGGGACCCC